>JALOTP010000001.1 GCA_025457865.1 Thermoplasmatota archaeon | reverse complement strand
CGATCTGAATGCTGTAAGGTCCGTATCGAGCCGGGATAATCTGGTCTGGACCGACGCGTTCACGCTCTCGATCAATGCCCTGAGCTGATAGAGCTGGGCAGATATCTTGAGGTCCAGCTCGTCTATCCTCTCGATCAACGTGTCGTTGATGTTCTCCAGATCGAATCCGATCCCCTCGAGCAGGAGCGTGATCTCATCCCGTGTATCGAAGAGGTCCGAACTCATCTTGGCGAGATCGAGCTTCACACCGTTCAACGGGTTCAGTGGTTCGACATCGTCGGTATCGCCGATCCCGTCGTTGTCGTCATCTTTGTCCGCCTCGTTCCCCTCACCGTCGAGGTCCGTGTCAAGCCATTCGACCTTGTCTATAGGGAACGCATCGGATTGGTCCGCAATACCGTCCCCATCATCGTCCCAATCCGCCATGTTGCCGACCCCGTCACCATCTGTGTCGATATCGCAAAGGATCGATATCATTGCCTTGCCCTGATAATTGTCACCCTGATCGTAATCCGCTATCACCTCGTACCGGTATGTCGATCCGACCGCGACGGAACTGTCGACGTACGTCCTTGTAGAGGTCCCGGTCCAGCCAAGGTATTGATAATCGGATCCGTCCGTCGATCGATAGATCCTGTAGCATTGTAGCGGCTCTGCCCAGGTATTTGGTGCATCCCACCGAAGCGTGATCTGGGCCTGATCGCTAGCGAGCGAGGTCCTTAGGTTCCTAGGCCCGGGCGGATCCGCATGGGATAGGATCAGGTAGGTCTGACCCGCAGCGGATCCCCCTTCATTATTATACATAGCTGATATCATTAAATCAGCATACCCATTCCCATCGACGTCCCCTGCTGAATCAACAATACCGGCCATATCGGCCCCCTTTTCTCCACGGAACGATCCAGCAGATGTCGTCAGATCTGTGCCCATCGACCATCCGGTTGCCTTTCCGTATATCAAATACGCCTGACCAGCATTGGGACCACCCTGATCGTTATCCATTGCTCCGACAAAGATGTCATCATAACCATCATTGTTCGTATCGCCCGCTCCTGAAACATATTCACCAAGATGATCGTTCAGCTCCTCTCCAATGAAAGATGCATCAGATGCCGAAAGACCGATGTCCATGGACCACCCGGACATCTTTCCGAATATCAGGTATACCTGACCTGAATTACTGCCACCACCATCATTCAGGTTGGCCCCGATAAGGAAATCGCCATATCCATCCCCGTTGACATCGCCTGCACCAGATACTGAAATTCCAGATTGATCATCCGTATTCGTTCCTAAAAATGATGCGCTGGCGGTAGAAAGGTCCGTATCCATTGCCCATCCGGATTGTTTTCCCAATATCAGATAGGTCTGGCCTCTATTTGTCAAACCACCATCATCATCCAATGTTGCTACGATCAGGATATCATTGTAGCCATCACCGTTGACGTCCCCGGCTCCTGCGACGGAACGACCTGCCCCATCATTTGGATCTTCACCCCAAAAGGAGGCGCTCGATGACGATAGACCGGTATCCATCGCCCAGCCGGTCTTCTTACCTAAGATAAGATATGACTGGCCAGATAGAGAGCCGCCGGCGTCGCTTCCATCCGCTCCGATCAGGATATCGTCATAACCATCGGCATTGACATCTCCCGCTCCGCATATACTCCCCCCGGAAATATCGCCTGCCATCTCTCCCCAAAATGACGCGCTAGCTGTGGAAAGATCGACATCCATCGTCCAACCTGTTGCTTTTCCAAGGATGAGGTAGGTCTGACCAGCATTAATCCCTCCATCATCATCCATAGGAGCTCCGATCAGGATATCATCATAGCCATCACCGTTGACGTCCCCTGCTCCTGCAACACGCCGACCGGCTTCATCACCAGCATCCTCACCCCAAAAAGAGGCGCTGGCCATGGATAGATCCCTATCCATCGCCCATCCATCTTTTGCGCCGAGGATCAAGTATGCTTGGCCTGCATCCGCACCACCATCGTCATCACCATAGGCTCCTATCAGAAGATCGTCATAACCGTCGCCGTTCACATCCCCTGCGCTGCCGATCGAAATCCCTGAGTAATCGTTGGCATCCTCACCTATGAACGAAGCGCTAGACCATGCCAGGCTCGTCCTCAACTTTGGCTCCGAACCATCGGACCTCCCACTTATCAGGCTTGTCAGCAGCAATGCTCCTATCAATAGCAGACCTATTGACACTTTCGTTTCCACGAGATATCCCCCTTGACCGTAATCTACTGGTGGATATTTTAATTCTGGTTGTCAACGCCGGTCGTTCCAGTTCATAGAGCATCGAAGACGGTCTTGAGCGAGGATCCCTGCAAGACCTATGTATTCGGTCTTCCAGCATCGTTGAGCCACTTCACAAGCCTGATGTACCCCTCGGCTATCTCTATCCCCGTCACATCGCCGTCGCTGAAGGAACAACAGCCAGTGTTGAAATAACATGGCCTTTCCATATGGAACGCATGACCGGCCTTTTTTATCAATGCCTCTCTCTTCCTTCTCAACCCCGCTTCCATCCCTTCATTCCTCATCGAAGACGAACAGTCCATCGACCGTCGTCCTCAATGCCTTTGCTACATCATGGGCCAACCTGAGCGATGGATTGTACTTTCCCTTCTCCAGGAACACTATGGTCTCCCTTCTGACACCGACCATCCTGGCAAGGTCCTCCTGGGTCAGATCGTACCGGGCCCTGAGCTCCTTGATGTGGTTCCTCATTTCAGATCTCCTTACGGTTGTAATAGACCCAGCAGATGAAGAATGAAATGGCAAGTACCAGGATGACCGCGCTTGTTGCCTGGCTTACGTCCCTGAAGTGGACTATGTCCTCTGAAAGCCAACCTATGAAGAGTAACGTATATAAGGAAACGAAGAAGGACCTCGAGGTCGCCTTTTCCATGACCTTTCTGCTCCTCTCATCCTCGAAAGGTAATCCCTTTTCAGCATCCCTGTACCTTCTGATGGCGAACAATCCGAAAACGACCAGGAGGACCGTGGCTATTACCAACAGAACAAGGGAATACCCGATGTTCCCTGATGTGATGGCATATACGATGAAGCTCGATGCTATGATGACCGCTAGGACCATCATCATCATCGCTTTGGCCTTGCCCGATCCATACTTCCTCTCCAAGGCGTCCTTTCTCTCTTTCATATCTTAAACCTCCTTTATCTGCCGTTCTGACCACATCGTTATGTTGTATAGGTCTAACATTATGTTAGATATATGTAACATCAAATATTAAAACTTTCTCGTGGACTTAAAAAAAAAAGGGAGCGATAGGACAACCATCGCTCCCTTTGGGTGGTCCTTATCAATGATGTGGTCACTAATTACTTTTATCCTCTATCCTTGAAAGGGCTCTCTTGGACCTTACCCTCAACACCAGGAAACCCGCTCCAGCCAGTATTGCTAGCATCATGATGACAGGGATAACGATCGGTAAAATGAGACCTATCTTATCGTCCCCGTCATCCTCGTTTTCCTGCGCATCCGTACCTATCGAGACCTCGACCGTCGATGAGAAGGGACCTACTCCCCTCTCGTTCAACGCTCTGACCTTGTAGATGTAGGTCTGCCCTTCCGTCACGTTCCCATCTGTCCAATAGAACGTACCGACCCCCAGCAGAGCGACCTGGTTCCACTGGTCGTTCTTCATCATCCTGAAGACCTCGAACCGTACAATATGCGATCCTCCGTCATCTGTCGGGGGCATGAAGGATATGATGGCACATCCGTTCCCAGCCACCACGGATAGGTTAAGTGGAACCCCCGGTACGGTCGATAGGATAATGCTCTGGACCTCGGACGGTCTGCCCTCTCCCAGTGAGTTCAGGGAACTGACAGCGTAGTAATAGGTCGTCCTGTTCTCTATTGCCAGGTCCCTATAAGAGACTCCTCCCCTTCCGACCTCGGTAAGGAGGGTCAGACCTGTCATGGTCGTTCCCCTGTAGATCCTGGTACCGGACAGCTTCAGACCACCGGTGTCCTCCGGTGCTTTCCATTCCATGAGGATACCAACGCTGAGCCTGGACAGGGTCAATCCCGTAGGAGGGTCGCTTAATCCTGCGGGGATGAAGGATGCTTCATCGGAAAAGCCGGACACGCCAACGGAATTGACCGCCCTGACCCGGTATTGGTACCTGTTGCCGTTCACAACGTGGGTATCATTGAAGCCTAGGACGGAACCAGACACTTCCATATATGGCCCGTACTCGGCCATCTGGTCCTTCCGCTGGATGGAATATGATGATATCCCCGCCCCTCCATCATCTGGCCTTTCCCAAGAGATCAGGACATACCCATCTCCAGACGTACCTGTCAATCCAATAGGGACCGAAGGACAGCCCAACGGGGCAGCAGCGACCTCATTGCTGTATGGAGATGTTCCTACAAGGTTCCAAGTATTCACCCTGTAACGGTAGGTCATTCCGTTATCAATAGACCTGTCCGTGAAGGTAAGGACCTCTGGCAGGACCTGCTGGACCTCGTTCCAGCCATTACCATCGTTCCTGGATACGGAATATCCCCTTACCGGCGATCCACCATCTGTCAAGGGAGGTCCCCATCTGAGAGATACGACCCCGTCCGATACCTCAGCCTTGAGGTCCTGGGGGCAACCTGGGACGTCCATGGGGTAGGATGGGACCTCGTTCGAGGGTTCGGACTCGCCATCCATGTTACATGCGGTGACCCAGTAGAGATATCCCTTACCGTTAGACACACCGGTGTCGTTTAGGGTCGAGACTTCGACGGGAAGCTCGAAAACGGTAATACTTTCATCCTCGGACACACGATGGACCCTGTAAGATGTCAAGGGGGACCCACCGTCATATTCCGGATGCTTCCATTCGAGCAGGGAATGACCGGGTCCACACGATATCGTCAGGTCCCTTGGCGGGTCCGGTACCCTCATGGGAACCACTGTGACCGGTATGGACCGCTCTGAGGTACCCAGCTCGTTGACCGCACTTACGGTGTAGGAATACCCCAGACCGTTGACCAGGCCATGATCGGTATAGGTATGCTCCTTGACATCATCTATTTCGGTCACGATCCCTCCAGAGGACAGGTTCGTCCTGGATATCAGGTAATGCGATACCTCCCATCCGCCGTCCTTCTCGGGTGCGTCCCAGCTCAGAACGACCGTTGCATCGGCATGGTCAGCCGTCAGATTCCTCGGTGCCGTGGGCCTGGTCCCCGGTCTAGCAGTGACCTCGAGGGAGGTCAGTCCCGCACCCATCTCGTTAGTTCCCCTGACAGCATAGCGGTAAATGATGCCGTTGGTCACGGTCGAATCATTGTAGAACACCTCGGCCCCGGAAAGACCGATGACCTCCAGTAGCCCTTGTACAGTCCCTCTCAATATCTCGAAATCAAGGACCGGTACCGTCTGGTTCTGAACGGGTATCTCCCACGTCAGGTTCACAAAGGAATCACCGGCAATGACCTTTCTGACCACAGGCAGGCCAGGCGGCAATTCCGGATAGAGCTTGGTCACAAATAGGTCCTTGTCGGAACTTATGATATCATAGCTCGTATCATAACTTCCGGCCGTTGTTGGAAAATCAGCTGAACTTGTGGACCCTGCAATCACCGGGGTCCCGTCCGACGGATCGATGGCTAATTCGGAGTCTGATTGGAACTCATGGCCTGAACCGCCCAAATAGGTTGAATAAGATATCGATCCTGCATCTTTTGTCATCTTGAAATACACAATATCGGTGCTCCCGGCATACTCCATCTGAAGGGCCATGTACTGGACCGGGATATCAGTGGATGCCGTAGACCCTACAGTGTGAACGGACCCGAATGGGTCTATCTTGAGAGATCTAAGCCAATCCTCATCGTTCCCACCGATGTAGGTAGAGCAGGTCAGTGACGAATCTGTACGGTTCAAGATCATAACGAACCCATCGGTCCCACCGTCAAGGTTCTGGTCGTATGCCCCTTCTGAAACAGGCAGATCGGAAGAGTACGTCTGTCCACAGGCATAGAGGTCTCCCTCTCCATGGATATCAATTCCATAGATGGCATCGTAATCGGAGCCTCCGAAGTATGTCCCCATCATCAGTCTGCCGTCTTTAGTGCTCACCTTTAGGATGAACCCATCCCAATCACCGCTCAATGTTGTGGCGTAGGCCCCCTGGGTCACATCCAGGTCCTTTGAACAGGTCTGACCTGCGACATAGACCATGCCGGTGGACCCACAAACGATGTCGGACGGGAATTCCCAGTCGGTCCCACCGAGATAGGTGGAATAGACCAGTTCCATGTTCGCAAGGTCCATCACGAATATGCAGAGGTCGACCTTTTCCTCCGACTGTCCTTCAGAGAGGGAGTCCTGGATTGCATCGTCCGTCACCGGGAACCGGGTAGAGTTGGTAGTGGTCACAACATACACGTTCCCGTCCTCATCCAGGTCCATCTCCGGATAGCCCTCGTTCTGCTCCCCTCCTATCAGGGTCGAACCAATGAGCGTGGACCCGGTCGGTCCTAGCTCCAGGACGAAGTTGTCGTAATAACCGGAGAGGGAGCTGTCATAGGCATCATCGGTGACCGGAAAGTCGCTGGAATGCGTGAAACCCGTGACGATCACCGAACCTTTGGGCGTTAAATGGATATCTGTTGCATAGTCGCCCTCGCTGCCCCCAATGTAGGTGCAGTACACAAGGTCCTTACCATCGGCTGAGAGCCTGAGGACAAAACCTGTGTGCCATCCTATCACCTTTGTTGTCCTGTAGGCCCCTGGCGTGGTCGGGAGGTCCTCACATTGAGTGTAACCACATACGAAGACATCCCCGTTCAACCCTATGTCCATACCATAAGGTTCATCATCTCCGGACCCTCCCACATAGGTGGAGAAGTTCAGAGCGTTCAGGTTTATCTCCGGGTCGATGACGATCGCTCTTGAACTGTCGTGGTCCCCGAGCAGGAAACCGTAAGTATTTCCGTCCACCCAGAGATCCGCATCTATGATCCCTCCATCATCCATATAATAGACCTTGAGAGATGAATCGGTGAGGACAGTCCGGTCGTCTAGGACCATATACAGAGATCCGTCCCTGACCACCAGGTCACTGATCCCTTCGACCTTCATCCGGACATCCGCGATATCTGCGCCAGCATCCAGTACCAGATCGTACTTCAGCTTCCCGTTCTCATTGTGGTAGACAAGGTCCACTCCAGCCCATATCTCCTCGTAGACCACTGAGGAATAACATTCAACATCGGTGGCCCAGCTAGTGGGGTCGTTCCCTATGAAGTAATTGTACCTGGTGGCAAGGGGCATGGAGCCTATTGGAGCACCACCCTCAGCTCCTATGAAAGTGACCTTTACAACATATCCTAGCTCTTCATCCATGGTTGGGGCAGTTACCTTACTATCAATGTGATAATAGATACATCCATCACCGATACCTATAGAACCGAACGATGTTCCGGCAATGAACCTTACATCTTCATTCCACTGTCCATGGTTCTTGATGAAGGGGCCATTCCCTACTGCTTCAAGATCATAGATGGTCTCAGGGTCCATACCATCATTATCTATCAGAGATGACCCACCGAGACCTGTGATCATCGTCATGACCGGTATCAATAACATGATACACGCAAAGAATGCTCCGAGACCCGTGCCCATCCTTTCATCTGCCTTTCTCATTGCGACACTCCCGGGGCTAGCACCCGAGGAGAGGTTAAAGGCGGATTGGTAGCCTCTATCGATTGTTTTTAAAGGTCTTTGGTATGATCGACCGACGGTCCTTCCTTGTTCCCGAGCCATTTTTTTCACCAAGGCTCGGATGTTGGGGGGTATATAAATCGGGGCCTCACCGCCATTGCGTATCGAAGGTGAGGAAATTTCATATAGTATGGGTCCGACGAAACGTTCAGAGCTCGTCCGGTATCATCGAATTTATCCAGTTCACGATCTGATCGTGGGACCCCAATCCCTTCTTCGTCAAGGTGACATGCTCGACGCCACCCTGTTCGAGGGTTATGGCGACCAGGTCACGTTCCAGCAACCAGTTGAGGTACCTTCTAAAGGTACCATAGTTCAATCCGACCGCCATCTGAAGACGTGTCTTCTTCATAGGCTTACCGGCAGCCCAGAGCTTCTCGAGGAACCTGGCAATGACGTAAATGTCAGGCCTTTTGATCCCTTGTTCAGCTCCTTCCAACCGATCACTCCTTGTCCAGGTCATGCAGGAACTTTCTCTGCTGATCTCTCAGATGCTCTAGCCTCTTCCTCCAGACCAGGTCCTCCCTCCGGAATACCAGATAGAGAACGGTTGTCACGACGAGGATGGCCCACGGGCTCAGATAGAATATCGCAGCCCAGGTCATCACCATCGCAAGCGTGAAGGAAACAAGGGCAAGGGCCATTAGGGAAACGTAGGCGATGATGAGGACAGATACGATGAGCAGTGTGATGACCAGCCTTATCCTGAGCATCCTCTCGGTCCTTTCTATGAGCTTGAGGAGGGTCTCCGTGGTCGACATTACCTTGTCAATGTCCCTTGCCTTGACGGTCAACCTTAGGACCACTTCTATCGCTATCAGGACGAACACCATGAGGACGAAGGGAAGGATGAAGACCCTCAGGATATCAAACGGCCCATAACCAGGGTCGAAATCGTCAGCGTTCCCAAATGTGAGCTCTATCTCCGTCCTTTGGCTGTCCTCCCATAACATGTCCCCATCATGTGTCCTCAAAGGAAGGGATATCGAGACCGTGAACGAGAAAATGTCCTCGTCCGACATTTCGGCATCACCGGAGCTGATGGTCAACGTCCTGTTGTCCATGCTCCAAGAGTACTCGTACTGGAAGTCCGGACTATCGATCGAGCGTTCCTCCTTCCCATAGACGAACAAACGGACATGGGAGGTGCAGAACACGATGTCGAGCGGTTCGGGGAACTCTATCCAGACAGTGAAACCTTCGATGTGGCCATGATCGTCCAACGTCAATCGTGAACCTGAAACCACCTCCGGGCCCTGTACAGCACCCATGGAGAAAGGGACGGTCTGCAGCATGATCAGGAGAACTAAAAAGAGCAAAGAAGAGAGGAATGGACGTTCCATATGACCTCCAAGGGGAATGCTAGGTCTGATGTTCATGGTATCACCTGTTGCCTGGACAGGCTAGGTCAGGTCCATTTAATCCCATTTGCACACCTGTAATGAGCAATCTTTAAATAGCCTTGTCGGAGGAAAGTGCTCTACCAGTGGACCGAGTTCCTGTGATCATCCTATCTGGAAGCTATTTGAACACAACCCTTTTCTATCCTGGAAGGACCTCCTCCAGAGATGACCTCCGGTCACAATATCAGGCACCCCAGGGAGCGGACCGACCTTTTCATAGCGCTCATCATCGCAAGCATCCTCTTCACCATTATGAGCATCATCACATGGGGCCTCTGCTGCCTCTGGGGTTTGTTCGGGCTAATAATTGCCCTCATCATAGTCTCTGTCCACAACAGCCATCTAAAGAACACATCAGACCCGATAGATGGGACATCTCATCCTGCACTATTCAAGATGATCACAGAGGCATCTTCGAGATTGGGGACCGAGGTCCCAAGGTCATATGTCTCACCCGACATGGGTCTCAACGCGTCCACCAGGGGTGTGTTCTCCCCGGTCCTTGTCCTCAACAGAGGTCTTATCGACAACATGGACCCCGGAGAGCTCAGGTTCGTGATAGGCCACGAGCTCGGCCACATAAAGCTCCGCCATTTCACGATTAAGACACTCCTTGATGATACTGTGATCAGAGTACCATGGCTCCTGTACCTGCCCATACTGCTCTTCAAGCTCATCTTCCTCAGGGGCAGGCTCTCCAGGTCCATGGAATACTCCGCTGACAGGGCCGGGCTCGCAGCCTGCGGGGACCTAAACAAGGCCGTTTCAACGATGATAAAGCTGGGAACAGGGAGGAGCGATTCCCATGATATGGTCCGGGGAGCCATAGATGGGAATTTCGAGATAGATGGGAAAAGGAACTTTTTCGGGCAGCTGCTGGCTACCCACCCTGACCTGGACGAGAGGGTGAGGGAACTTGTTAGGTCCGATAGGACCCATTAGGCGCCATTGGAACCCATGTTAAGGTCCGGACCGACAGACCTATATCGGTTTTTCGATATTGATATCGAAATTTCGATAATATAATATACACCGGAACGCTTCTTGTACCCATGCTCGAAAAGGTGTTCGGGTCAAAGACCAAGGTAATCATCCTGAGGGAACTGTCCTCTCACCCTGATATGCAGTTCACGGTCAGAGACCTATCTAGGACGCTCAACATTCCCTACGGGAGCGCCCATCCAGCCGTCATGTCGCTGATCCGTTCGAGACTGATAAAGGCAAGAAAGGTTGGAAGGACGAACATCATCAATTACAATGTATCTCATCTTCTTTCCGACCAGGTCCGGGTCCTGTTCGAACAGGAAAAGAGCGTCCATCTGTCCATAGCAAGGAAGTTCGTCAAGGAGCTTGATAAGAAAGGTGTGAAGAACGTGCTCCTATTCGGTTCCACGGTCAGAAAAGGTGCCTTCGAACCGGGAGACATAGATCTTCTTATCATATTGAAAAAGGCAAGTTCAAAAAGGAACGACTCCAAACTCATAGATCGGTTCCTGATAGACCACGACACGATCATATCGCCCATATACATCTCCGGATCGGAGATGAGGGAAAGGATAAAGAGATACGATGGGTTCATCCTGAGGGTGGTTGACGAGGGTTTAATGCTCTATGGTGAGGAGGAATGGCTAAAAGCATCATGAAGACAAAGGCTTCCTTATATCTTAAACAGGCCAAGGAGTTCCTGGATAGCGCCGAAGAGAGCATGATGGCCGGCAGGTACAATGTTGCAGCGTTCATCGCCATCCAGTCCCTCATCAATTCCAACGATGCCTTCACAATATACGTACTGGGCTTCAGAGCTTCCATGGACCATAGGGAATGCCTCAAGCTCCATTCCGATGCAGCGACCATCATCAAAGACCCCTCCCAGAAGGAGAACCTGAGATCGGCCCTTGATATGAGATCACATGCGGGTTATATGGGCGAGGCCATTTCGAAGAGGGATGCCGAAAGGCTCCTGAGGAGCGCAGTGGTATTCCACGAGTGGACCAAGTCAAAGCTGTTGTAGGACCAGCCAACGCCCTATTGGTTACTGAGATGATAGTTCAAACCTTTTTCAGGCGTCTAACGTAAATACGGTCCCATATCCTATTCTAGCTGTAAACAAGGTCGGTCACAAGAGATGTACGGTAAGGTCCTCATCCGGTCCTTCATGTCCCACAAGACCAGGTTCATCCTACCGGCCGTCGCCCTTCTCATAGGTATCTCCGTAGGTTCCGGATTGATTATGGTCACCCTTGATGTGGAGGACGAGATAGCGAGCGAGCTTCGGGCCTTTGGCCCTAACATAGTTGTTCTCCCAAGGAGCGAGGACATCGAGCTCAACGTCGGTGGGATCCCTATAGGCACTGTCTCAGAGACTAACTACATAGCCGAGAAGGACGCACAGCTCATTCGTGACCTGCCCCTGGATGTCTTCGGCGACAAGGTCAAGGGCATCCTGGGAAAGAACGCGCTCCTCTACTCCATAGTGAAGGTCGATAACAGGACCGAACTGATACTTGGCGGGACCTGGTTCGACCAGCTGGAGAGGATCAATCTCTGGTGGGAGCTCGAGGGCAGCTACCCGACGAACGGTTCGACCGTCCTGCTCGGTCACAGAGCCGCAGCAACATTGAAGAAGGGATTGGGTGACCCAATAAGGCTATCCTATTCCGAAACGACGTTCGTGAACGGTGTACCGACACTGTTCGAGAGGGAGATGGCATCAACGATCTCCGGTATTGTCATGACAGGGGGCGACGATGATTCGAGGGTCTTTGCCGACCTGGATGCAGTACAGAACCTGACGAACAAGGAGGGGATGGTCTCCATAATGCACATCTCCGCTCTATGCAATGAATGCCCCGTCGAGGATGTAGCAGAGATTATCGAAGGGCAGATCCCCGGGATCGAGGTCAGAACGGTCAAACAGGTTGCCATGGCCGAGATGGACACTCTCAACATCGTCAAGGACCTGGTGGGAATGATAACGATCGTGGCGCTTGCCGCTTCGGTCCTGGTGGTCATGACGACCATGGCACTGGGCGTCGTCGAGAGGAGGAGGGAGATCGCATTGATGAAGACCGTTGGCGCCACCAACCTTGATATCATGTCCCTTATCCTTGCCGAAGGCCTCATAGTAGCGCTCATATCCGGGTCCATAGGATTCTGGACAGGCCTCCTGACAGCACAGATCATAGGTAGCTACGTCTTCGACAGCGGTATCTCCGCAAGGTTCGAGGTCCTACCCCTATCCATCGCCGTATCCGCCCTGATCGTACTTGTCGCGTCCATAATCCCGGTCAGGATGGCAATGAGGATAGAACCAGCCCTTCTCATGAGGAGGGATTGAAACGGTGGATAAGGTCGCTGTTTCCATCAAGGGCCTGGTGAAGACCTACCCTCCAGATACAAGGGCGATCTCCGGTTTGGACCTGGACATCTACCAGGGCGATTGGACCGTGTTGATGGGGGCCTCCGGGTCGGGCAAGACCACCCTGCTTAACATGATCTCATGCATGGAGAGGCCCACTTCAGGTACCATAGAGGTGCTGGGGAAGGACCTGACATCCATGTCCGACAGGGAGCTGACCGTCTTCAGGAGGAACAATATAGGTATCGTTTTCCAGCAGTACAATCTCATCCCCTACCTGACAGCCCTGGAGAACGTCGAGATAGCCCAGTTCTTCCACAGTGTTGTGGACAAGGGCTCGGCCCAGAATGTCCTCACAGAGGTCGGGTTGGCCGACAGGTTGGGTCATACCCCCACCAAACTATCGGGAGGGGAACAGCAGCGGGTATCCATTGCCAGGGCGGTCATAAACGAACCCTCCATCATCCTGGCGGACGAACCCACTGGGAACCTTGATAGGAGCAATGGAAAGAAGGTGATGGAGGTCCTAGCTAAGCTCCATAGGAAGGGCCAGACCATTCTGTTCGTCACCCACGACACGGAACTGGCCAGATGGGGGGACCGAGTCATAACGCTCTCCGATGGAAGAGTCATAGCCGATGATAGGAAGGTGAACTGATATGACCAAGAACGCTGAGGAAAGGCTTAAGGCAGTGCATAGGAAACGCAGGATCGTGCTCTTCACGGTCATAGGGATGTTGGTGGCCGTAATTTTGGGGGTTGTCCTATACAAACAGCTCACCCAAGAAAAGGGACCTGCCAAAGCGACGGATGTCTCTGACAGGGTCTCGGGCGACATCGTCACCATTCCTCTATCAGAGGTAAGTGATGGCAAGTTCCATTACTATTCCAATTCCATCGACGGTGTCAGGGTGAGGTACTTCATAGTCTCCGACAGGTCCGCAGGCATAAGGACGGCTTTCGATGCCTGTGACGTCTGCTATGCAGCGGACAAGGGGTATGCCCAGGTCGGCTCATCGGCGAAATGCATGAACTGCGGTAATACGTTCACTGTCTCCCAGCTCGGCACAGAGAACCAGAGAGGTGGGGGGTGCTGGCCGGGATATCTCCCTCATGAGATCAAGGGGGACAATATCACGATAGAGCTGTCGGACCTCCGTGAGGGTAAGTACTATTTCCAGTGAGCCCATCTCCTCCTGTCCTTAGCTTCCTACCATAGATCGGACAGAACATTGGCCCTATCACCTCCTTTTCTCATTTTTGAATGGATGGGATGAAATAGTAGAGACACACTTTCAAATCGCTCCTTGCCAGGGTGGATTGATGAGATGAGGGTTTCCAAGTACGATGTGATATTGGTGTCATTTGATGACATCCTCTCAAGGCCTGACGGAGGGGCAGGGTTCGACAGGGAGCTCTTCATAAGAGCCTTGGATGTGACCGAAGGGTCCTTCAGGGTATATATTTCCAGATTGTACAAGCATAGGCTCCTGGTCAAGAACAAGGGAACGCCCAGTACCGGGACCGCCTCTAGATATTGGATCACCCCCAAGGGAAGGAAGAGGATATCGGTCGTGAAGAAGGAACTGAGAGGATGTCACCTTGTACCGGAGATGCATATGATCGGCTCAAAGGTCAGATTGCTCGATATGTACCGCTCCCTTCAGGACCCCTACGATAGGACGCTTCTATTGTCCCATTATATCTCAGAACCGTCGTTCGACCTTCCCTCCCTTCTGAAGGACCTTGAATTGACAAGGGAATTGCCCTTTCTTGGTACCGGAACGTCCACCAGTTGCAGGGGATGTGACATGTCCTATCATGAGGATATGCTGAGAACGACCATCTACGGGTGGTACTCCTTCAAGATGTCGTCAATGGTCAGCAATGACCGGACAACCTTCCTCTTGCACCTGGCCGACCATTCCAAATGCCAGGGAAGACTGGGAGAGGCGGAAAAGGTCTTCAAGCTTGTCCTTGCCGAAGGCAGTGCCCTGACCCGGAACCAATGGTTCCTTGCGAGCTTGGGCCTGGTGGAAACGTACAGAAGAGGGAACGACCTCGAAAAGGCCCTATCGCTCCTGGATGATATCGAGAAGGAGGTCGTCGACCCCGCTCATAGGGGGTCCATCTGGACGATCAGAGGGAACATCCTGACCATGAAAGGGTCCTATGAGGGTTCATTGGATGCCATGACGAAGGCAGTTAACGTCCAGAAGATCCTTAGAATGCCTCTTTTGCTCTCTATAGCATACCAGGGCAGAGGCCACACCTATCTCATGATGGGACAGCAGAAGATGGCCGAACGGGACCTGAAAGCGGCACTGAGGAGCGCAAGGACCGCGAGGAACAGGTATTCGGAGACCTGGGCCCTCATTGACCTTGCCGATATCGAGCTTTCCAGAAAGGACCTGACCAAGGCAGGCAGGTTCCTGAGGAGGGCGGAGAGCATCTGCTGGGAGTCGGGAGATACTTGCGGATTGTCCTGGATCGAGTCGAAGTGGGCGCTCTTCCACCTGCACAAAGGGGAGTTCCATGAGGCCCTTGACCATAGGAAGAGAGCCATTGAAGTTAACTATCCCCTACCATTCGTCGCAGAGAGGGAGCACATGTTCAACGAACTGGATAGGGCCCTTGGGACCGATGGTGCCTGGAAGCTCGTTAAGCGAACGGAACTTCTCAGATAGGTCCTTCGAATTGCCTATCTATAAGGTCCAACAGTGCGTCCCATCTATTGATCCTCATGGCGGTCAGTCCCAGAAGGTATTCCCTGTCCTTCATCGATCCTGCCCTGCTTTCCTCATCGACCGGACCGTAGGTCTCAAGGACCTTCTTCCAGTACATGAGGTTCTCGGAGGCCGATCTCCTGACCTCAAGGCATCTTTCATCTCCCTCCCAGCATGCCTTCCATCTCATGTAAGGGTCCTTCCTCTCATCCACCTCGGTGAAGTACCAATCAGGTCTTGGAAGAGAGTAGATATCGGGCTTCTCACCGTCAAGGACCATATGGAATGTCAGGCCACCCGTTAGAATTAATGTCGATCCTGAGCTCCTCTTCATGGAATCAACATCATAGTTACAGATAGATAATGATTTTCCTGATCGTTAGTTCCTTAAAGCTGGACCGCTGCGATATTTCTGTCGAACAGATGTCCTGAAGATGGCGTTTTGGCGGCCATCCCACCCGTTCTCCACCCGGCCTTTGACCTATTCCGATCAAAGGGGCCCCTAGGTGGTTCATTCCTCAATTTGGTCCTTCCGTCTTCTCAATAGCAGGGCAATGGCAACTATCAGCAGTAAGAACAGTACCGCTATGATGATGAGGAAAAGGCCCACGTTCGTTCCATTCTCGTCATCATCCTCGCCAGCTTCGATCCTTTCAAGGTTCGGCGGCGATGACCCGAGACGTCCTTCCTGGGTGATGGTCGTCGAGTAGAAGACCGGCTCATAACCGACCTTTTCAATGCTCACTATCACATTGTTACCGAGGAGCTCTTCCGAAAGCACGAACGATGTCAGACCATCGATCCCGGTAGCGTTCTTGTACTCCGTTCTCGAGAATACTAGACTGACATTGGCTCCAGGGATCGGGATCCCGTCCTCGCCTTGGATCGGGCCCACGCTAAGGACGAACGTCTTTGGCGTGTTGCGCTTCCCGGCTATACCGTAGGTGGAGAGATGATCGCCCTTCATCCACAAATATCCCGCATAATCCTTTCCAGCGACCGTTAGGTCGGTCGTATCGACCCCTGTCTCGCTGATCCAATCGGCCTCGGAGAGCTGGACCCATGTCCCGTTGTGGTTCCCGCACATGATAAGCGTGGTCTCGTTGAGGTCCTCCGGGTCCAGGGCATCCCCGTCGTTCGTCAGGTCCAGATCGTCCAATGTGTAATAGACCCTGAGGCTTACGCCCTTTAGCGCCCTGTCATCTATTTTGGTCCCGTTGATGTTCGTGATGTTCGATCTCACGTACTTTTCCATCGAAACCTCATCGGGGCCAAGCGCATTGGCGTTGGATAGGATCTCCAGCGGTGCCGGATCATTGAGGAGAGATACCTCCGTCCGGAAGGTCAGGTTCGTCCTGAAGGACCCCGCCACGGAGGAATCGGTCTCTCGTATCGAATCCAGATAACTGAGGTCGAAGAGGGAGCAAGGGGACACGAAATCTGCAAGTACGGTACCATCCCCGATCGCCATCCTCATGCTCTTTAGGATCCCCAGGACCCTGTTGTAATCGTTCGGATACGGTTGCGACAACAGGATGACCGTCTGCTGGGGCGACCAGACACCGTATCTGACTACGCACCGGTTCTCGTCCGAATATGCCATCTTCTCGAGCAGGTCACCGCTATCGATAAGCAGGTTCCTTACGATGGATCCTGCGGTCCCATCCAGGGCGGAGGGTCTGCCTACGATAACGATGTATTTGGACCCTTTATGATCCTTCAAGAGGTCTTCAGGGCTGACCTTCTTGGTTCCCGTATGGCCTGAGAGGTCTAACAGGAACTGGGAGCTGGTAAGGCTCTCATCGATCGCGATGACGACATCCTCGTCCAGTTCGATACTATAGTCCATATCGCTCCCGTCAGGGGTACCGTCGCCATCTGAATCGCCTTTCCTGGGGTTGTAACCGACCTCCAGTTCCCTTGGATCGGTCATACCATCCTTATCGGTATCGTTGGAATTCGGATCGAGACGAAAATCGACCTCATACCCATCCAGAAGGTCGTCCGAATCGCTGTCACCATTCCTGGGATCGGTCATGAAAAGCCGTTCGTAGCCGTCATCGATCCCATCCTTGTCCTTGTCAGGATCGTTCGGATCGCAACCCAGGCCCAGTTCATCGCCGTCGAACATGAAATCGCCGTCAGCATCGGGAGAGACGGGCGCCCATCCGAGCTCCCATTCGGACAGATCGCTCAAACCGTCCGAATCCGTATCATTAACGGTGGGATCGGACCCCTGCATGAGCTCCAAGAGGTCCGACAGACCCTCCCCGTCAGAATCGGTCCTGAACGGATCGCTATTGAACGTCTCCTCCTGTCCGTCCCCTAGTCCGTCCCCATCCGTGTCCCATGATGTCAGATTTGTCCCGGTCTGTGCTTCTGTCGGGTCCGGGACAGAGTCCATATCGGAATCTATATTCCTTGGATCCGATCCCAGTTCGAACTCTTCCAGGTCATCCAATCCGTCCATGTCCGTATCTACTAAATTAATGCTCGAATTGATATGGTACGAAATGGAGGCATGTTTCAACGATACGGTCACGTTCCACCCCGTTTCCTCCAAAACATCGGTCAACCCCTCCCCATCGGTATCAGTGTAAGTGAAATTCTCCGAGACCCGATGGAAAGTGACGTTCTCCCAGAACCTCATTATCCTACCCCTGTAAGGTTCGGTCGCCGCATCTCCGCCGACATAGACGAAACCCGATCCATCGGGGCACACCGAGTTCTCGTAAAGATCAGTGGACCATTCCGCGATCACCCTGCGGTATCTATCGAACTTCTGCATCAGGTCGTGGCTACCATCGTATCCGCAGATGTAGACATTATCATCATCATCGATCTGGAGATCCTTCACTTCACCGAACTGGGTCATATCCCAGACCAACTGCAAATTATATTCACGGTCGAAGATCAGGACCCGGTCCCTGGAAGGATCCGTGATGAACATGTTGCCTTTGCTGTCGATGTCCAGAGTGCCGCGCCAGTTCCCGTCCGGGAAGGACTCGATCCCTCCCGGGAAAGGATTAGTGGACCCTGAAGGGAACGAATACATGTCCGCGACCGTTCCGTTCGGATAGAATTTGACGAGATGCACTCCGGCTTGAATTGGATATCCTATGTGTTCAAAGCCCCTATCGGACGTGCTCAATGTATAGAGATTTCCTTCGTCATCCAATGCCAGACTTTTTACCCAAAATGCATTTGGCACACCCACAACAAAGTCCGGGAACAGCAATGTCGAATTATATGTCCCATTGGGATTCAGGACCCATACCCCGATCGAATCCGTTGGGTCATAGTTATAATAATTGGATGCATAGATCCGCCCGTCCGGTCCGCAATCCACATCCACGAACCCGTCGAAGGGCGAATACGGATCGGTATAATTCCAAACGATCGCACCTTCTGGACCGATCTTCACAAGGGTATCATCTTTAAAATCCTTGGTGCCGATCATGATCAAGCCTCCATCCTCCAGGACAGTTACTCCATAGCAGGATTTGAGAGCGTATCCGTCATCATCGCCGATCGTCTCGACGTGCTCGATCTCTGTCGTCGTATAATCCTGCAGCTCGTCGTCCATCCCGTCGCCGTTCGTATCGTATGACATTGGATTCAGGAGGCAGAGGTACTCCATGGTATCGTTGAGCCCGTCCCCATCGGTGTCAGAGTACCCCGGGTTCGATATGATGTGCCACTCGAAATCCTTCCCACAATAGCTGAAATTGATCACCCATCCCTCGAGCTCTTCCATGTCCGTCAGACCGTCGTCATCCGAATCCTCATCCATCGGATCGATCCGTGCGAACAACTCCCTCTTGTCCACCAATCCGTCTCCATCCGAATCCGAGGCATTTGGCACATAACCGATGTCCAGCTCGTACTTGTCCCCGAGCCCATCCCCGTCGGTGTCCCATCTCATCGGGTCCGTTCCGACCTCATCCGTATTGTTGATCCCGTCACCGTCCGCATCAGCATGTATCAGATATCTCCAGGTGTTGAACTCATCGATTGTGGCTGGCAAGATATCGAAATAATGGGTCGAGGTGTCCAGGACCGAAACAGAGGAATCGGTCTTGGGATCGAACGGGATGAGTCCCCAGAAAAGGTATTCCTGATAGTACCTTGAGTAGCTCATCAATAGGTCAACGACCACAGGATAGTTCACCATCCCGGTGCCGGGTTTGATCCATGCACCCGATTCGTATCGTACTTTCTTCTCATTGTCCGTGACCTGGCTTGATATCACTTTGGAGTAATTGCCGGTTTCGAAGTACACCCGACCGGCCGAAGTGTTCATGGGGACCGAGATCCTGTAATCGGGTCGGATATACGAGTTCTTGAGCTGGTCAGCCGTTCCTTTATCATCCCTTGTAACAGTAGTGTCCCAGATGTTCTTGAATTCGATCCTGTCATTTGAATCGAGACCGTTACCCGTCACATCATCTATCGATATCTCCGAACTGAACAGGTCCATGTCCACGCTCGTAAGCACCCACACACCTGAGATCAGTCCTATGATCCAGGATATAACCCATTCGGATCCGCTCTTACCTGTTATTAGTGAGACTACCAGCTCCTCGAGCGCATAGAGCAAACCGACGATGGCCACTACCACTCCGATTATGAAACCTGCGATCTGGCCACCTACCGGTATCGCTTGAAGGCTCAGTATGAAGGTTAGGATCGAGAAGAAGAGGCCTACTCCGAACAGGGCTGTTATCCATGAAAAAGCCATGACAGCATAGATCGTGGTCAATGTGATCTGGAACGGGTCGCAAGCAGCAGCGCCGTACATTGCCACAAGATTGAATATGAGGAGCGCCACATCTATGACGTAACCGATGATGCTTATCACGATCCCCACCCCGAAAAGGACCTTAGCGACAGACGAACCCCAGGCGCCCCAGTCCTTGAAGGATTTAAGGATGTACAGTACAGATGCGCCAGTGCCTTTTATGATCGCGATCAGGAACTGGCTGCTCGTCGTGAATTGCTTATACATGAACGTAAGGAACTCAAGGACCGGCAATACGAAATCCTTCACGAAATTGATGACGAAACTTATGCTTCCTACTATTGCCCCGCTCCATCTCGAGGCTTCCTCCATCCATTCATCGGTCCCGTTACCCTTTACATCATCACCTATCTTCATGACCCGTATCTCGCCCACGTTCCAGAACAGGACCATACCGATCATCGACTTCTTGTCCTCATCCTTGAGCGGGTCCAGCAAAGGATCGATCCGTAAAAGGAATTCACTGGGTCCCAACGGTTCCTTCGACGGGGGTTCGTACCATGTCGATTTCATGAGCCTTGTCGTGATAATTGGAACATCCGACATATCCACAGAAAAAGAGCTGCCGTTCAAGGAAGATATACCCGTCAGGTCGGCGATGGATGCACTGTCCTCCATTAAGGTGGTGATGGAACACAACTCTCCCTCAGGTAGGGTCTCGAAAGCCTCAATAACCATCGTTCCCAGGGCAGCCTTGACGGCCAGGTCGGAATGCTGGTAACTTCCTGTTGAATTGCGGATCGTGATGTTCCTCGCCTGGAGGAATTCGGGAATCTCATCCAATTTGAGAGAATAGTTCCTCATGTAACTGCTTGTAAGGACCATGTTCGCTGCGATCATCTCCTCCGCGTCCTCGGAATAGACCAGGCCGATATCGGTCCCGTAATTCTCCGAAATCGTTAGACTCGCTATCACGAACTCATCCGTATAGGTCATGAGTGTGATGCTGTTCTTCCGCACACCATCATTCTCAATGACGAATCTTGCCTTTTCCGACCTGTCCTTTGTCGTTCCGATCGAGCCGTCATCCAGCAGGACTAAGTAATTTCCGTTTTCATCGGTGAGATATTGGTAGCCGGTCTCTTTTTTTATCGTGAATATACATTGATCATCGCGCGTTTCGAATCCGGATCTTACCTTTCCGTCCATGTCCACCCCGATATAATATCCGCCAGCTGTCCTGAGAGATACCTTGTCTTCGCCGATCCTCTCCCAACCGAACCGCTGGGGCTCGGTCCTCTCGGTGGAGTTGGCCTTCACCGATCCTGAGCCCATCGATGTCAGGTATTTCTGATCATTGGCCTTGATCGTCCTTACCTCGGTATCGGTGATACCCGTCACCACCCATTCTATGCTCATATCCAGGCTCAGATTCATGGGTTCTGCCGATCCCGGGTAGAATATCTTGGCGCCTAAGCCAACGACGCGTCCGTATTCCCACTCGGCGGAAAGCGGTGCTTTTACCCCATCTTCCCCGACCTTCATGCCGTATTCGACCACTTCATCCTGGGCTGGTAAAACATTCCCCTTCAATTTCAATATCGGCGATACCAGGACGTCCCCGGTCGAATTGTCCAGGTCCTTCATCACTCCCTTATCATCGTAAGGCCAATCCAGTGTCCCGAGCATCAATTTCATCTTTTCCGGGTTCTTGGGCCTGAGCTGCATGGAAATGTAAAGGGGCTTTCCCGTAGTGTTCAGGTCCAGATGGAAGGTATCTATAAGATCGGTACAGGCACTGGGTGACTTGTCCGTACCATCTTCGAAGCCGTCATTGTCATTGTCCCGATCCCATCCGTTGGGTGCGCCATCTCCATCGACGTCCAATGGGACATCCAAGACCTCGCGAGGGTCCACCAATCCGTCATCGTTGGAGTCGGCCTTCAACGGGTCGATGTTCAGCGACACCTCATATGAATCGTTCAATGTGTCGTAGTCGCTATCGGCATTTTCGTACTCGGTCCCGATTATCCTTTCCACCGCATCGGGTAGGCCATCCTCATCCGAATCCGTCCAATCCGTTGTAACGGCAAGGAGATCGTCCACCAGTTTCTTGAGGTTCCTGTAAGGCCCTGGTATTACGGCTGCCCTGGTGTCCAGGTCCATGCCATCTCCCAGCCCCTTGACCCAGCCAGTGATGACCGGGTCTAAGATCGGTCCCACCACAAGTACAAAACAGATCACCGAAATCAGTACTATCTTTGTTCGACCCATACTGACCACCTCACGTCATAGAAGGGCATATCATGCCCTAAACCAGGAACCTACATGGAGAGGGGCCAAGGATGGGCCGCTCCAGAACTAGTTCCCCCACGATATAGGGAATGACCTTCATTCGATTAATTATTATCCGTTGTGGGCCAGAGTGATGGACCGAACGTTATGCATAGGAAAGATTGAAGAGCCTTCTCCTGTTCTATCTCTAAGTTACTGGATGATCACGGATGATAGAACGGTCCAGACCAAAAGTCCTCCTCATCGACAATACAGTCAAGGAGGAGGGGAAGAAGAACCATCGGATAAAGAGGCTTGAGGACACCCTCCGTTCATATCCGGTCAAAGTGGTGACCATACGCTACGAGGACCTTCCCGGGATAAGGACGATCGAGAAAGGATTCGACCGGATGGTCCTTTCCGGTTCCGGCATGAACATCTCGGACCCTATGGACCGGGGGAAGGTAGGGATGGAGATCGACCTGGTCAGGGACTCGCCCCTTCCTATCCTCGGGATCTGCTTCGGCTTCCATCTGGTCCTCTATGCCTTTGGCTGCAAAGTGATGCGGAACCCGGATTCCACCGAGTTCCTGCTCCCGAACGGGAGGGATATCACGGTCCATGTGGATGGGGATGAGGGCGGGATCATGGGGAACGGTGAGCATCCAGTCAATGTTAGCCACAGGGACTACGTCCCTCCGGACGACCCTGTACTCATACGGGACTTCTCGGTCCGTTCTGTTAGCAGGGATGGGGGATCCTCCTACGTTCAATATGCAAAGCACAGGACCAGACACGTCCATGCGGTCCAGTTCCATCCAGAGGCCTATGATAACGCTCCAGAGAGCGTCCTTGCTTTCGGGACCAAGGTCATTAATGGTTTCATAAGGACCTCAAAAGGCCATATCTGACCTTGGAACATCCATGCATCTCTGTCCCATTTGAGGGATTTCCCCAGTAAAACATAAATATTTATTATGACTGATAGTCAGTCAGTGATTATGAAGGTGTCATAGCTTTGAACCCCGGACCACGCATATCCAAGGACCCTGAGGTCAGAAAGGAGGAGCTCATAGATGCGGCAGAGGCCCTCTTCGAAGAGAAGGGGTATGACGATACGGCCGTCTCGGATATCGTAAGGAAGGTCGGGGTCGCCCAGGGGACGTTCTATCTCTACTTCAGGTCCAAGGAGGAGGTCCTTGAAGCCTTCGCGGACAGACTGGTGAACGAGTTCACAGTTAAGATGAGAGAAATTGAGGATGACCCCGGGAGGAATGCGATGGAAAAGTTTGTCCTCATAACAAGGGCATCCCTGTCCTTGACGGTCGGCAGGGAGAAGATGACCGACCTCATCCATGAGGAAAGGAACGCAATCCTCCACTACAAGCTCGAAAAGAGGATGCTGCCTTCGCTTATCAACACCTTTACAAGGGTCATTGAACAGGGAAACAGGGAAGGCCTTTTCGATGTCCCTTACCCGAGGGAAGCTGCCATAGCTGTACTTGGCATATCCCAACAGTTTGGTGAGGGGACGTCTGACCATACGATGAAGAGTATCGTCATGGAGTCGCTTGAAAGGATCCTTGACATAATTGAAAGGGTGCTGGGCGCCAAGAAGGGGACCTTCTTGGACCATTACAAGGAGCTGGGAAGATGAATGGAACGATAGGACCGGTCATCAGGATAGAGAACATGTCGAAGGTCTACAGGATGGGCGAGGTCACGGTCACCGCTTTGAAGGACGTTTCTTTGGAGCTCTACCCGGACCAGGTCACCATAATACTTGGACCCTCGGGCTGCGGGAAGACGACTCTCCTCAATCAGATAGGTGGTATAGATACTCCCACCAGCGGGAGATTGTGGGTAGATGGTCATCAGGTCCAATCCCTGAACCAGCGCCAGCTGACAAGGTACAGGCAGAAGAACATAGGTTTCATCTTCCAGTTCTTCAATCTCATTCCGAACCTTACCGCCAGGGAGAACATAGAGTTCGTACTGGAATATATCATGGACATCAGCGGTAGGGAGGCCCACAGGAGGTCGCAGGAGCTCCTGACCAAGGTAGGACTGGGAGAAAGGGGGGACCACTATCCCTATCAGCTGTCCGGCGGTGAGCAGCAGAGGGTCTCCATAGCCAGGGCCCTTTCCAAGGAACCGAAGATACTCCTGGCCGATGAGCCCACAGGTGAACTGGACTATACCACTGGAAAGATGATACTGTCCCTGCTCACATCCTTCGCCTGCGATGGAAGGGCCGTTCTGATAGTCACGCACAACAAGGAACTGGCAAAGATAGGGAACAGGGTCCTCTACCTGAAGGATGGCAGGGTCGTCAGGGAAGTTAAGGACCAGGTCCCCACCCCCGTGGAGAGACTGGAGTGGTGAACATGAAAAAGACCTTCCTGAAGAAAGGGCTGCGGGAGGTTTGGGCCCACAAGGTCCAGTACTTCCTCCTTGCCCTGGTCATAGGCCTGGGCGTGGCAGCATATTCCTCCTTCAACGATTTCTCAAGGCTCAGGGGGGATTCCCTTGATGCCATCTATTCAGAGAGCCTTTTCATGGACATGCAGGTCCAGCTGCAGTACGGGGCAGCGGTCAATCGGTCCTTCATAGAGGACCTGATGGGATCGCCGTCCCTGAACGGTATGATAGAGGACCTTGAGGCGAGGCTCTCCTTCGAGGTCTTCATAAACCACACGGACGGAGATGTCACCAGGACCACAAAGGGCCTCATCATGGGCTATGAACTGAAGGATGGCAGGACCGATCTGAACGGTCAGACGGTCAACAGACCGCTCTACTACGTCGACGATGTCCCCGCATTCTCAAATGAGGTCAATAACGAATGCTATCTCGAGAGGAAATACTCAAAGGCATACGATCTGACCAAGGGGAGCTCGATAACGGTCATCAAGGGGTTAAGGGCCATGGAGCTGACGGTCCTGGAGCAGACGGCCGTCCCGGAGTATTTCTATGTCGTGAGGGAAGGTTCCATTTTGCCCGAGGAGCGTTCCTTCGGGGTCATCTGCGTACCCCTGGTTACGGCCATGGGTCTTTTTTTCGACAACGGGACCGAGCCTCTCTTCAATGACCTGGTCCTGACCCTCAAGGACAAGAGCGATATCGACGGGGTAAAGGAACTCCTAAGGACCGCTTTCGAGTCCAAGGGCATCCCGGTCAAGATAACGAAGGGGGACGACAACCCCTCCAGGTACTTCCTCATCAACGATTACGAGAACGACAAGCAGGGCATGGGCATCTTCCCCATCATCATATGGGGCGTCTCCGCCTTCGGATTGGTCATGGCGCTAAGGAGGATGATAAGGACGCACAGACCGCAGATAGGTGTGTTCAAGGCGCTCGGTATCCCGGACAGGGCGGTACTCATCTATTTCGGGACCATAGGCACCATCGTGGCGGTCCTCGGGACATTCATGGGATGGCTCCTGTCGATCCCGTTGAACAGAGCTTTCATATCGCTCCTTGATTCGCTCCTGGACTTTCCCCTCATGGAATACGGTACTACCTGGTCCTACTACGTTCTCGGATTGGCCATAGCACTGCTGCTCTGCTGGGCTTGTACGGTCATTCCCGCCTTCTTCGCTCTGAGGGTCAGACCCATAGATGTCATCCAATCTAGGGAGGGGCTCTCCAAGAAGCGGGTCGGGAAGCTCTCTGGGAGCATAGGCAGATCGAGCACCATACCGGTATCCATAAAACTGACGGCAAGGAACATCTTAAGGAAACCTGGCAGGTCGATATCGACAGCCCTCGGTGTCGGGATATCATTGGGACTGTTCCTCTCGATAATCATGGTCCT
This sequence comes from Thermoplasmatota archaeon, assembly GCA_025457865.1. Taxonomy (GTDB): domain Archaea; phylum Thermoplasmatota; class Penumbrarchaeia; order Penumbrarchaeales; family Penumbrarchaeaceae; genus JALOTP01. Next base: position 151,909 of record JALOTP010000001.1, on the reverse strand, counting down.
TGAGGTCTTCACTGTCGTCCTGGATACTACGACCGAGGGGAACCTTTGGACCTACGAGGTCCAGATGGACAGGTTCGTTACTGCGAACTCCACAGAGGTATGGACCGAGGAGCACAGGGACATAGCATCGGTGAACCCTGGGATGTTCATCCCCACCCAGTTAGGGCCTTCGGGGGATGAGGAGGGCAGCGTCCTCTACGCCATGAGGGACCCTCTGCTATCTTTCAAGTTCGAGATGGACAGAGGCTCCTTCATACCCGGAAAGCTCGTCATCTCCAGCCTTCAAGCAGATAAGCTGTCGCTCTCTGTGGGCGATAGTGTTGAGGTCATGCTCCCGGTCGTTGACCCTGTCATAGGGCTCCGGATGGAGAGGATGCAGCTTGAGGTCTCCGGAATCCAGGGGAACCATTTCGGCCCCTACTGTTTCTCGGACCTTCAGACCATCCAGACACTCACCGGTCTAGAGGGTATGGCGAACCTGGTCCACATCAGGACCGATCCGCAAGATAGGAACGTTCCCCTCGAGAACGCATTGATAACGACGAGCGGCGTCTCCTCCGTGACCAACATCGATGAGAGGAAGGGCATGCTGGACCAGTACTTCGACCTCTTCGTCTCCTCCATATCGATCCTCGGGCTCGTCAGTACCGCCCTTGCCGGGGCGATAGTATATACGATGTTCAAGATAAGCGCAGAGGAGAAGGAGAGGGACTATGCTACCATGAAGACCCTCGGAGCGACCATGACGAAGGTATCCAGGCTCATATCCCTGGAGGCCTTGTTCGTGATAGTCTCAGGCATGACCCTTGGTGTCCTGTTCGGCTTCATCTTTGCGAACCTGATGCTGAGGATGACGGGGGACGACTATGAGGCCTTCAACCTGACCATAAGGTTCTCGAACCTGGGTTTCTTCCTTGGCTCCATCATGATCCTCGGTGTGGTCATCTTAGTCTCGCTGATGACCCTCAGGTACATTTCGAGGATAAACATAGCGAACGTCATCAGGGAAAGGAGCATGGGATAGAATGTATAATCGTGGTCATCATAATCGTAGCTATTCTTACATGGCCATCCAAGGCACCTGACCCTTAAAAATCACCTCAAGTCCCGTTCTCTTCCTCACCGAGGTCTATGGATGCGTCCTCGGTCCCTGCGTTCCGGAGCTGCTCTGCGAGCTTCTCGAGCTCGTCCTTCAGTTCCTCCGTGGTCAGCTCCTCGTCCTTATCGGGTGCAGGCTGTCCGTAGAGCTCCTCGTAGCCCATCTTCTTCAATGTCTTGTCCTGGGCATGTGCCTCGGCGATGGATGATGGGACAGAGGTGATGGTCCGCTGTTCTCCGGGAGGCTTCGCTCCCCCTTCCGTCCACCCCGTCTCTCTCTCCTTCTGCTCGAGCTCCTCCCTCAGCTGCTTGGTCTCCTCGTCCTCTTCCTCCTTGACCTCCCCTCCTTCCTCCTCTCCCTTCTTTTTGATCACGAGGAAAAAGAGGAGGAGTGCGGCGATGATGAGAACTATGACCCCAAGCGCGATACCTATCAGAAGGCCAATGTTGGGTCCTTCCTTCTCCGAAACCACGATCCTGAACTGGACCATCATTATCTCATATCCGTCGGTGACATTGACCTTCACCGTATGGGTACCGGCCTGTCCGCTCTTTGGTGTCCAGACGAGCATACCCGTGGAATCCCTCAGGGTCATACCCGACGGACCCTTCTCCAGGGCATAGACCAACTTGTCGTCCTGGTCGCCATCGCTGCCCATCAGCTTGTAGAGGAACTCATCCCCTTCAGCAGTGAACTGGTCCTTGACGGTCTCAAGGACAGGCCTGTTGTTCACCCTGAAGCTGAACACACCGTTCGTACAGGTACCGTAGGTGCAAGTATCGTCAGGTATGACGGTCCAGTAATAGGTCTTGCCAGGCGTGAGCCTTGTTAACTCATAGGTCGTTCCCGTGATGGTGGATGAGACCATACTATCGGGGCTCTTCGATGTTATATAGGCCTCCGTGTCCGCAAGGTAGAGTATGTAGATCAGCGGGTCGTCCTCAGGGTCGGTCCCCCCCCAATGCAGTATGGTCTTATCCTGAGCTGTCCTGGCCCCTTTGGCCGGTGACACGAGCTGGCTGTATGGGGAGAGCGTCGGGGTCACCTTCACGAAGAATTCGTAAGAAGTGGTGAGCTGCCCGTCGGTAGCTCTCAATGTGACCTTCATACCCACCTCGTTCTGCGGCATCGAGCGATAGCTCGCGGTCCATCTCAGATCGCCGGTCGTTGGGTCTATCAGCATATTGCTCGAAGGCTCGGTCATGACGCTGTAGGCCACCTTGTCGTCTTTGTCATAGTCGGTTGCGTTCACATCGAAGTAGAGTTCTGTCCCGTGGGGGAGCTCCTTGTTCCTCGGTACATCTATGAACTTCGGTGCGTCCTCTATATCCAGGACCTTCAGCGTGAACTCCTGACTGTCGCTCAAACCTCCCTGGTCGGTTACGGTGATGTTCACAATCCAGTCGCCGACGTCGTACCCGTCGGGTGTACCGAAAAGTACGCCTGTACCGTTCTCGATCCCCAACCATTCCGCATCGGTCCTTAGCGTCCAGTTATGGATGTCGTTCTGGTCAGGGTCATAGACATCGTAGTCCCGTCTGAAAGGGGTGTCCTGCTCCACCTGTTTGATGTCCGTGGTCGTTATCTGGGGCGGGTCGTTCTCATCCTCTATGGTCAGGTTGTAACGGACCTCATCGATGCCGCCATGACCGTCGTGGACCTGTACCGTCACAACATAGGACCCGGAATCCCCCACAATAGGGGTGCCGCTCAGGACACCGGAGGTCTTGTCGATCTTGAGGAACGGTGCAATGGTGCTCAAGGTCCAGGTCATGGAACCCTGACCGTCGTCATCGCAGTTGAAATCCACCAGATATGGCCTGTTCTCGTACCATTCGGTCACCGGTGGTGTGAGTATCTCGGGTGGGGTATTGATGACCCTTAGGACGTACTCGAGACTGCTCCTGTGCTCGAACTCGTCCTCTATGGTCACAAGGACCTCCCAATCGCTGTCCCCCACGTCGTTGTTGCGGGGGGTACCGTAGAGCTCCAGCTTCTTATCGTTCCAGTTGAGCCAGTAAGCGTTCTTAGTAGCGGTCCATATGACCGGATTGTATCCGAAGTTATAGAATGACACCCTGTACTCAGAATCCTCCACTGCGTCCTTGTAAGGTCCAGCGGCCCTGACCTGGACGGGGGTATGGACCATGAACTTCGCTTTCTTCGCCGCCGTCTCGACCGAGGTGAGGGTGATGTTCTCGAACCACTGCATGGTCGATGGGACCTTGAACTGCACCACGAAGGTCCCTGTCGATGCACCGGTCTCGGTCAGGACCAGCATTGGTAGGTAGCTTGCGTTCTTGTCGGAACTCATGTTCACGAACGCCTTATCGACCCGAGACGTGTTCGAATCGACCCCGACGCTTCTGAAATAGACCGTCTGGCCGTAGTCGAGCTTGTCAAGGGGTGTTAGACCTGTCGGGCTCGAGTAGACCCCTATCGCAGTGACGCTGGAGGGTCTGTACGGATAGTCCACCACTATCCTGGCATATTTCAACGGGTCCTTGGCCGCATAGAACGTTATGGTCTCGAAATATTCGGTCGTTGTCGGGACATGGAAGGAGCCCCTGTAAACACCTGTGTTCGGTCCCGTCTCCTTGAGAAAGATATCGATGGTCCCCGCATAGGTCCTGCTGAAGCCCACTATGACCCTGACATGGTCAGTATGCGTCAGGTTCCCATCGACCCCCTTCATCTCTATGAATGCCCTGTCACCCTTGTCGAACCTGCCCGCTTTAAGTCCGAAGCCTCCGGAGAACACGCTTATGGATTGGACCGACAATGGTTCGGTCCCCGCAGGTCCCTTGACAAGGTATGTCTTTCCGGCGAGGTTCTCCCCCTCGGAACGGTGCTTGGCCCCCAGTACGATCTCGTTCAATCCGTCCCCATCGACATCCCCAGCGGCCGCTAAGGATGAGCCCGCATTGTCCCCTCCGGTCTCCCCCATGAACGATGCATTGGCCTTTGAGATAGATACGTTTACGCCCCAACCGGTCCTCCGACCGAAGATAAGATGGACCTTTCCGGATTGGACCCCGTTCTCCCCGTTGAAGGGAGAGGATATCAATATATCGTCCAGGCCGTCCATGTTGAGGTCCCCGGCAGATGAGAGGGGGTTCCCTATCTGGTCCCCTTCGTCATCTCCCATGAACGACACAACGGGACCGGAGAGCCTTGTGTCCATGGACCATCCGCTAGACCTTCCGAATATGATGTAGGACTTCCCTCCATGCATCGCGACCTGGCTGTGGCCGTCGGCACCTATGACGATATCGTCATAACCGTCGCCGTCCACGTCGCCTCCCCCGGCGATGCTGATGCCGGAGCGGTCGTTCTCGCTCTCGCCCAGGAACGATGCGTCGGCATTGGTCAGCAGGACGTCCGGGAGCCATGGTCCGGACCTGCCAAGGATGAGATAGGTCTGACCTGAATCGGGAGCGTTCTCATCGTTAAGGGGGGCACCCAGCAAAATATCTTCATAACCATCCCCATTGACATCGCCCGCTCCGGCCACTGAATCCCCTATCCCTTCTACAGGTCCTTCCTCGGTGAAACTGACATCGGCTGTGGGGAGCTGCCTGTTCTGTGTCCAACCGGACGCTTTTCCGAAGAAGAGATAGACGCGGCCAAGCTTGCTTCCGATGAGGATATCATCGAACCCGTCCTTATTTACGTCCCCTGCCCCCGCAACGGAGAAACCGCACTGCATGTGGGGCATGGTCCCCATGAAGCTCGCACTGGCGCTGGATAGGGATGTGTCCATCTCCCAGCCTGTCCTCTTACCGAAGATGAGATACGCCTTCCCTGCCTGCAACGCTCCGTCCGGGTCGTTGTAAGAACCGATTAGGATATCGTTCAAGCCGTCATTGTTGACATCCCCTGCCCCGGCAACCGAAAACCCGGCCAATCCATCTTGATTGCCGTAGAAGGACGCATCTGCCTCTGATAGGCTCAACCCTCTCTTCAATCCGAAAGGGCCTCCCAGGAAAAGGTAAGCCTGTCCAGATAGCATACCCCACTCATTGTCGTCACTGGCGCCTATGATGATATCATCGATACCGTCACCGTTAACATCACCCAATCCTGCGACCGAGGTCCCGGACCTGCTGTTGGGCCTCTCTCCAAGGAAAGATGCGAAAGCAGCGTCTTTGAGGTCCATGTTCTTGGAAAGGTCACCCCTGGGGCCCGGAACTGGTCCTGGTCCGCTGCCGTCCGAGATGACGGTGGGGAAAAGGGCCATTAAAAGGACCACGCTGGCAACTAGCACCATGTTCACTTTCGAACTCATCTGAGCTACACCCCGTGCACTATTAGGTAGAGCCTAGATGTGTGCTTCCTTTTTTAAAGTTCTCGAGAGGGTTTTTTCGACCTATTTGGTCCTGACCCCATTCCAATCGCCCTTGTTAAGGTCGACCCGAGGTCCTGTCATTCCTCGACCATTGAGCCCTTCAGCTCTTCGGTCAGCTTCTTGAGCTCTCCCTTCAGCTCCTCTGTAGTAAGTTCCTCGCTCTTGTCAGGTGCGGGCTGTCCATAGAGGTCCTCATAGCTCATCTTCCTCAATGTCCTATCATTGGCATGGGCCTCTGTAACAGAGGAGGGCACCGAAGCCACAACCTGATCGGACGGCTTTGAATGGGCCGACTCCCAATCCTTCTCGCTACGAAGCTGCACCAATTCTTCGCGTATCCTCTTCGATTCCTCATCTTCCTCCTCGACCACCACTTCCTCCTCAGAGGGTCGCTTCCTGAAAACAACGATGAAAAGGACCAGAGCTATGATGACAATTATCAGAATTACTATTAACGCGCCCAATATCAATCCAAGGTTCGGTCCAGATTTCTCCACAACTTTAATTTCGAAGTCTATCTTCGTCCACTCATACCCATCTGTCGCTCGTATAGTGACCGTATGGGTCCCGACCTGATCTGACCCCGGGGTCCATTCGATCATCCCGGTCTCGGCCTTTACGGTCAATCCGGACGGTCCATCGACAAGTTCGTACCTTACGGCATCATCCTGGTCGTCATCACTACCTGATAGCTTGGACCTGAACATCATATCGACCTCAATAGTCTGGTCCTTCACATCTATCAGAGCGGGCCTGCTGTTGACCCTGAAGTTGAAGATACCGTTTGAGCAGGTCCCCTGAGTGCATCCGTCGTCCGGGACTACCGACCAGTAATAGGTCTTGCCCTGGATCAGTCCGGTCAGGTTGATATGGTCATCTTGGATCCTTTCAGCCTTGATATCCTCAACCCTCCTGGCTGATAGGTAGGCATTGCTGTCCGCCAAGTAGAGCGTATAGGTCAAAGGTTCGTTCTCGGGATCGGACCCCGACCATTCGAGCAATGAATATCCTGATAGGGTCCTTGTCCCTATGACGGGGGATAAGAGCTGAGCGATGGGGGATCTTGTCGGTATGACATTGACCATGAACTCATGGACCGAGAACAGTTCACCATCGGACACCTTCACCCGAACCACCATTCCATCCCCGGTTACTGGCATGGACCTGAAGGATGCGATCCAATTGACCTCTCCGGTCCTTGAGTCTATTGCCATATCGCTGATGGGTTCGGTTGAGATAGAGTATACCAATATAGTATCCTTATCCGGATCGGATGCGTTCATATCGAAGTTGTATCGTCTCCCATGCAGCAGTTCGACATCCTCGGGCAATGAATCGAACACAGGTCTATCCTTTAGATCGATGACCTTGAACGTTAGCTGACGATAGTCGCTCAACCCTCCCTCGTCAGTGACAGTGATATTAATGAAGCAGTCTCCAACGTCATAACCATTTGGTGTCCCGAACAAAACTCCAGTATCGTTCTCCATGCTCAACCAATCCGCATCGGTCCTAAGCGTCCAGTGATGGGAATCCCCCTCATCAGGGTCGAAGACCTCGTAATCCCTTCGGAAGGGTGTGTCCTGTTCGACCTGCTTGATGTCGGTGGTTGTGATCTGGGGTCCATCGTTCCTCCCGACCACCGTCAGGTCATAGATCAGATTACCGGTCCCTCCTTTCCCGTCCCTTACCTGGACATTGACTAGATATTCCCCGATATCCACACCTATCGGGTTTCCTTTCAAGATACCTGTATCCTTCTCAATGCTCAGGAACTCTGCATCAGTGTTGAGATACCAGGTGGTCTCACCGCCCTCATCATCGCTGGAATCCAGGTCAAGGTGGTACGGATCGTACTCTATGCATTCGGTCATAGGCTCTGTGAGTATCGACGGGTCCGTATTCTTCACAGTGATGTTGTACAACAGCTCATGACTGCGGCTTTGATCGTCCGATATTCGGACCATGACCTTCCAGATGTCAGCCCCAACGTCGATGTTCCTCGGTGTTCCATCGAGCACATGTCCCACCTCGTCCCATTCCAGCCAATATGCATCAGTGGTCAGGGTCCAGGTCACCGTACTATAACCGAAATTGTAGAAACCCACCCTGTACTCCAAATCTTCCTGGGCTTTTCGGAACGGACCTGTAGCTCTTAGCTGGACAGGCGTATGGACCATGAACATCGCAGTGACAGAGGGTGTCTCTGCCGATGACATTGTTATGTTCTCGAAATAACCCATCGTACTAGGGACGGTGAACGATGAGGTGAACACTCCTGTGGATGCCCCCGTTTCCATCATGACGACCATGGAATGGTAGGTCGTGTTCTTGTCCGAGGTCAGGTTAACGAACGCTTTATCTATGGTCAACTTGTTCGAATCCTCTCCAGAGCATTTGATATAGACTGTCTGGCCCAGGTCCAACTTATCTAACAAGGTCGAACTGGTCAGGCTCGAATAGACACCCAGTGATACCACATTATCGGGCCTATAGGGATAATCCACCTTCACATTGTAGTATTCAGATGGGGCTATATATGCCGAAAAATGGATACTCTGGAAATATTCAGCGTTCACATTCACCCTGTAGATGCCGCGGTACAGTCCTGTGTCCAGACCGGTCTCTATCAGGCCAACGGTGATCTGTGCGGGTTTTCCGGAGCTGAAGGAAACGTTGACCCTAGCCTTGTCCATATGTGATTCGTTCCTGTCCAGACCTTTAATCTCTATGATGACTGATTCTCCTATATCGGCGGCCTGGACCAATTCCCCCATTCCATTCCTGACCGTGACGTCATAGACCGCCAATGGTTCGGAGAAACCTTCGATGGAGATTAGGTAGGTCTGACCTGATTGCGGGCCGCCTTCCTCATCTCCGGGAGCCCCGACAAGGATGTCGTCGTTGCCATCCCCATTGACGTCTCCGGCACCATGAGCGGAATACCCAGATTGGTCCCCGTTGTCCTCCCCTATGAAGGAGACGTCGGACTCGTTCAGGTCTTGATCCATCGACCATCCTGAGGCCTTCCCATATATCAGATAGGTCTGACCTGCTCCGGAATTACCCTCATTTGCATAGGAATCCGCTACCATTATATCATAGAACCCATCACCGTTCACATCTCCTGCCCCGGAAACCTGCCTCCCCGTCCAACTCCCACTGTACTCTCCTCGGAACGAAGCGTCCGAGAGGCTCAGGTCGGTGTCCATCGCCCACCCAGAGGCCTTCCCCAGGACCAGATAATATTGGCCGAAATTGTCCCCCCCCTCATCATTGTTCGAACCCCCGATGAAGATATCGTCATAGCCATCACCGTTCACATCTCCCGGTCCTGATACCGTGATACCTGAATAGTCAACGCTTTCCTCGCCCCAGAAGGATGCACTGGAAGCTGATAGGTCTGTATCCATCGCCCAACCTGAGGCCTTTCCCAGTATCAGATAGGCTTGGCCAGCGGCATTCCCTCCTGCATCATTGTCGGAGGCTCCGGCAAGGATGTCATCGAGACCATCCCCGTTCACGTCTCCGGCGCCCGCAACCGAATAGGCCGACCAATCCCCACCTTCCTCACCCCAGAACGATGCATCGGACTGGCTGAGGTCAGTATCCATGGCCCAGCCCGAGGCTTTACCCAATATCAAATAGGTCTGACCTGCGTTTCCACCGCCTCCATCTTCGTCCCCATAGGCCCCTATGAGTATGTCATCGAACCCGTCACCGTTCACATCCCCCGCCCCATCCACCGTATGACCGGAATTGTCACCATCATCCTCCCCTATGAACGAGGCATCGGCCAAGCTCAGGTCGGTGTCCATTGTCCATCCTGACGCCCTACCGAGAACGAGGTATGTCTGACCTGCCCCGTTCCCGCCGTCCTCATCCTGGTTCGCACCTATGAGGATATCATCATAACCATCATCGTTCACATCACCGGCATCCACCACACAATGGCCGGAACCATCACCATCATCCTCCCCAATGAACGAGGCATCGGCCATGCTGAGGTTCGTATCCATCTCCCAACCGCTCGCCCTTCCGAAGAAGAGGTATGTCTGACCCGCACCAGAGCCACCCTCCCCATTCTGTTGGGCACCTATGATGATATCATCCAACCCATCGCCGTTCACATCCCCTGCCCTTGACACGGAAAAACCCGAAGAATCCCAAGCGCCTTCGCCAATGAACGATGCCATAGACGCTTCCGAGATGTTCATGTCCATCTCCAGGTCACCGTCCATGGTCCAAGGGGTTCCTACAGGTCCAGATGAATGGGGGTAACACGTTACAGATGGTACGCTCAAAAAAGTAAGAATAGCTATTGCCACCAGTAGATCTCTCTTGAACATCGTATCCCTCCGGTAATCGCCTTAAGAACTGTCTATTCCCATTCAATGGAACCTCATGTCGTACCAAAACCTATGAGATCCGTGAGCCTCTAGTTGCTGATCGGGATAGACTGTCCTATACCCTTCATTGGAGGAAGGCGACTTTAATACTTCCTATCAGGCAGATTTTATCCATGGTCGTCCTAAGACACATACATAGAGAAGGGGCCATCCTATCGGTCCTTATGTCACTATTCCTATCAATCTTCCCAGCTCTCCTCCTCTTCCTCCTCCACCATCTCCTGGAGACCTTCGTCAAGGACCTTATCGATCTGCTATGGTCACGGTCCTGTCCGAGGCCTCACCTCGGTCCAGAGAAGAACCCGGAAGGGGTTCCTAGCCCCATCGCCACAACACTAGGTATCAAAGACCGAGCGCCCGACGATACGAGTTCTCAGGGCGCCGGTCAGGTGATCACTCCAAGTAACCTTTAGTAAGTCCACTACAATTTTACCTTTGCCGGAGCTGGACAAAGAACTGCCCATGTGAGATATGAATGGAAATAACCAGAAGGTAATAATTAAATTAATATAATATTTTTATAAATACGTCATTATTTAGTTATATCAGGTTCGCATCGGTAAGCTCTTTGACGACTTCCTGGAGCGCGAGGTCTATGTCCTTTATCTCCTTCGCGCCGGTGCAGACTATCTTGCCGGAACCGAAGAGCAGCATGACGACCCTGGGCTTATCGACCCTGTAAACGAGTCCGGGGAACTGTTCGGGCTCGTACTCGACCTTCTCGAGCCCCAGCGATATCGCTATGGTGTTGAGGTTCAATTCCTTCTTCAGGTCCGCTGTGGCAACAATGTTCTGGATCTTTATCTCAGGGTTCTTTGCGACCTTGATCCCTATCTTCTCTATGTTCTTGAGGACTATCCGGACGGCTTCGTTCACCATCTCTATGTTCTTGGCACCGGTGCACACGAGCTTCCCGGACGTGAACAGGAGCATTGCGGTCTTGGGCTCCTTGAGCTTGTAGATGAGCCCAGGGAACTTCTCGGGTTCGTACTCGGCATCATCAAGGGCCATCGATATCTTCTGAAGGTCCAGCGTTGTACCGGCGGAGCCGGAGGCAACTACGTTCTCAACTTTTATATCCATACGGTCACCCCATTTTCTGATGTCCCCACCAGGTCTCCATAAGGACCCTGGGGAAGACAGGTCTTGCCACCCCTTAACAGTTGTTAGTATATAAGGCTTAAATATGGAACCTCTCCTCGTGTACATGCGTTCGATCCCCGGAGCATCTGATAAGGATGAGGGTATGGCCTGCACTGCCGATAACGACCGAGAGGCTCAGCCTAAGGCCTCTCGAAATGAAGGATGCACCCGAGATAGTGAACCTCATATCGTCACGTGAGATGGTCATGTACACCCTTATGATACCGTTCCCCTATTCATTGGACGACGCCTTGAGCTTCATCGTGAACAGCAAGAGGTCCTTCATGGAAGGGACCGCATTGAACCTCGCGATCGTTCCGAAAGATACCTTGACCCTTTCGGGCGTCATAGGGCTTATGGGCTTTGAACCGAATCATAACAAGGCCAAGGTAGGATACTGGCTCGCCAAGGACCTGTGGGGAAAGGGGTACGTTGTTGAGGGGCTGTCGGCCCTGGCGGACTATGCATTCGGCCCCCTGAGGCTCCACAAACTGGAAGCGCATATCTTCGAACCAAACCACCGGTCAAAACGGGTCCTGGAGAAGGCCCATTTCAGGTACGAGGGTAGGCTGAGGGACCACTACTTGAAGGATGGGCAGTACTTCGATGCCCTTGCCTTTTCACTTCTGAGCACGGACCTGGTCCCGAAATGACGTTCTTTCTCCCATCCTATCATTTCCGTGGATACATTTAACTATAAATACCATGTTTTGCACCGGATGACCATGAACGAGTGGACGGAGATGTTCTCCAACTGGCTAAAGGAGGGGAAGGAAGATTCGGAATCCCTCCTGGACATTCCATGGGACCTGGAGGTCAAGAAGGTAGAGGGGACCGAGAACGACCTTATAGTGGCGACCCACCCGAAGATACCTTTCAACATAGAGGTGGTCGTGACCAAGCACTATGCCAACCTGGTCATAAACCCCATAATCCCGACCGATGCCCTTGATGTACCTGAGAGGATGAGGCTGTACAAGAAGCTCCTCCACCTCAATACCGACCTGAACCTCATGAAGGCAGGACTGATCGGCTACGATGACAATCCCGTCATACAGGTGGACCTCGACCTCCATTCATTGAGCAAGCAGGAGTTCAACGACGCCCTCACCCTCCTTGTCGTGGGTGCCCATAATCTCATAAAGATACTGGACCTGACCAAGGAAATGGAGGAGTTCATGGTCAACAAGTACAAGACCATAGTCGCGGAAAAGCTCGCCTCAGGTGAGTCCAAGGAGCAGATCCTCGAGTTCCTGACAGATAGGGCAGGTCTCCAGCCGGCAGATGCAAAGACATTCCTGAAGCAGATGATGGACCTCCTTGAGAAGAACGGAAAGGCCGAAAAAGAGAACGGCCCCAGCCCTGGTCCGATGTACGTGTAGGATTACACCCTCACAAGGCTTATAGAGAGAACGGTGATAGGGGCCTCTATGCCTAATTCCGTGGGGGACCCTCAGAACTGCAGATCGATATCAAGGGAACTTAAGCGCGGCCGGAAGGGGGAAGAGCTGCTCGGCAGTGCCAGGTCCATGAAGGACCCTTATTATCGCTCCATTGCCCTCGTTGAGATAGGTCTCAAGGGCAGCATGCATGAGGACCGTGCGGGGCACATCCTCGAGGAGGCGTTGAAGGAGGCCTCCTCCGTCACATCCGAGTGGAGGCGGGGCGAGCTATTGGGTGAGATTCTCCACCAGGCGAACAGGTCGGAAGACCCAAGGAAGAACGCCCAGCTGACCAGGGGGTCTTTGGACCTGTTAAGGGCCATACCATCAGGCCACGGCCTATCGGAGGGGATCAAGGCCTGCGCCAAGAGCGCGGATGCTGTCCTCGGCATGGAACTGCTGGTCCTGGCGCTCGATAACAGGGGCTTCGAACTGGAGAACGGCAAGTCGGTGATCAAGGCAATTTTCCGTGATAAGGGGCCTTCGCCCGAAACTGTGGAAGCCATGGAAAGGACCCTGGAGAGAAGGAGGGGGGATCTGACAAGGACCTTGTTATTCTCCTACCTCTTCCTTCAGCTGGACCAGGCATCCAGGGGCGAGGAGGCAAAGAGGACCTTTCGGAGCGCGGTATCGCTCCTTTCCGAACTGAAGGACCAGGAGCTCCTCCAGGCCTTCAATGACCTGGCAAGGAAGGCCTCGTCGGTCGAGTGCTTGGACCATCTGCTGGAGATCGCTTCCTCCGAAGGTGACCCCTATGTATCCGTGAAGATGCTCTCCGTGATATCCGATTCCATGGACAGGCTCGGGGAGGGAGAAAGAGCCCATACTGTCCTGATGAGCGCTCTAGAGAGAACGTCCCTTGTCCCTATGGAAAGGAGGGGGGAGGTCCTTGCATCGTGCTCCAATGCCTTCAGGAGGCTTGGCGATGGGAAAAGGGCGGATGAGCTCTCGCAGAAGGCCCAGGAAATGGCCGAAAGCGATGATGCGGCCTCAAGGAAGGTAAAAAGGGTCCTTGGGCTCGAGAAGGGGACAGGGCCCGGAGCGGCTCCCCGAGAGAACGCTCCGAAAAGCGTTGGAAGGAAGAACCATGTCCTGGCATTATGCGATACCTACGAAGGCAGGCTCGGTCCTGTCCACTTAAGGGCCCTTGCAAGGGCCGCTCCCCTCTGCTGGGCCTATTCCCTTGACCTCGCCCTCATCGGTTTCCCCACCAATGACATGAAGAGGCTCGCTGACCTCTCCGTGAACGAGACATCTGTGGGAGAGGAGGGCAAGTACATCAGGATGCTTGCGGAGAAGGGCAGGATGGTCCTCGTCCCCTGCAGCAAGGACGCACCGCCCTCGGTCTGGAGCGGTCTTGGACTTCCCGTGGCCACCACACCCCACCCGGACAACCTGAAGGCCCTGGACATGAAGGGAGCTGTGAACAGGGCGCTTTCCCATCCCTCTGGGAGGGTCTGCCTCATCATGGGCCTGGGTAAGAGAGGGCTCCCTCCCTCGTTGCTCCGCTCCGTCCCCCATCACCTTGAGCTCACAGGGTCCAACATTTCACTGGAAACGGCCACGGCCATGGGCATCATGGCCTATATGCTGTACCTGTCAACCGATATGGACGATTGAGATCACTTTCCCTGCCATGGGCAGTTCTTTCTCTGGGGGCAATTCGCGCATCCCTTCTTCCTCGTGGTCAAAGGCAGAACGACAAAGGATACGATTACGAAGAGGCCTAAAAGGACGAGAAGGACCAAATCGAAGGAGATGACCAGGAACACGATACCAGTGATCAATGGGATGAACCATTCCAGTGCCACGGACCAGATGTTCGTGAGGAAGGCCTTCCTGAAGCTGCCTTTCTTCCTTGCCACCAACCTTGCCGAGAGCAGCCCGTACCCGCTCGGGCAGGATGGTGAATCGTAGGCTCCGCAGTAGGGGCAGATATGGGTCAGGAACCACAGGAGGCCAAGGAACGAGATGAGCAGGTATATGGGGGCGAGCCACCATCTGCAAAGTCCCATAACTATGGTCCCTAGGACAAGGGTCAGTAAATGAGGGAAGGTGTCCGAGAGCCACTTGATGCCGGTCCTGTCGTTACCCTTGGATGATCGGCTTTCCATTCAGCGGTACCCCTTGCATGATGGGCAGTAGTACCTATTAAAGTCATTTTTGAACTGCATGGGCATTTTGCATTTCGGGCATTCCTTCATGCCTTTCTCCCTGACCTTAGGCCCATCTTCGGCCTCCTTCCTGCGGGAGATCACCAATAAGGCCGCAATGGCACCGATCACTATCATGACCAGAATGAACAATGCGGCCCCTATTATGATCCCGACCATAGGGGAGCCATCATCATCGTCGTCAGCAGGAGGCTCGTCATCGTCGTCCACCGGAGGCACCACCACCTTGACGACAGCAGGGAAAGGACCGTCCGGATAGCTCACTATACCATCGGACCCTAGTACGAAACGCTTCCCTGATATCACCTTGGTCCCGTTCAGGACGACATCCACCGAATACGTCCCTATGAGCAGGGCGGTGAAAGATACCGTCCCCGATGAACCCACGGTCGCCGTCCTTGATGCGGATGCCATCGCAATGGTGACGATGGCGCCGACAAGTGGGGTGGAATCGTTGTACTGGAAAGGACCTATTGTGGCATCGAATGCGGTGACCGGTCTAGCTGTCACCTTGACCATCACCGTGTCCGGACCGGACCATGCGTCCTCATCGTCCATCACCCTGAGCTCGAAGATGTAGTTCCCGACCGCTGACGGAACGAAATAGGGCCTAGCGGTCCTTGGTTCCTGGAGCGTCAACGTATGGGAGGTGCAGGTCCAGTTGTATTCCGTCACCTGGCCGTTGGGATCGCTTGAGGACCTTCCATCGAGCGTTGCCTTTTCCCCTACTTTGAGGTCCAGGTCCGACCCGGCATCGGCAATGGGCCTTTCGTTGAAGTACGGCGCCTCGACGGTCACCACAACATCGTCAGGAGCGGACCACGTTCCATTGGTATCCCTCACCCTCAGGCTGAGGACGTAGGTCGATACCTCAGCAGGAACGAAGGACGGGGATGAGCTGTTGGGTGAGGACAGTACGAGCGAAGGATGGGATAGGGAGGTCCATTCCCACGTCACAATGGACCCGTCAGGGTCGAAGGAACCCGAACCGTCCAGCGTCACGGTGTCCCCCAAGGTCACCAGGACATCGGTCCCGGCGTTGGCTATAGGGGGCAGGTCCTGACCCAGGTCCCTGATGTTGACAAGGACCGTGTCAATTGGGGACCATGTTAGATTGTTGTCCCTCACCTTCAGAGTGATGGTATGCTCACCCAGATGGGTTGCGATGAATGTTGGCTTCGCGCTGTTCGGATTGGAGAACGCCACGTTGAAGGAGGTGCAGACCCACTCCCAGGTGCCAATGGTGCCGTCAGGGTCATAGCTGGCAGAACCGTCCATTTGGACCATCGCACCCCTGTAAGCGCTCTTGTCCTGACCTGCGTTCGCCACTGGAAGCTCGTTGGGCTTGAGGGCCTTGACGATGACCCAGTCCTCCGCTCCGGGGGCGCTCCATTTGTCCTTTTTATCCTTCACAGCAAGCGATATATTGTACGTCCCGACCCTGTCCGGAACGAAGCTTACGGAAGCGGTCTTATCGGAAGGGGTCAGCGAAGCATCGGTGATGGACGAACCTGCCGGGACGGAAGTGATGTTCCAGTCATAGGACAGAACGGTGCCTGCTGGGTCCCCTGTCGGTGCGTCCTCGGGGTCTGTCGAAGCCAGACCGTTTAGGTTCGCCGTCTGGCCGACGAGCAGCGTGATATCGTTCGAAGCTTTGGGGACCGGGGCTTTGTTGATAGGGGGCGGTGGTGGTGTTCCTGGCCTATTGATCAGCCATGCATCCACCCCGCCTCCCCACGAACACCCGGCGCAATCGAGCCTGCCGTCACCGTCCCAGTCGCCGAAATTACCGCCGTAGGCGCTTCCGCCTATGTATAGCCCCTCTGCGGAGGCGGAGAACAGCTCTGTCCAGCTGTTGGGCTGATTGTTCAGGTATATCCTTGTCCTGTTCTGACCGTTCGATGAAGCGATTATATCAAGCTTCCCGTCCTCGTTGACATCACCGAGCTCCAGCTGGGACCAGTCACCGCTCCCTGTGGGCAGACCTGAGGAGTTATCGGTCCAGGTGAAGGTCGTGCCCCCCACGGAGCTTGCTCCGTCACCAGTCCATACCTTGATACCAGAGGAGCGTGTACCATAGACCACATCGTTCTTCCCATCATTGTTGATGTCCGCTATCTTGATGCCGAAACCAACATTTACCGTCTTGAAAGTGACCTCTGTCCAAGACCTTGAATTACCCTGCACATAGAGCCTTATCGCACTGTTACTGTAAGGTGTGCTGAGTATGTCGAGCTTACCGTCCCTGTTGAGGTCGCCCAGGGCCAGGCCATCAAGCTCGTTCCCTGCGGCCGTGGGGCTGGACTCCGTCCATGATGTCGCGCTCCCCGAGCCGAACTGAACGGTGAGGCCACCGTAGTACGTCCACGCGATGTCCATGTTCCCATCTGCATCAATATCGCCGATCTCCGCTTCGTTGGTGGACTTGCCCGGGGAGAAGGTATGGGAGAGCGAGAAGGCCCCGGCGGAATTGCTGGTATAGACATAGACCGCGTTGGTGGACACTGAATACCACATGGTAGGAACTGGAGCGGCTATGTCCAAATATCCATCCTTGTTCACATCGCCCAGGCCCAGCGCCCCGTAATAACCTGTGGTGGGGAGCCCTGAACCATAGGCTGCCCAGGTCTTCGTGGCATTGTTGAACTCGTAGGCAAGGATGCCCTGGGTCTTCGGGTTCGACCTGCCCGCACCCCCCAGGTACATCTCGTCCTTTCCATCCTTATCGTGGTCCCAGACCTCTACCGTTGTGAAGGAGCCGCTCTGGAGAAGACCTCCTGAAATTGCGGTCTTTCCAGTGATATCCCTTGTCGGCATCTCATCGGCAAGAGCTACTTGGGAAACGCCGATGGCAATACCGGTCATGATGAGTGGGATGGCCATCGTCCATATCGCAAGTGTCCTGCAAGCTACCATGAACAAGGCCAACCTATGTGAATATATAAAAAAATGTTGTTATAATTCATGCCATTTGGGAATCCCCTGGGGTATGTCGATATGGAGCGGATAAAGGTAAATCCATAGATGCCCATGGGGAAAAGATGTCCATGAGGATAGCGGCCTTCAACGGTAGCCCAAAGGGCCGTAGCTCTGCCACATATCTCCTGGTGGAAGCGTTCCTGGAAGGAGCATCCGGTAAGAACGCGGAAGTGGTCCATCATGTCCTCTCGGAGAAGGATATCTCCCACTGCAAGGGATGCTTCGGCTGCTGGTTGAGGACCCCCGGCAGATGCGTCATAAAGGATGATATGCGGGAGCTGACCAAGGAGCTCATCACAGCAGACCTTGCGGTCTTGGCATTCCCGCTCTATGTTGACGATGTCCCCGGACTAATGAAGGACTTCCTGGACAGGCTCATACCCCTACTTGACCCCCACTTCGAAAGGGATCCCCAAGGCGAGTCAAGGCATGTGAGGAGGTATGAGAGCTACCCCCGCCTTGTCATCATCTCCAACTGCGGCTTCCCCGAGCGGAGCCACTTCCAGGTCGTCTCCCACCACTTCAGGAGGATCGCCAGGAACATGCATACGGATGTCCTTGAGGAGATCTATCTATGCGGGGGAGGTATGCTGACAATGCCTTCTCCCTTGGCAGCCCCCTTCAAGAACAGGTACCTGAGAGCGATGAAGAGAGCGGGCAGGGAGATGTGCGAAAAGGGAGTACTGACGGAAAGGACGAGAAAGGCCTTGAAGAGGCCGTTGATACCTGAAAGGCTGTACTTCGAGGGGGTCAACAGGGGTTTCGATTCGATACTGTCCCATTCGAAATGATGGCCCTAAGGCTCCGTCCGTAAGGTCCTGTCTCAATAGACTATGACCTTCACGACCCGGCTCCAGGGGATGAGTATGGTATCGAACTTGGACCTCCTCTTGGAGGGTTTTAGTTCCACGTTTATGTAGTTCTGGGTAGGCTCTATCTTACCCGTGGCGCTCTTCTTGGCATCCCCTACGCTCAGGTATATGACCTTGGCTTCGAACTTCTTTTCCATGAACTCACCAGGATGCTTCACGAACGATATAGATATTTTAATCTTACTTTATAAATATCAATAATAATGAAACTTAATCGGATCTGGATACATTCATGGTAGTGGACACTTCCACATTTCGTAGAACCGTTCAGAAAAGGATATATGATGTGAGCATCCTAGCACTCATTCCTTAGATGGCAATGGAGTGATATCATGGGTCTTCCAAGCGAAAAGATAGCTGTCAGTATAGCGCTCGTCGTTCTCATTGGTTCGTTGGGGGCCATCATGCTCCTTGACAGGTCCCATGGCGGTTTCGGCAGCACCATCTCGAGAGGGGACGTCATGTCGGACATATCAGGGACCCAGGGCGTCATGTCCGACCCTTCGCTCCCGGAGGGCCTCATCATACTTGGTGCCGGGAGACGCGCAGAGCTGACGTTCAAGGTCGAGAACCATGATGCCGATAACGATATTGACACAGTGTTCATCACCGTTCCGGGTTCGAGCATGATCTCGGGCAGCCACACCTGGTTCGAACCCGCCATCCCACACGAATGGGACTGGACCATAACGGCCCGGGACGCCATCCGATATGCCGCCAGGGACGACCTTCCCGGCAGGGTCTCGGGAGGCAGCTCCCAGTACGACGTCGCCGGCAACATTGACGATGCCCTGGACATGGTCGATAACGAGAGCGAAACCGTTGAGATCTCGGTCCTTTTCAATGCCCCGGCCTCCCCGGGGATAAGGATGGGAGAGGAGGCCATAACGCTGGAGGTCGCCGACCTCTTAACGGAACAGCCCGGTTCCCCCAGGACGCTCATCGATCCGTACCCGTACCCCTATGCCGTCGCAGGCAACGGGACCAGGTTCCTTCTGATGGTCCTGAAGGAAGCCCCCGACTGCGAGCTCGAGGTCATGTACGGGTCTAACCACCTTTTCGCTCCCGAGACCAGGTCCGGGCAGTTCTCCGTTTCCGACAGGGGCTTTCGGTTCAGAACGGTGCAGGGGGACTCCGTTGCACTTCTCGAGGCACCGACCGGTACAACGGTGGTCAGACCGCTGGTCAGGGCAATGAAGGACGGTCTCGAAGGCACGTTCTCATTCGATATGTCCATTCTCAGCTTCCCTGACATCACCGGCACTGCGCCTACCATTGAAAGGATGGCGGAGAACTACAATGAGGCGCGACCGTCATCCATCTCGACGGTGCTGGACCTTGACATGGACTCCGACGGCATATTGAACGAGCTCGATCCCGACATGGACGGGGACCAGATACCCAATGTCGAGGACCCGCTCCCCCGAATACATGACAAGCGCCCCGTCATCATTGGGGCAATCAAGGACCTGACAGTGAGGGAGAGGCGGCCTGTGACGCTCACCGTCCAGGCATCGGACCCCGAAGGAAAGGAACTGAACTTCACATGGACCATATCGACCGACCCCGAATGGACCGCACATGGCGGCACCGTTACCATACCGTCCCTTGCTCCCGGCCGCCATACCGTAACGGTCACCATCAAGGACCCTGCGGGCAATACAAGGACGGTCGTCCAGAACATCACATCGAACGCCAACAGGGCCCCTGTCATAACGAAGGCCGCATCCGACCAGGAAAAGGTCAAGGAGGGCGGTGCGTTCACGCTGTCGGCCAGCGCGACCGACCCCGACGGTGACAAGGTCACAGTCTGGTGGACAAGGAGCAAAGCCTCTTCATGGAGGGCAAACGGGGCCTCTGTCAAGGTCTTCGACCTCCCCTCCGGAAAGTACACCTACACACTCCACGCGACCGACGGGGACCTCGAATCCACAGATACCGTTGAGATAAGGGTAGAAGAGGAGGATGAGGGGTTCCCCTGGGAGGTCATCATCATCGCGGTCGTCATCCTCGCAGTTATCGCTCTCATCGTCATGCTCTTGACAAGGAAAGAGCGCTCCAAGGAGGAGGCGGAGCAGGGAACTTCGCCAATATCGGCAGCCCCCGATGCCAAAGATGCATCCAGCCAGTCCTGTGAAGGGAGCTCGGATGGAGCGGAGCCTCCCGCGGACGACATAGATGAGGAGGACGAAGCGGAAGATGATGAGGATGATCTGGATAAGGATGATGAAGGGTCCGAGCCCTGCCCCGAGTGCGGGACCGGTATGGCCCCGGGAGATATGAGGTGCCAGGGCTGCGGGGCCATCTTCGAAGAGGTACTTACCTGCTCGAAGTGCGGGTCCGAAGTGGCCGAGGGCACTTCTGCATGTCCGAGCTGCAAAGAGATGTTCGTGCAGGGTCCGCCCGGAAGTTGATAGGAACTATGCCGCGAGCACTTCCACATCGACGGTGGCATCCACCAATGTTGAGAGCATCCTCCTGTAGACCTCGAGCTGTGCCCGATACTCTGGTCTGTCACGGCCGGTCTTGAAATCGATGATAAGATAGCGACCGTCATCCAGCTTAAGCACCAGGTCCATCCTGCCCATGAGCCTCACCTTCCCGAGCTTCCCTATCTGGACGCTGGTGCAGACCTCAAGCTCCCTCCACTCCCTTGCTATCGGTCTGCCCGCCAAACGGCCTTTGATGGAACCGACCCTTTCCTCCACCAGGCCTGCGGCATCGGGATACCCTTGCTCCCTGGTTACCCTTTCAACGGGTGCGCCCATCATCACGGAATGGACCATCTCCCCCATGGTCCTGGGGGACGGACCGCCCAGGAGCATCCTCTCCTCCGGTCCGCCGGTGGACCGACCCTTTTCCATTCCCATCTCGGCCATTATCTCATCAAGGACCTCCCTTGATGTGGGGTTCAACAATCTCGCACCGATCTCCGGGAGCGCTGACTTCATGAACCTGAAAGGGTCCTTGTCCGATATTGCCCCTGCTGCCTCGGCATTTCCGAGCTCCCCTTCCTCCAATGGACGGACCTCGGATAGGTCCAGGGCTACTAGTCTTACATCGACATCCCCCATCCTCAGATGCCCGTCCTTGAAAGCCCCCGCTTCTATGCCCAGGCCCTCCATCAAGAGGGCCATGGAGCCCGTGGGGCCCTTTGAACCGTCCATACCGCTGGACGAGACCCCGCTGAGGAGGAGATGGTCCTTTGCCCTTGTGCAGGCGACATACAGGACCCTCTTCCTCTCCTGGGCCATCTTCTCCTCATGTATGCCCAGGACATGCTCGTAGGCCGATGTCCTGGAGAACCGGCCTTCCCTGTCGTCCATGACCTTTATGCCCAGGCCGCGGTCCGGGTCAAGGAGGTGGTCATCGCGGTCCGTATTCGGCTCATGGTGCAGTCCCAGCACTATGACGAAAGGCCACTCGAGCCCCTTTGCCGCATGGACCGTGAGAACGGAGACCGCATCGCTCTCGGGATTGAAGGACGGCTCCCCTTCCATGGGCGGGTCCTCGACCGCAGCCCTGAGGGTCCTCACAAGCCCGCACCACCCTTCAGCCGTCCTCTGTGCGGACGCCCATTCGAGAAGCTTGTCCAGGTTCCTGTGCCCCCTCCGCCCTCCCGAGAGGGCGAAAGCGCCGACCCTACTGAGGACCATCTCCAGAGCCTGGACATGAGGGTAGGCCTGGACAATGCCCGTGCACTCATCAAGACAAGCGGCTATATCATCATGGCCCGAGCTCCGCACCCTCTCCATAAGCGTCTGCCCCCTGCTCAGGGCAATCCTGATGAGTTCCTCATCCCCCATGGAGAAGAATGGGCCCTTGAGCACCGAGAGGAGGGCCACACCGTCGTTAGGGTTCGCTATGAATGCCGCAAGTTCCAATACGTCCCTGACCTCCTGCCTGTCGAAAAACCCCTTCCCCTTGTTGATCTGATAGGGTATGGAAGAGGACCTCAGGGCGTCCTCGTAGGCCTTGGACCGGGTCCTGTAGGGCAGGAGGATGGAAATGTCCGAATAGCGCATGGGCCTCAGCTTGCCCTCCTCATCCTCCACCATCTCCTTCCCCACCGCCTTCCTTATGGCCTCGACGGCGAACGCTCCTTCCCTGGCCTCGGCATCCTTGGTGCCGGTGACCCCTACGACCGTGATGCTTCCACCGGGCCCCCTCTCCGGATCGAGCGGGTCATAGGCTGCCCCCCATTCGCCGGGGCCGCCCCCGGACGGGAACACACGTTCGAAAAGCGAATTGACGAAATGCATGAGCTCCCTGCGGGACCTGAAGTTCCTGTCCAGGATGACATCCTTCCCGCCTGGTCCCGCCGAGATGGCCTCCCTTGCCCTGCTGAAGAGCCTAACGTCGGCCGACCTGAAACCGTAGATGGACTGTTTGGGATCGCCTACGATGAACAGCTTGCCGCCCTTTCCGCCGTCCCATAGCAGTGAGACCATCCTCCACTGCCTTGGGTCCGTGTCCTGGAACTCGTCCACCATTATCTGGCGGTACCTCCTTCGGAGCCTGTCCGTCACACCGCTTAAGTTCCCTTCCATCATCCTCAGGGCCATGGCGATCTGGTCGTCGAAATCGACAAGGTTCCTTTCCCGCTTGCGCCTCGAGAGCTCTTCGACCACAGCCCCAAGGACCGTCATCAGGTCGTCATGCCGCTCCAAGGCCCTCTCAAGGAGCTTCCCGTTACCTGCGAACCTGAGCGCCGTTACATTGTCATGGACGTAGGTGGCGATGGAGATCATCGCCTGCCTTACAGGGAACAGGTCGTCCCCCCAAGCGTGGGAACTGCCTGTACCGGTGAACGCCCTGGGCGCTCCTTCCTTGGTCAGCAGGACGTCCCTGGCAAGGTAGAGCCCTTCCATGGTCCGTTCTGCCAGGGGCTGGCCTATGTCCCCTTCGGGGCCTTTGAACATATCGAGAACAGGCCTCAAGGCCTCCATTACAGGTATCATCCTGTCGCTCTTGCTAGGGTGGTATCTGGCAACAGAGAGCTTCTTCAGAGAGGGAACGATGCCGGCGAGCTCCCTTCGGGCCTTGTCCATGGCCTCGGTCTGGAGCGTTATGAGCAATTCCCGTGAGCGTTCGATGAAGGACCTTCCTGTGATATCCTCCACGAGCCGGCCCCTGTCCCTGAGGAGCGACCTGATGGCATCAGAGAGCTTGCCGTGGTTCATATCCATCATCAGACGCTTGAGGGGGCTCGAGGTCGGACCGTCCTTGAGGAGCAGTTCGGACATGGTCTCGGTCAGGAGCTCTTCCGCCCCCATGTCCGTCACAACGCCCATATCGGGGTCGAGGCCAAGGGGCACAGGGTCCTCCCGGAGCAGCCTCATACAGAACGAATGGATGGTGGATATGTCGGCGCCCTCGAGCTCGGTGAGCATCGCCTCCCACCTGCCGCCAGCTGCATCGGCCCGCTCCCTTATCCCCTTCCTCACGCGGGCCCTCATCTCGGAGGCGGCCTTGTCGGTGAATGTGAGGGCAAGGATGGAGCCGGGGGATAGCGAGGGGTCCTCCTCAAGGACCCTGAGATATCGCTCTACGAGAACCTTGGTCTTCCCGGACCCCGCCCCCGCATTGACGCTTACGTCAAGCGATGTCACCAGCGCCTCCTTCTGCCTTGGCGTTAGGTCCATCAGAGGTCCCCCCTCCTGCAGACATCGCCGAACCGGCAGTACCTGTCGCTGCATCTCTCCTTGGGCGGGAAGGAGCCGTTCCTTGCCGATGCTATGAGGTCAAGGGCCGTATCCAGGGCGTCCTTCATCTTGGACAACGATCCCTTGGCGACGGATCCGAGCATCTCCCTGGTCGGCCCGTGCGAGTCCCATACCTCGGCTCCGAGCATGATCTGCCGCTGGATGTCGCCTGGCCTCCTCACGTAATAGTAGCCCCCGCCGGCAGGCGTCTGGCCTTCGAGGAGCCTCGATGCCGCAAGGAGGTACAGGGGAAGCTGCAGGCTCTTGTTGTCCTCCTTGTTGGAACCCGTCTTGTAGTCCCAGATGAAGAAACCCTTGGACGTGCTCAGGTCAACGGTATCGACCCTGTCTATGGACCCCCTGAAAAGGAAGGACGCCATCTCGACCGAGCTGCCGATATCGCCCAATCTTACCGCAGGGTGGCCGTCCACATCCTCCGGCATGCCGAACTTGAGCTCGGTCCTGGACACGCCGAAGGCCCCTCTGTAGAGGGCTTCGCTCTCTATGAACCCCCGGACCATACCAGGCCTCCTGCCGTCCCCCAGCAGCCTCTCCCTAACGGCATCCCAGTAAGGTCCCGAATAACTGTAGCCCGCCATGATGGAAGCGGCGGCTTCGTTCATTGCCGCCTCCGCAGCGGCCGTCTCGGCCGGAAGGACCCTTCCTACTGTCCTGCCCCTCCAATTCGAGTAGAACGATTCCGCCGCAGAGTGGAATATGGTCCCGAGCTTGTCGGGCCCCACCTCAGGCCTGACCTCGTCCAGCTCCTGCACTCCCATGACATAGCGGACCAGGAACGAATACGGGCATATCCTCAACCTCTCGAGCCTGGATGCGGACCAGATGTGCAACGGGCCGAAGCGTTCGCCCAGGTCCTTGAGAAGTGCGATGTCCTCTATGACACCCTTCAGACCTGCGGAGGCCAGTACCATGTCCCTGGACCGGCCCTCGGATGAGGCACGTACATATCCTCCGGTCATCTCATTCAGATGAGAGAGGAGCGCCTCACCGTCCCTGAGCCTGGGATCGGTATTCCCATTCGCTCCGCTCAGAGCTAGTGCAAGCGGGTCCCTGAGCTCCGAGAACCTCCTCTGAACCTCCTGCTCGGACATGGGAAGGCCGTCATCCGGCAGGGGTTCGAGCTGGAGAGCCTCTATGAACGGAGAGGGAAGGCTTGGGCTGCCTCCCTCTGTCCTATGCATGGTGATGACTGGGTGCTCCGCCGATGATAATGCCAGGCAGAGCCGTTCAAGTGCCTGCCTCCTGTTGTTCAGTGGGGGGAGGCCCAGGTCCCTCCTCTCCATGTCCGATAGCAGGGAGAAGCCGCCCTCCCTTGGCGGCATGCTCCCCTCGTTGCACCCCAGGACGAAGAGGTGCTTGAAGGCCATACCGGTCCCTTCGTCATATGATAGGACCCTTATGCCACCCTGACCCTGCCCTTCCTCGAGCCAGGATGCCGATAGCTCGGAACCGAGCAGCTCCAGAACGTCCCTGAGATTGGTCCTTTCCATTCCGGAGAGGACCGTATGGGCCCTCACGGCCGAGAATGCATCCATAAGCTTCGAGAACGCCCTGGATGCGATACTGGCCCCGTCCATGGGGTCAGACCTATCATCATCCTTTTCAGCGAGCTTGAGAGCACCCAGCGATCCCCAGACCCTTAGCATCCCCTCGAGATGCTCCTCCACGCTCCTCTTTGACCTGTTGAGGTCGGAGATGGATGTGAGCAATCTCTCCAGAGGGCCAAGGGCCCTTGCTGCGACATCCCTGAGCCTCTCTCCCTTGCCCTCATCCTTGGAGAGCATGGAGATGGGGCCGGTCCATGACCTGACTGGGTCCATGCCGCCCCCTATCACAAAAGCCTCCCTGGTTAGCTGCTCCAGCTCGGTCGGGGAGAATGACCTTCCCTCATCGTCCCTGAGACCGTACTGGGGGAGGGAGAGAGCGGGAAGCAGGACCTCCCTTGGGAAGCCCTGGTCGGCGGACCTGAAGAGGTCAAGGAGCCCTCTTACGACCGGGACGTCAAGGACCCTGTACCTGCTGCCCTGGTCGAAAGGGACCCCGTATTCCCTGAGGACCGAAAAGGTCCAAGGGTCCGTCTTCCTCTCCGAAGGCAGCATGATGCCCATGGTGGCGGGGCTCGAGCCATCTTCCAGTATGGTCCTCTTGATCCTCCTTGCCGCCCTCCGGAGCTCTTCGCTCCAGTCCTGTCCTATGATGTTATCCATGGGCCCTCTGGAGCGGATGACCCCCCTCATCCCCGAACCCTCCAGGGGGACCTCGAACCTTGCCGGTCCCCCGCCCGAGAGCTCCCGGACCGTTGCACCGGGCGGGATGAACGACGGGGCGCTCCCGTGAACAGTGTCCACTATCAGGGTGCGTGGAGCGGATGCTATGATGAACGAGAAGAGCTGGGAGAACAGTGCGGGTTGGTCCGCTACCATGTAGAAGCCTACCGAGTCCCATGGCGGCAGGGGACTGCCCCCCTTCAGTGCCTGGAGGACGAGGTCCGGGACCTCTGCAGTGTCTATGAGCCCCAGCCCCCTCAGTTCCGCCATGTAGGCGGTATGGACCTGTGATAGCGCCTTCGCCCTCTCCGTCCTTGCCGCACCTTTCACCTCATCCGGTGCCACACCGTTCAGGATGAGCTCCTCAATGGTTTCGGAGATGTGCCGGACCATCCCCGGCCTTGGACCCTCATCGAGCGACAGCGGGGTCTTCCCGATCCTCTCCATGACCCTGCGCAGAAGGAGCTGCCTTGCCTTCCTGTCCAGGACCGGGTCCGGGAGCCCCATCCTTGTATAGAGCTCTCTTGCAAGGCCCCATGGTGTGACGACCCAGGTCGTCACCGCCCCACCTTCACCCGCGAGCCTGGCCCTAACCTCCCTGCAGAGCCTCTCGTCAGGGAGGACCAACAGGGCACCGCCATCTAGACCCCCTTTCCCTTTGAACAGCTCCCGAGCGAGGTCCATGGCGCTGTCCCCACGTGCCATCCTGATGAGCTCAACATCGCTTCCGGTCATAGCCTGTCCTTCCATCGATGGACAACCCTTCCCTCCATCCCTTTGGAAAATGAATGCAGAATGGTCCAGACCTGTATGGTTATAATGCCTTCAAATAGGGGGGTGGGTGAAGGTGACGGAGACAGGCGGGTCATATCAGGTGGCTCATGTCCTGGGGCATCACAAGGACCGGCACGTCGCAGTCGCATATCAGCTCGAATGTGACCCACTGGGCTATTGACCTGTCCGTGGAAGCCCCTACCAAGATGAGGTCTGGCCTGTGCTCCTCGGAGAACCTCTTTAGGGTCGGCAGGAGCTCGCCTGTTGCGAAGTAGGAGCTCACCTTGACGCCTGATGCCCTGCCCTTATCCTCGAAGAGCTTGAGGGCTGCCCATCCTTCCGATTCCTTTGTCGTGGGAGCGATATGCGCAGGGTCCCTGATGTGTACAACGATCACATCTGCCCCCAATCTCTTTGCCACATCTATGATGGCATCGCCCCTCTCCTTGGCGGGTATGTATCCGGATGTGGGGACCAGTATCTTCTTCATTTCCATCGACCCTTCCCTTAAGGCTTGTCGGTACGTATAATTGTTTTGGAACCGGCCTTCCCTTGGTGGCCCGTCCCCTCCCTTAGCTCGCCCAGGGTCGCTGTCCTCTCGGCGAATGCATCATGCTTGTGAATGGACTCCAGTGAGACCGAGCTCACGTGGAGCATGGCATCGTCAGGCAGCTCCCTGTACCGGTCAAGGAACGCATGGATCATGTCCCGGACGATATCCTCGACGAACTTGGGGTTCCTGTGAGCGTCCAGGACCAGCTTGGCCTCGCCCCTTCTCTTCAATATCTCAAAGGTCGGGGCCGAGAACTGCGACTCGACAAGTCCTATCAGGTCATCGGCATCCACATTCAGGACGCTGGAGGCCCCTATTTCGAGCTGTACGACGTTCTTCTGGTTATGGGTCGGAGCAGGGTATTCGTCCAGCATCGAGAGCAGGGATACGTCCGCTCCTTTTTCCAACATCTCCTCCCTGATGAGCTCCCTCACGTTCTCCATGGCGCAGGGGCAGGCCGACATCCCAGAGACCTCGACGCCTATGGACCTGTATGCCTTACTGCTGCCCCTTATGAGCCTTGCCTCGGCGAACAGCCTGTAGTTCTCCATGACCTTGCGCTCGTCCGGGGAGGTCCTCTCCAGGAAATAGTCCGTGGAGAGCCTCACATCGGCATACCTTGCATAGTCATGTGAGCGGAGAAGGGCGAAGGCGACCCTCTCGACGAACCGCTCCAGGGAATCGTTCTCCTCCTTGAGAGCTTGGTCTATTGCCTCCTTGAGCACCTCCATGTGCCTGGACATGTGAGAGCCCTTCTGCTCGGCCGGTAGGTCCACTGATACATCTATGGTAGGTGAGAGGGCCACCGCTTTTCCCGGTCTCATTATGGTGATGGGGCGTTTGACCCCCTTGATGCCGACGCGGCTGAGGATGTAGCTTTCCTCGAGCGGTCTGCCCTGGACGTCAAGGTCGCCTTTCCTGGCCTTCAAACGACCACATCCTTCACCGCTCTGGCTATCGGACCGGCGGCGGAATAGCCGTTGGTCGCTCCCTCTATGGTATCGCTCGAGAGGACGCCGTCAAGGACCGGCCTGAGCTTTTCCAGACCTCCTGATGTGAAGAGGCCGTGAGCGCAGCATGCCACAACACGGGAGGCACCCTGGGCCCTGAGCATCTCCTGGGCCTTCACTATGGTCCCGCCCGTTGCTATAATATCATCCACGATGGCGACCCTCTTACCTCTGACGTCAAGGTCCTTGGGCGCCATGACCACGCTCATGCCGTCGAGCCTGGTCTTCTCGAGATTATCGTAGGGGCAGTCCGCCGTCACGGCAGCCTCCCTTGCATAGGCTATGGCCCCCTTGTCGGGGGATAGGACCATGTCTATCCCCTTGGTCTTGAGGAAGGAGCCTATCTCCCCCATGACCGATACATTAGTGCCCGAACCGGGCCTCGAGAGCTCCCTCAGGGTCGCCTCCTTGTGGAGGTTGACACAGATGATGTGGTCCAATGCGAGCTCCAGATGCCGAAGCATGGTCCTTGCGGTGAAGGACTCGCCCTCTTTGAACACGCGGTCCTGCCGGGCGTAACCGAAGTAGGGTATGACCCCCATGACACTCTTGGCCCCTTGGTCCCTTGCCAGGGATGAGAGTATGAGCATCTCCATAGCGTTATGGTCCGGATATGTGGATTGGACGATGACCAGGTCCTCCCCCCTGACAGGCTCCAGCAGCCTTGTGTAGAGCTCGCCGTCTGGAAACCGCTTGATCTCAGCAGGAACGATAGGGCATCCCAGAGCATTTGCGAGCTTGGCTGAGAGGGCCGGGTTGGAAGAGCCGCAGAGGAGCTTCATCTTGTTTCGCCGTCGGGTCAAGCCCATGGCTGCTAAAAAGGGTTTCTGAAGGGCCCGTCGGGAGGGATAGTGATATGGGGATGATCACGCGATAAGAACAGAAAGGGGAAATACCCCTTCTTGGCCAGCTTGTTCTTCCAAGCTCATAATGCATTCATAAGCCGGTAACGGCCTCAACGCCATAGCGATGGAAAAGGAGCGTAAACCCATGTCCTGTGGAAAAGCAACGACCCTGCTGTGCCTGCTTCTGGTCCTGCCGGTGCTCTTGTCGGTCGATACGTCCGATGGAACGACCGGCCCGATCATCGATGGAACAAGGGGACAGTACGAGCTGCATGAGCCGATACTCATAGAGGGCGATTCCGACTTCACGGCCGGCAACGGTGTTGTCTCGGGGACCGGGACAGAGAGCGATCCTTACATCATAGAAGGATTCTTTTTCGATGGAGGGGGCCCTTACCATAATCCCCTTTTCGGGATTTTCATCGCCAATACCACGAAATATATCACTGTCCAGAACTGTAGGTTCAATTATGCAGCGTTCGGAGCATCGCTCTTTAATGCCGAGAATGTGGTCATTCGGGAGAATTTGTTTGAGAACAGTAGCAATTGTCATGTTTTCCTCAACCGGTCGGACAATAACCTGATACAAAATAATGAGATGAACGGTAACCGATTGTGCGGGATAAGGTTGGCCAAAGATAACCATTGGAACGATATCATGTTCAATAAGATCCGTGGACATGGATTACAGGGTAGTTCCGGTATCTTCCTGGAGGGTATGGGCAACAATTGCACCCGGTTGGTAGGAAATGAAGTGGACTCCTATGGATATGGTATCCGTATCCATCATGGGTTCAACCTAATAATCAGGAACAACAGCTGTCATAACAACTCGAACGGAGGGCTCTACCTCAACAATACTAGACAAAGCCTCATCGCTGGCAATCAGCTTTGCGATAATTTTGGCTTTGGATTGTGCTATGTCGTCGATAGCTCTGGTGACCTCATCTTCAATAATTTCATAGAGGGAAATAAAAAGAATGGAGTCGTTACCACGGCAAACAGCAACCTGTTCTACAATTCTATAAGGAACAACCTTGGTAGCGGCATCTTTAGCCTTAACGGCCATTTCCCAAACCTTTATAAGAACATAGTCCAGGGGAACGGTAGGTTCGATGCTGAAAGTGAGGACAATAGGATCAACATCAGCGATATTGACTACGAAAGTGGTAGCTATCCATTCATTGCAAAGGTCGATCCAAACGTCACAATACCTATACGGGAAGTGCCCGTTGTTGGGCTTCTAGAGTTCGATTTCCTCGAGGAATACCGAGAATGTCTTTTCTATTATTCCTCGTATGATGAGGGCGTCGATGAAAAGATCCATTCCGCTGGTATTTCTAGCCACAAGGTTGCCTCTGACTATACGGTAGGGAAGCTTGACCGTCATGAGGAGACATTCCTTATAGATACTGATCTCCTCATTTTCAATTACTCCAATAGGAGCGGACTGAGCTATTTTGTTGTCACTCATGTATATGAGAGCGGATTTGAAACTGTCTGGAACGTGACCATGAACTACATTCCAACACCGATAGACAACAGTACACCGCCAGATAATGGTACTACCGATGATGGGAATACCACCGATGATCCTTCCGAAGATAACAAGACAGATGACTTTTCTTGGACCGCGGAAACGAACAGACCGCCAACCAACGCATCGATATCGACCCCCGAAAAGGAAGTGAAGGGCGGTGAAACGTTCACCCTTTCGGCCTCATCGCTTGACCTGGACCTAACCTATGGCGACTCTGTAAGGTACGAATGGTACATAGACGGTATCGGATTGGTGGGGGAGGGAGAGTTTCTGAACCTTACCCTGGACAAAGGGACCTATACGCTCAGACTGCGCGCGATCGACAGTTACAATGGAACATGCGAGATCATAGTGGTATTGGATGTGGCCGGGAAGGATCGTGTCGATGAAAAGAGCTCCCTTCCCTTCGTTCTGATCGCATCAGGTCTCGTATTGTTCCTATGCATCATCTCCCTTTTCATTTATAAGAGGGAAAGGAAGAGGAAAGAAGAGGCGCCATCTCATGTGGATGACCTTATCGATGTTCCTACCCCCCGCATGACCCCGCATACCTTCGAAGGGGGATCGGTTACCCAGGTATGGTCCGAACGCCTGTCGCCTGACGGATTGCCCCGGAACGGACCGATGGACGTCCAGTTCGATACTTTGAGAGAAAGGATAGTTTATTCCGAGATCGAGACAGCCCCCTTCGAAGGTGTGAAACTGCCAAGGGATTCAAGGAGGACCGAACTGAAGAAGGCCTTGAAAGCAAGGAGAGACACTTATGATGGGGAAATCTATTCAGCTCTCAGATCTATCCTCCATGAGGAGTGATGGGGCTGGTCGATCCCATGGCCGTTACCGAGGAAGCGGACATCCACAGGACCAGGCAAGTGCTGCTTGAGAGGATCCGTTCGCTCCCAGGCATCTCCTTCAGCTCACTACAGAGGTCCCTGGGTCTGAACAAGGGTACACTGGAATACCATCTGCGATTCCTTGAGAAAAAGCGTGAGGTCTTCTCCAGGAAGACCGGTAGGATGAGGACCTATTACTCATCGTCCCATGACCCGTCCAGAACCGTAGGTTGGGAAGGGATCCTACCCGAGCAGAGAAAGGTCCTCGAAATGATAAGGAGCGAACCTGGCTTAACTCCGGACCAGCTCCTCCAGCGGACAGACATATCTAAGTCCCGATTGTACCGGATCGTCCGCTCACTCAAGGAGCACAGGGCGGTCATGGAAGTGGAGAAGGGTTCTGGAACGGTCTATGAGTACGTCTCGAACGAGGACCTCATCGATGAGATGCTCATCGAGCTTGCTGAGAGGTTCATGAAGGGGGAATTGGACAGGGAGACCTTCCTTAGATTGAAGGGACTGCTCGACAGAAAAAGGAAGGGGACCATGTGATCATAGACCCTTTCTACCATATAGAACAAAGTCTCAGATGTCCTCTTCTATCCTGATGAGCTCATTCAACTTCGCTGTCCTCTCTCCGGAGACCGCACCCGTCTTTATGCAGATGGAGCGGAAGGCGACGGCCAGATGGGCTATCGTTGGGTCCTCGGTCTCTCCCGAGCGATGGGACAGGACCGTCTGGTAGCCGGCCTCCTGGGCGAGCTTCACGGTCTCTATGGTCGAAGTGAGGGTCCCTATCTGGTTGGGTTTTATGAGGATAGCGTTGCAGGCTCCCATCTCTATACCCTTATCGAGCCTCTCCTCATTGGTCACGAAGAGATCGTCCCCGACTATCAGACAGTCATCCCCTATCTGGTCGGTGAGCATGGCGAACCCTTCGTAATCCTCCTCGTCGAAGGGGTCCTCTATTATGAAAAGGCCGAACTTATCGTGAAGCTCTGCCATGAAAGCCACCTGACCATCCCTGTCAAGGGTCCTGTCGGAGTATTTGTACTTCCCCTTTTCGAAGAAGGATGAAGCGGCGACGTCCATGCTGGGCTGGACGGGGAACTTGACCTCATCGGAGACCTCCTGGCATGCCTTGGAGACGAGCTCAAGGGCCTCCACATTGCCGAGCTTTGCGACCCATGCGCCCTCGTCCCCCCTGCCAAGGGCAGCACCAGGGAACTTCTTCTTTAAAAGGGAACCCACCTTCTTGTGGACGGCGGCGGCCGCGAAGACGGAATCGACGAAGGTCTCGCCCTGAGGTACCACAAGGAACTCCTGTATGTCGGTCCCGCCTATGGCATGCTTTCCACCGCCAAGGACGTTGCTCAAGGGGTACGGAAGCTCCATGCTCATAAGTCCCCCCAGGTACCGGTAATAGGGCATACCCAAAGAATCGGCCGCCGCCTTGGAATTGGCTATGGATGCGGCCACTATCAGGTTCCCTCCGATCCTGGATAGGTCCTTTGTCCCGTCTGTCTCGCGGAGCATCTCGTCCATCTCCTCCTGGAAGAGGACGTCCATACCCACCATCTGTGGTACTATCTCTTCCCTGAAGACGGATATCGCCTTGTCCACCCCTATCTTGGGGAAGGCCGTCACCTCATACTTCCCGGTGCTGGCACCGCTCGGAGCCCCGAACATCCCGAAGCCGTCCTCGGCCCATACCTCGACCTCGACGGTCGGATTTCCCCTGCTGTCAAGTATCTTCCTGATGACTACGTCCTCTATCTGGGTCATGATATCACTAGACAGCCCATGGACGAGGAGCCTAAAAGGTTTTCGTATATCATTTAACATCAACATTTATCCGTTCCTAACAATTACATCCCATCATGTCAGCCGATGCCGATACTACCCTGAACGCTCTCAAAGCTCTCATAGACCCTTTCATCAAGGAAAGGGACTGGGAGAGGTTCCACCGCCCCAAAGATGTGGCCATGGCGCTCTCAATAGAGGCCGCCGAGCTGCAGGAGCTCTATCTTTGGGACCGAAAGCCCGACAGAGAAGCTCTCGGAGACGAGATGGCGGACGTCCTCTTCTTCCTCCTTGACCTCTCCATCAGGGAAGGAGTGGACCTGACAACGGTCTTCAACGGGAAGATGGAGAAGAATAAGAAGCGTTATCCTGCCGCTCTCGTCAAAGGTAAGGACCTGAAATATGATAAATACGAAAGATGACCGTCATCCAACGACATGCTCCGTCCATCACCTGAGCTGATTCTGATATCTCAAGGTTAATATAATCTGAGCAAACTAGTAGTAAGACAGGAAATCTGTTAGTAATGTATAAGAAATGAGGGGGACCTCTGTTCTGCCCTCCTTGATGGAGCCTTCCATGCCCAAGAGAACTTCTGTGTCCAGATTAGGTAAGGACCGCAAGGGCCCAGAGTCCGTCATAGGTCCGGAGGACCGTTTCAGGATACTGTTCGACACGATGAAACAGGGTGTGGTCCACCAGGCCCTTGATGGACGCATTATCATGGCCAACAAGGCCGCTACGGAGATATTGGGGGTGGACCTCGAGGATATGCTCCAGAGGACCTCCGAGAACGAGGAGTGGGGTGCCATCAGGGAGGACGGCAGCCCTTTCCCCGGGGCCGAGCATCCATCGATGGTCGCTCTCACGGAGGGGAGGGAGGTCCTCGATACGGTCATGGGCCTGTTCAACCCTATCAAAAAGATGAGGGTCTGGGTCAAGATAGATGCCGTTCCGGTCTTCGATCAGGTCACTTCAAAGCCCATCGAGTCATTCGTCGTCTTTGAGGACATCACAAAAATGAGGTCATCGGACGAGGCTCTGATGGAGAGCAACGAGAGGTTCAGGAACATACTCAAAGCTTCTCCCATTGGCATATTCCTCTACGAGCTCGATGAGAATGACAGGCTCATCCTGAGGGATTCCAATCCCGCTGCCGACAGGATACTGAACATAAAGGTCTCCGACCTGCTCGGGAGGACCCTGGAGGAGGCCTTTCCAGGACTTGCAGGGACCGATGTCCCGGTCAGGTATAGGGAGGTCGCCCAGGATGGGAAGCCTTGGTTCGTGGACAGACTTCCATACGAACATGGCGACATCAAAGGCATATATGAGGTCCATGTCTTCAGAACGGAGCACAGAAAGGTCGCGGTCCTCTTCAACGATGTCTCCGAGAGGGAGGCCCAGCTCGAGCGGATCATGGTTGACAACGAGCTGTTGGACCTCTCACCGGCCGCAATATCGGTCCATGATTTCATGGGTAATTTCCTCTACACGAACAGAAGGAACCTCGAACTCCACGGGTACACCCGGGAAGAGTTCCTGGAGCTCAACCTCCATCAACTTGACGTCCCCGAGAGCGAGGCACTGATAGAGGAGAGGATGGGCGAGCTTCAAAAAGGCCATGAGATGGTCTTTGGTGTCAGACATAGAAGGAAGGATGGCTCCTTCGTCCCTCTGCAGGTCCTCACCAAGCTGGCGGAATGGAGCGGGCAGAAGGTCATCCTGAGCATAGCAACGGACCTGACGGATAGGATCAAGGCCGAAGAGCTGCTCAAGTCCTCGGAGGCACGCTACAGACTGCTCGTGGAGAATGCATCCGAGATGATCCTCGTCGCCCAGGATGGGAGATTGAAGTACATCAATCCATTGGGCTTGGGGCTAATGGGCCATACGGAATCGGAGCTCTATTCCAGATCGTTCCTGGATTTCATCCATTCCGAAGACAAGGCACTTGTCGCGGAAAGGCATAGGAAAAGGCTTCAGGGCTCGAAGGACCTGCCCAAATACTCCTTCAGGCTCGTTACCAAGAACGGTGACGTAAGATGGGTAGAGATCAATGCGGTCCTCATCGAGTGGGAGGGCAGGCCGGCCACCCTCAATTTCATGAGCGATATTACGGACAGGAAAAGGGCAGAAGATGCGTTGGCACAGAGTGAGGAATATTACAGAACGCTGATCTCTACATCTCCCGACCCTATAATCATCTATGATCTTAACGGGAATATCCTCTACGCCAGCGAAAGTACGGCCAAGAACTATGGTGTCGCCACTGTGGAGGAGTTCCTTGCATGCATAAAGAACATAGGCGACCTCATGAACGAAGAGAACAGGAGATCCGCATTTGGGAACTTTAGAAGGACACTTGAGGACGGCAGTTCCATAGGCACGGAGTATGATATAATCATTAAGGACGGCTCACACCAAAGGATACAGGTCAATTCATCGGTCCTCTTCGACGTGAATGGCAACCCCACCTCGTTCTTGAGCATAATAAGGGACATCACGGGCCAGAAAAGAGCGGAGGAGGCTTTGAAAGAGAGCGAGGAGAGGTACAGGACCCTCCTGAACAACCTATCCGACGCCGTCATAGAGGTTGACATGGGTTCGACCCTGATCTACTGCTCCCCTCAGATCAAGGACATCTTCGGTTACGAACCCAAGGAGGTCCTTGGCAAGAGCTTCCTCGACTTCATCCACCCCGATGACCTGGAGATAGCATTGGGCCAGCTGGAGATAATGGTACGCAAGAAAGAGATCTTCAACTTCGAGGTCAGGACCCTCCATAAGGATGGGGGCATCCGCCACGTCAATACCGTGGCAAGGTTGGTGAACAATAAGGATGGGAGCGTCTCCCTGGTTGGCGTCGTGAGGGATGTATCGGATCGCATCCTGTCAAGACAGCAGATCGAATCGGAGAAGAACAGGGCCGAGTTCTACCTTGACCTCCTATCCCACGATATAGGAAACATCCATCAAGGCCTCCAGGGCTGGACGGCGCTTGCAAGGTCGAGCTCTACCAACTCGGTCATGAGAGAGACCGCGCTCCAGCATATAGATGAGCTGGAGAAGAGGTCCGTCAAACTCGTCAGAAACGTACTCCTTCTGTCCAGGTTGAAAGATATGAAAAGCGACTTCAAACCCATAGACCTCGTTCCGTTCATAACAAGGTCCATAAAAGAGGTCAAAGGGCTCTATGGGAACAAGGAGATGAAAATATCCTTCGGACCGTCCAGAGGGAAGGCCCTGGTCTCGGCCGAACCTGTCATCGAGGAGGTCTTCTTCAACCTGCTCCACAACGCTGTGAAGTTCCAGAACCAGGACCCAGTTATGGTGGACATCTCACTGGGTGGGACCCAGAATGAGGTCGTCATAGAGATATCCGATCACGGCATGGGGATAGCCGATGAGCAGAAGACCAAGATCTTCGACAGGCACATCAGGGGGTCCAGCTATACCTACAGCGGGATAGGGCTCTCTCTCGTCAAGGAGCTCGTCACCCGCTATGGGGGCAGCATTGTCGTCAGCGATAGGGTCGAGGGTGTCTCCGGACAGGGAGCGAAGTTCACCATAACGCTTCCAAGGCACCGGACATAGGTCCCGAAAAAGGCCTCCTCACCCATCCTTTCCCCATTACTGTTTAATCCCAATATCGTCTATCCCCTTTAAGGAACATCAGGGGTAGGTTCCATGACCGAGCTCAATGAGACCCTCATCCTTCACAACATAGGCAGGCTCTACAGCTTCCCCGGACCCGTGGGTGGCGAGGCCATGGAAACCCCTGTTATCATAGAGGATGCCGCCATCACCGCGTCAGGCAGGACCATCACCAGGGTCGGACCGGAGAAGGATATCTGGAAGGATGCTGAACTGGCCCCTGATGCGCTCTGCATAGATTGCAAGGGCAAGGCCGTGGTGCCTGGGTTCGTCGATCCGCATACCCATGCGGTCTTCGGCGGCACAAGGGAGAACGAGCTAGTCATGAAGCTCAAAGGCGCTTCCTATTTGGATATCCTGGCAAGCGGCGGAGGCATACTCAGGACCGTGAGGGAGACAAGGTCCTTGGGGGTCCCCACGCTCATAAGGGAACTGGACCGACACCTTGATATCATGATGGTCCACGGGACCACCTGCGCAGAGGTGAAATCGGGATACGGTCTAACCCCCGAGACCGAAATGGACCTCCTCAGAGCGGTCAGGGGTTCCTCCCACCCTGTCGAGAGGGTCGCTACCTTCATGGGACCCCACACGGTCCCGCCCGAGTACAAAGGCAGGAGCGATGGGTTCCTGGACCTGATGATCTCCATCCTCCCAGCCGTTAAGAGCGAGGGACTAGCCGATTTTGCGGACATCTTCTGCGAGAAGGGGGTGTTCTCTGCGGAGCAGTCCCGGAGGTTCCTTTCAGCTGCCAAGGCGGCAGGGCTCGGCACCAAGGTCCATTCCGATGAGATAGAGAACCTTGGAGGGACCATCGTCGGTGCCAACCTCGGGGCGGCCTCAGCTGACCATCTGCTGGTCTCGACGGCGAGCGACCTGGAAGCACTGAAGGCTTCCGGAACAGTACCGGTCCTGCTCCCAGCCACCATCCTTTCGCTCTTTGAGGAAAGGATACCTCCCGTCAAGGAGATGCTCTCTCTCGGCCTACCCATTGCCCTGGCAACGGACCTAAACCCCAACTGTATGTGCCATTCCATGCAGTTCGTCATGGCCCTTGCCTGCTACCGGCTTAGAATGACGCCACATCAGGTCCTTGCCGCCTCCACCGTGAACGCGGCAAAGGCCGTTGGTCTGTCGCACAGGAAGGGGAGGCTCTCACCGGGCTACGATGCAGATATGGTCGTCCTCAAGGAAGCTTCCTTCGACCATGTCGTCTATCAGATGGGGACCAACCATGTTGACAGGGTCATCATTGGTGGTAAGAGCATCATAGAGGGGGTGGGAAACTGAGCCTGGACCTGGATGCGGTCTTCAACAGGAGGCATTCCGTCAGGTCTTACACCAATTTCCTGCCTTCGGACAGGGACGTGGAAAGGGTCCTGAAGGCTGCGGAGCTAGCTCCTTCCGCCGGCGACCTCAAGGCAAGGAAGGTCTTCTTCATCAAGGCAGCATCGAAGAGAAAGGAGCTTTCGGAGGCCGCCTTCGGGCAGGAGTTCGTCGCCCAAGCGCCCTTCGTCCTCATATTCTGCGCAGACCTGGAGGCCATAGCCTCCTACGGGGACAGGGGCAAGGACCTCTACTGCGTACAGGACGCCACCATTGCGGCGACCTATTCCATGCTCAAAGCTTCGGAACTGGGCCTTGGGACATGCTGGGTCGGTGCCTTCGATGAGGCAAAGGTCAAGGATGCATGCGGTCTGAAGGAAGGATTGAGGCCCATTGCCATGCTGACGCTGGGCTACGAGGCGTGAAGGATGTGGACCTACTGCATAGCTTTCACGGATGACCGGACCCGGTTCCTTATGGTCAGGTCCCGAAAGAGGGGGGGTTGGGAGATGCCGGGGGGCGGGATGGAACCGGACGAAACGCCAGTTGCCTCGGCAAAGAGGGAGTTCATGGAGGAAACGGGTAGCATCCTCCATACCAGCGATGACCTGTCCGTGAACCTGGGCACTGGGCGGGTCTTCTTCGGAACCATAGGTCCAAAGGTAGGCATCCGAAGGGAAGGAGAGATAACGGATGTAGCCCTCTTCGAACGGCTACCTGACGGTCTTGCCTACCCTCAGGAAGAATACTTACCGCTCATAGAAAAAGGAAGGGAGATGCTCAAAAGGAATAGCAATGGGATCATCTGATCATAGGTATGTCCCATCGGTCATGGACGGCCTGGGGGACCTGGCCCTTGTCCGCTTTGGCCTTCTGCGTTATGTCCGAGAGCCTAACGCTTCCGTCCTCCATGCCCGTTATTATGCCTATGAGGTCCACTATCTCCTTGCGGTGGGGGTCCTCAAGGCTCCCGACGAAGACCGTCTTGTTCCTGCCGTCAACCTCATCCATGACCGCTTCGATGAATGGCTTGGTCTGGGCATCCTTGACGCCCATGGGCGTGACGAGATTGAGCATGAAGCCCTTTCCGGTCCTGGGGTCCCTCTTCATAAGTCCGCATGTGACGAACTCGGTCGCGGCGTGCTTCGGGTCGCCGGTGAAGCTGCCGCCTATGAAGATGGTGCCTTCGTTGCCCTCCCGGAACACACTACGGAGGTCCGATACCGTCAGGCATCTCTTTGACTGGCCGAAGACGACATTGCCAAGGGAGATGACTATCCATGATATCAATGCGTCAAGTGAGGCCATCGTCTGGGCGAAGGGCTGGCTCCCGTTCATCTCCATGAACCTGTCCTGGTCTATGGTGACGAGGTTGAAGCCCCGTTTGAGCATCTTGTTCCTTGAATGGTTGGCCACCGTCCTTGGCATGGGCTCGAGGTTCGCCGATGGTATGATGGCGAAGTTCAGGACCAACGCCCCGAGACCCTCTCCAATGGATGCCAGCACTGGTGCTGCGCCGCTGCCGGTCCCCTTGCCTAGAGTCGAGACGATGATGATCAACGGATATCCGGTCATGTACGGCTCAAGGTCCCGTCTTGCGTCCTCTGCGGACCTCTCACCAAGTTCGGTTATGCCCATGGCGCCCTTTCCGCCGCAGAGCCTGCGCCCTATCAGGAACTTGACATCGGCACAAGTCCTCTGGAGGTCCGACTCGTCGGTGGTCACGAACAGAGTGTCCACGGGCCCTCCTGAGCCCGTTTGGACCAGTTCCATGGTCCTGCTCGAACCGCTGCCTACCCCCACGACAAGCAGTCTGCCCTCCCTGCCGCGGGAGCGTACGAGTGGCCTCATGAAAAGCATTCCTCACTTGGACCGGTATATCATATGCTCCAGGTTCCCGTACCTCTCGTCTATGACGTGGAGGGCCTGGGTGTACATCGCCATCGCCCTGATGTACTCGGGCGTGTTCCTTGTGTTCTCCGCATACACGTTCAGCTGCTCAAGGTAGAGCAGGTCGCTCCTTGCTTTCTCGGTAAGGTCTCTCCCATCCATTCTAATACCCCCTTTTTTCTTGTTCGCCCGGAAAGGTCAAGGACCGCTTTCCTGTTCCTGCATCTCTGCGGTCGTCCGTTACCGTCTGAGGGCGGGCATCCCTACCGCCCTAGGACCTTCAACCCTTCACTGCACCTCTTTGGACCTCGACAAGCCCGGCGTCCATGTCGGACCTTGCAAGGTCGAGGTCACCCTTCCTGTCGGACTCGATCGTCCTCCTGAGCTCCCTGACACCTATGTCAAGGGCCTCCGACAGGAGCGCCTCGAGCGAATGCTTGAGGCCGTAATCGTGATGGAGCCTCATGGCCCTCCTCATGGTGTCCGCCGAGACAGGGACCGCTACCGTCCCGCCCGAAACGGTGGACCTGCCCCTTGAGAGGGCTTCCAGGGCCATCTGTAATACATCTGTCTTTGAGATGGCCAGCTCCTCCTGGAGCCTGTTGAGGAGCTCGACCTGCTCGCTTGAAAAGCGTGCGGATATGGTCTGAGGTTTTCCTGCCATTCTTGCTCACTCGTGCATCCCGGACCATTGTATTAAGGATGTAATACGCCATTACATTACCTCATATAAATAATTTCTTCACCCTCTTGTTCCTCCACGCTAGAAAGGCTTGGAAAGTTTTTTCAATACAGGGTCCATGGCCTGGCCATGGAGCTGACCAGGGAGGAGGAGCTGGCCCTTGAAGGTGAGGAGGGCGAGGCCGCAGCCCTTGCCATGAAGGTCCTGGTCAATCTGGGCGACCTCGAAGGGGCCGGGCGGATGCTTCCAATAGGGTCCGCCCATGTCTCCGGCGTCAGCTATCTCACGGCCGGGGGGGCCCTGCTGAAGCTCCTTGAGGAGTTCACACGGAAAGGGGCCAAGGCCAAGGTCCCGTCATCCCTGAACCCTGCCGGGATGGACCTTGCATGCTGGGAGAGGATGGGCATAGGCCCTTTCTTTGCCTCCAAGCAGTCAAGGATAATCGAGCTATTCTCGCAGATGGGGATAGATACCACCTGCTCATGCATCCCCTACGAATTATCGGGAACGGTCCACCCTATCCGCCTGGGGGAGCATGTGGCATGGGGCGAGTCCAATGCCGTGATCTATGCCAACTCGGTCGTGGGGGCAAGGACCAACCGGGAGGGCGGGATATCATCACTTGCCTCGGCCATAACGGGCCTGACCCCGGAATACGGACTGCACCTCGACGGGGGTAGGCTTCCCACCTTCGAGGTCGAGGTAAGGGGCAATCTCTCACATCTCCATTTCGACCTGCTAGGGGCTTACATAGGGAAGAACTGGAACTCCGTGATCGCCCATCTCTCTGGCATCAAAGGCAGACCGGACATCATAGACCTCAAGCATCTGGGCGCATCCCTTGCCGCCAAGGGCGGGCATGCGATGTTCCATATGGAAGGGGTGACCCCCGAGCACAGGATGATGGAGAGGTCACGGAAGGAAGGCATCGTCCGTGAGAGGCTCGTCATAGGACCTTCGGAGCTCGAGGCAGCACAGGAGGACCTCTACCCTGCCCCACAAAAGGAGCCCGACATCTACGTCCTGGGCTGTCCTCAGTTCGGTCCTGCTGAGTTCGGGAGGCTCCATGGCGCCATCAAGGGACGGAAGCTCAAAGAGGGCAAGCGCATCATTGTTTTCACGTCGAAGGCGGTAAGGTCCATGCTTGGGTCCGGGGTCCTGAACGATATAGTGGGTGCGGGGGTCGAGATATATGACGACACCTGCATGGTGGTGACGCCCTTGAGGGATATGGGCATAGGGCTCGTAGGTACCGATTCCGGCAAGGCGGCGCATTACATCCCCAAGATGTCGAAGGTCGAAACGGAGCTGCTCCCGATGGAACTGATGGTGGAGAGGAGCATGGGATGAGGACGGGGTCATCGTTGGTAGAATTCTTGATATGGTTGTCTCTTCTCTCTGTCATATCTTTCTCGTAATCCTCCGAAGATAGGACCTCAGGAGGAACAAATCAGTGAGTGGGCCGAACCATCTTACGAAGTTATCGAACGAAACCTACAAACATTTCGTTGCCAAAGCGATCCTGTTCTGGATTCTAAGAGATATGAAACATGATGTATCATCCGAATGGAGGTCCCAAACGGATATGTCGATCTTTGCGACAAGACAACAAGGACCTTGTATGAAATTGAGTTCCATGTTTCCAAGAAGTACCGGAACCGGAAGATCGAGCAGTATAGGATGCCAGGATATGAGATCATCATTGTTGATTGTTCTAAGCTTCCTGTTGATGTAGATGAGATTCACTCGTACCTGGAACAATTCATCGTTCCTGATTGATGATATTTCTTGCACATCAATTATGCTACTTGATTTTTAAACATCACAAATTATGCCTAAGACGTGTCCAGTATATTGCCAATTAATTTGGCTGTA
The DNA here is from genome assembly GCA_025457865.1 of Thermoplasmatota archaeon. Taxonomy (GTDB): domain Archaea; phylum Thermoplasmatota; class Penumbrarchaeia; order Penumbrarchaeales; family Penumbrarchaeaceae; genus JALOTP01. The sequence continues at coordinate 108,662 of JALOTP010000001.1, read as the reverse complement.
ATCTGTGACTCCGACTTTATGAAGTTATCTTGAATTCGATTATATTCGAAATTAGTTCACCTTTCCATGAATTAAGCTTTTCATTTCCTCCACCAATATCTGAAGTTTTATATTGTGCATATATTGAATATGGTTGTGTGAAATTACGATTAAAATTGAAATGCTCATATAAATTAATTGTCAACGTGATATTTTGATTCTCTTTTATCGTTATCAAATCATCATTTGTCAAAGAAAATAACTTAGGTTTATCCGCACTAAAAACCTTCAATCCATTTGCATCTGAAATATTAATTTGAAGATTTCCCCATAAGTATAATGGTTGAATCGTTATTTTGTGAGAATCAATATTTTCTAATAAGATATTTACTAAAATTTGGTTAAGATCATTATTTGAAATATGAATAGATAAATCAATATTTCCATTATACATTTCTTGACTGGGTTCATTATTGTCAAGGCATCCAATAATTAATATGAAAGTTATTGATAATATATAGATTATAATATTTTTCATAGTATTCCTCCATCAATCCCATAAGTCTTTTGTCGAATCAGTAAATATAGTTAAGTCCATTTCTTGCCATCCCGCATATCCATCGTTTAAATTATTATTATAATTCAAATATTTATTATGTCCCCAACCATACATAGTCTTTGCTTTATCAGGATTTGAATAATAATCAATCAATCCTAAATTATGTCCTAACTCATGCATAAAAACATCAGCCACTTCAGCATCGTTTGCACTTCCAAGAGCCCCCATAAAGATTGTTATATCATCTCCTCCTAGATCCCCTACATCATACCCGGCTTTAACATTTGGTCCATCTGATGAACCAAGGGTTTTATGAGAGCCTTTAAGATAATAAGCCATCAAACAATAGTGAAATATCTTTGATCTTGAACTACTAAAATATGGTTTTCCTGTTAATGGATTAGTTACCTCTTCACTATTATCCAATTTGAAATTATTATTTGCATCATGACCTTTAAAATCATACATGTCACCATCATCGTTTTTCCATGTGTCATAAATTTCATAGATATAATCAATTTTATCTCCTCCCCCACCCATGCATCCGTCATCTATGTGCAATGTGATATGATTCCCGTATTTGCATGCTTTATAAAAAGCTATTATTACCTTCTCTTTTACTTTATCTGACATTTTATATGATATTTCAGTTTCATATCTGTCAATCTCCCAATTGTATTGGAACTTTTCCTCTACCATCCAGTCAACCTCGACGAAAATATCCTGCCTATCAGGCTGTGCTCCCCACCTGCACATGTCATGAACTCGGCACATAATATTATTTTTGTAACATGTCTTAATCATAATTTTACCTCATTACTACTGGTGATTCGTATTGATAAACAATTACATTATTCCATCCATTAACTAAAACAGTATCTGAATGATCTGAATCTGTTCGATAAAAAATTTTGTGAGTGGCTCCATCATCGTGAAATATTTCTTGTTGTAAATAATAATCAATCGCACAACCTTCCATCGAAGAATTAAAATAGAAAAATAAATGTTTAGCATCTGAGTATAACCACATGTATCCTAAATAATATTCTAAACTGTATATCATTTTGTTATCTAACCAAATACGAGCATTTCCATTCCCAACTATCTGAAGTGCATATTCAAAACGATCATTTATTTTTACCAACGAAATATTCGTTTCAATATCTCCTTCTTTTATAAAATACTTAATTATTGGATTAACACCCTTATTTGAACCATTTTTTGGTATAGGTATATAAATCATATACGTGTCATTATTAGAATATACATTAATTTTAAATTCAAATTTAAACCTGAAATAGGAATCTTCCTCAGAAAAAAAATCAAAACACCCACTAGATAAAAATAATACTATTATTAAAGAAATAATTTTTTGATATTTCAATCCCACACCCCCAGGCCTTTTAAATAAAGAGAAAATGATAGATTATTATTAATCCAGTCCCAATCGTCAAAATCATCATTTCCATTTGACCCATCAGAATAATTAAACAAAAAGTCGTATATAAAATTATAATTCATAACACTTTTATACTCTAAATATTTCCAAAACTCACATTTCCATGGTCTTGTAGTATCAGTATTGTCAATCCCTGTAAAATTGCTGCCCCCCTCTCTTAGTAATCCAAAAGTATGTCCCAATTCATGTAAAAATACATTAGCCATTTTTTCTTGAGTATGAAACTCACCTCCAATAATAAAATGTCCTTTTGTTGAAACTCCAGGCACCCAATCGGTATCTTCGCTTTCCCCATTTGAAAAAACTTCATTTCCAATAACACAATAATGAAAAACGCCCTGTCTCAATATATAATAAAAATTATTTAAATAAAAATCCTGCAAATCATTAAAACCTCCATTCTTTTTATTTATATATATTCTTGGTTGATAATCAAGTTGAGTACCTCCACCCATATAACCATCATCAATATGTAGAGTGAAAGAATAGTTCTTTTCTATTTGTTTGAAAAATAATAATATCAATTTATCCTTCATTTCTTGGTTTAATTTCAATTCTTTTTTAGTAAATGAATAATCATCGAACCATTCACGGACCATCCAATCAACTTCTACAAAGATATCTTTTCTGTCTGGCTGCGCTCCCCATTTTGACATGTTATGGTACTTTATGGTCACATTGTTCTCAACGAAAGCTCCAGGTGTATCTTCAAGACAATATTCATTGTAATCACTGATCCCGTCCTGGTCCCCATCATTATTCTTGTTAGGGCTCGAGTTATCGCACGGATCGAATCCGTATTTTATCTCCCAACCGTCGGACATATTATCACCATCTGTATCCCATAACAATGAATTTAAGGTCCCGTAATTAAGTGGACGATTGTTATAATAAATGGTATTATTCAACCAGGACCTCCTGATCTGATCAAAGACCTTCTGGTCCTCATCGTCCATCTCCCATAGTCCAAGGAAATCCGAGATGTTGCATTCCCGTCCGGTCAATCTCAGGAAGAGCTCGGAGAAGCTCTCACCCTCCCTCTTCTGCCGGGCCATCGCGTCATATGCATCCTGGGTCACGGTTATCGTCTTAGTTGCCATCTCCATCTCAGTTTAAACATATGTTCAAACATATATAATCCTTACCAATGACCCATCCGGACCTCCCATCGACGATGGCACCTTATCGTGATCTCCGCTCCTTCCCCGCCCCCTGACCAACATTTATCTACCATACGTCCATGGACCCGGGATAACGATGCGCATCGCATCCCTCATATACGACAGATGCCAGCCCAAGAAGTGCTCCAAGGAGTGCTACAACTTCTGCCCCCGCGTCAGGGCCGGGGACGAGATATTCTCCTGGGACCCCAAGAACAAGCCCGTCATAGACGAGGAGCTCTGCGTGGGGTGCGGCATATGCGTCCACAAATGCCCCTTCGATGCGATCCGAATAACGAACCTCCCCTCCGAGCTCGAATATGACCTCATCCACCAGTTCGGTCCCAACGGCTTCAGGCTCTTCCGCATCCCTTACCCTCAGGAGGGCAGGGTCCTTGGTCTGCTGGGGTCGAACGGCATAGGGAAGTCCACCATACTCAACATACTATCGGGAGGCCTCCTCCCCAATTTCGGCCTCGGCATGGACCCAGACCCGGATGAGAAGAACGCGGCGAGGCCCTTCGGTTCAAGAAGGTTAGAGAAGGAAGATATGGACATCCCCCCGCAGAACTGGCAGGATGTGATGAAGCGTTTCGCAGGGACGGGGCTCTACGAACATTTCAAGAGGATATCTGAGGGCCAGATACGCTGCGCGCTGAAACCCCAGTACGTGGACTCGATTCCCAAGGCTTTCAGCGGCACCGTGAGGGAGATGCTCACGAAGGTGAGGCCCGACGGCGTTGCCGAGGTGGCCGCGAAGTTCGAGATAGAGCGGGTGTTGGATAGGACCCTTGACAAGCTCTCTGGCGGCGAGCTGCAGAGGGTCGCCCTTGCCGCGACCATACTGAAGGATGCGGACCTCTATTTCTTCGACGAACCCTCCTCGTACCTGGACATAAAACAGAGGCTCCGCGCTTCCCAGGTCATCAAGGAGCTGGGAGAGAGAAGACAGGTCCTTGTCGTGGAGCATGACCTGGCCATACTCGATTTCCTTGCCGATAACGCCTGCCTGATGTACGGCGAGGCGGGGTCCTATGGTGTCGTGATCAAGCCAAAGACCGTCAAGCATGCCATAAACACCTTCCTGGACGGTTTCATGAGGGAGGAGAACGTGAGGTTCAGGGACAAGCCCGTTGAGTTCTTGGACCACCCGCCCCGAACCTCATGGTCGGGCGGCGACCTCCTGATCTTCCCATCCCTAGAGAAGAGGTTCCCCAGCTTCCACTTCAAGAGCAAGGCAGGGGTCATACACATGGGGGAGGTCGTGGGCTGCGTGGGCCCCAATGCGACAGGGAAGACCACCTTCGTCAAGATGCTCGCAGGCGAGGTCGCACCGGACAAGGGCAGCGTCAAGGTGGACTTCAAGATCTCGTACAAGCCCCAGTACATAAAGCACGATTTCGATGGGACCGTGGAGGAGTACTTCATCATCTCCCTCAAGGAGCGGTTCGCGGCAGGGTTCTTCGCATCGGAGATAGAGGGGCCGCTCGATCTCAAGCACCTCTACCCCAAGGAGATGTCGCGCCTCTCCGGCGGTGAACAGCAGAGGGTCGCCATAGCCATGTGCCTTGCACAGGAGGCGGACCTCTACATGCTCGACGAGCCCTCGGCCTATCTTGACGCCAACCAGAGGATGGAGGCGGCAAAGGTGATTCGGCGTGTCATCGAGAAGAGCTCCCGCTCCGGCCTCATCGTTGACCATGATGTCTATTTCATAGACCTGGTATCCGACACGCTGATGGTCTTCTCCGGGGACCCTTCGGTGAACGGTCGTGCCGTCGGGCCGCTGGACCTCCGGGAAGGTATGAACCTTTTCCTAAATGACGTGGGCATAACCTTCAGAAGGGACATGGACACCAAGAGGCCGAGGATAAACAAGCTCGGGAGCAGGCTTGACACCGAACAGAAGTCCAGCGGAGAGTACTATTACTCTGGTTCATACCAGTAGGGCGGTGAACAGGTCATTGGAAAGCCCCACGGAGGACCTTGGGCCCTCGGGATGGGAGAGCGCATCAGAGGCGGATGAGAGCGCTGCAAGGCACTGGATGGACCGCATGCATTCGACCGTGTCCACCTTCTCCGGGTATTCCAGGAGCTCATCCCTTCCTGTAAGACCGACCCCCATGTTGTAACCGCTGACCAGCTGGTTCCTGGCCTTTTCGTACCAGATGGAACCGACCACGGCTGCGGCGAACGTGTACCTGAAGCCCGCTTCCTTATGACCGATCCTCAGCCATACCGGTAGGTCAGTGAGCATGGCACGGTGCCCTCTCTTTGCCATATTGTAATCAAGGAAGACCGTCTCAAGCTCCTGTGCAGGTACGCTCAGGGAAAGGGATGCCTTCCTCAGAAGTGAGGAAGCGCAGAGGTAGCGGACCTTCATAAAGGAGTTGAGTACCAAAGAGAGGTCCTTGAGCCCTGTCATCCTGTCATCGGTCCTCCCCTGGGCCCGCTGGAGAGCGAAATCGAACCTCTTGAAGATGAACTGCCCGTCCCCTGTCATCTCCATCCGATCCAACCTAGCATCAAGACCTGACATCACAGCCGGTGTCCCGCTGAGGGCCTTCAGCCCCATAACCAGTGACCTTAGCCTCTCGGCCTCCCTGAGGAAATGCCATCTGAGCATCGAGAGCTGCTCCAGACCTTCGCCTCGAACAGCCCTTCCCTTCTTCCTGACCACCTTGAGCTTCCTCTGACCGGATGGACTGGCCGGTTCGGGGTCGCCGAGTATCTTCGTCAATCCCTTCCTAACACTAGCCTGACAGGAGGAATAGCACCCGACCAAAGCCCCGACCTGTTCCATGCCCATCTTGCCGTTCATGAACAGACCGGCCAGGTCCGAACGGTTCCTGTCCCCACGGACGGACGACGCTTCTTCCGGTGTGAAGAGGACCTTCCCGTGCAGTTCGCCCAGGGAGAGTCCCAGTCTGAAGGCGGCACTGAAGGACGGAGACTGCTCAGAGCTCGCAAGCCCCATCATGTACTGTTTGGCCTTATCGCCCTCAAGGCCCAGGAACCTCAATGTCAGGTCGCTGAGGTCCGAGAGGAAGGGGCTCATGGCCGGACCGGTCCCGCGGGGGAACCGGACCATCCTCATCCAGGGTCTTTGCTCCTCCCCACGGGACCAGTAGGATGTGCCGAGCAGCTCCGGGACGGACCTCAGCCCTTTTGAGCTCAATCGGGACAGGATGAACGTCGGCCTCAGGTCGGTCTCGGGCCGGATGAGGTATTCGAGGACCGTCCGGCTATTTTCGTTCTCTTTCCTTATGATGACCCTGTTCCCCTCTTCGAGGACCAGACCTATGACCCCTGCACCTTCCTGGACATCAACAACTGACGAGGGGAGGGGGCCCATCGGCTGATATACCAATCTATGACCCCCTATCCCTTCGATGGAGAGCCTTTCCTGCAGGCATCGCAGCTGGTCCGATACCAACCTCCCCAGGGGTCCATGGGCCGGTTGGGACCAGACGAAGTCATCCCCTTCCGGCACCCAAATATGGAGGGGGTCCTGCCCTTTCATCACCAGGAAATGGGACCCTCCGAACCTCGGGAACATGCTGGCCACAGAAAAGAGGTCGGCACCACTGGAAGAGAGGCCAAGCTGTCTGGCAGCTTCCCTGGCCCTTTCGGAGAGGGCCTTCCCGTCGCCTTGGACCACAGCGGTTTCCCTGACCAAACATGCACCCCGGGGCCGATCCCTGGACAGGTCCAGAGCATAGGCTGGACCGCTGGGCAATCCGTAAGGCCTCTATTAAGCCCTTCCCTACCCGTAATGATAATAAGGACAGAACCTTTGGACCGGTCATGGAGGACCTTCTGAGAGCGGTCTCCGAGAAAAGGACATCGGTCGATGATGCTCTTAAGGAGCTCGAACGGAGGCTCTACGGCGAGCTCGAATGTAATATAGACACTGGCAGAGAATATAGGACCGGGGTACCCGAGGTCATCATAGCCGACGGAAAGACGCAGGGACAATTGTTCGAGATCTCCTCGGAGTTCCTGAGAAGGACACAAAGGGCGATAGTCTCCAGGCTCGGGCGGTCTGCATGCGATGAGCTGTTATGTTCCCTCAAAGAGGGCTTCCCTGACCTGACGAACACCTACGATGATAGGGCTGGTTTCCTGACCGCAAGGACGGCCAGTTCCATCCTCCACCCCACAGGTGGGAGGGTAGGGCTGCTCAGTGCTGGGACCTCTGACATACCGGTCAGCCTCGAAGCAGAGCTGACGGCAAGGGAGATGGGGTGCGCCACAATGGCCTTCCATGATGTCGGTGTCGCAGGTGTCCACAGGCTGCTGGGACCCCTTCATCAGCTCAGGGAATGGGGGGCGGACGTCATCATAGTCTCGGCAGGAAGGGAAGGAGCCCTGCCAACCCTGGTCTCTGGTCTGGTCAAGGTCCCGGTGATAGGACTGCCGGTCTCCACTGGCTACGGCCTGCACGGCAAGGGTGAGACCGCTCTCTTCGCCATGCTCCAGAGCTGCTCCCCACTGGCAGTCGTCAACATAGATGCCGGGTTCGTTGCCGGGGCAATGGCTGGCAAGATAGCGAACACTTCCCATTCTAAGGCGCGACCATAGGTGTCCTTTAAGTATCTGTTCCCCATTACCAAAAAATCCCTTTCTCGAGGTATTGCGTATGGACCCGGATGAGGTGCCCCAAGAACTGGTCAGGGAACTCTCTGACGGGGAGAAACGGCTCAGGTCCATCTATGAGAGGAGGGATGGCCTTAACGATCAGGCCAAGGTCGTCAGGGAGCTAAGGGACGACCTGCAAAACAAGCGCAAAGCGATCCTGGAGCAGTTAAGGGCAACCAGGGACAAGAGGTCGGCACTGATAGAGGAGATGAAGGCCGCCCGCGCAAGGAGGGACCTGTACACTGAGCGCGCCAGGGCACTTCTCGGCTTCAAAAGGAAGAAAGAGGGTGCCGTCAAGGACCCTTACGAGGACATAGTGGTCCTGGAAAAGGACTTAAACGAGCTCGAACACCGTTATCAGACCATGCCCCTCTCCATGGGCAAGGAGAGGGAGCTCGTCTCCCAGATAGAGGAGAAGAGGAAGAGGATGAACGAGCTCAGGGGCAAGGGCGAGGTGTTCCAGACCCACAGGACGGAGCTCCTCTCGAAGGAAGAGGAGATAGAGGAGCTGAGAAGGCTCTCCGATGAGGAGCACAAGAAGGTCCGGGAGCTCATGGAGAAACTGGATGACCTCCAGAAGGAGATCGATTCCGTCACACCGTCCCTGGACCATCTGAGGAACGAGGCGGACAAGAAGCACCAGGAGTACCTGGAGCTGAGGCAGCAGGCGGATTCATATCACAAGAAGTCCCTGGAGCTTCGGGAGAAGGTCGTGCAGCTTAGGGGAGAGAGGGACAGGCTCAAAAGGGACGCAAGGGCTCTGATGGACGAACAGAACAAGGCTGTCAACGAGGCCCTTGATAACGGAGAGAAGCTGGAAGATGCAGCGGACAAGGCGGTGGAAATGCTGCTCAAAAAGGGTAAGGTATCCCTCTGATGCCACCAGAGGACCGGGCAATAAGGCAGAAAATGGTTTGGATGTCTGTTAAAAACGGGAAAGGTATAAATAATAGCAAGGTGCAAATAATAAGGTTGGGGACTACGGTCCAGAGGCCGGTGGTCCATGACCTCTCACAGCAAAGGAGTTGGGTGCAAGATGGGTATAAGGTTCGGACCTGCGGGTATACCACTGTCCTGCAAGGGCAGGACATTGAAGGACGGCATAGAGGACATCCATGCCCTCCAGCTTGATGCTATGGAGGTCCAGCTTCTGCGGCCTCAGAGGGAGGTCCAGGAGGACCTCGACCTGATCAGGGAGCTCGGAGAGGAGCTGGATGTCAGACTGACCATCCATGCCCCGTACTACATGGACCTCCTGGGGGACAAGTTCTACAGGGAGCGGTCCTTCGAGAACATAATCTGGGCGGGGAAGATAGCAAAGAAGCTCGGGAGCGACCTGGTAGTGACCCACATTGGCATGTACCATAATCTCTCCCACAATAAGGCGCTCGAACTGGCCGTAACACAGGTCAGGGCCATAAGGGACCGGTTCAAGAAGGAGAAGCTCGATGTGAGGCTCGGGCTCGAGACATCCGGCCGGCAGAAGGTCTTCGGGACCGTCGATGAGGTCCTATCCATAGTAAAAAGGGTCCAGAGGACCATACCAGTTCTGAACATTCCCAACATCCATGCAAGGACCAAGGGGGAGCTCCTAGACAAGCAGAGGTTCGAGGAGCTGTTCGAGAAGGTGCATGCTGTCACTAAAGAGGACGAGTACTATCTCCACTTCTCCGGTGTCGAGCACTCGGACGGGGACAAGATAATGAACACACCGGTGAAGAAGGGGGACCTCAGGTTCGACCCGCTTGCGGAGATGATGCTGGACCGGGAGGACACCAACTACACTGTCATCTCCGAGTCCCCGCTGCTCGAACATGATGCCGTTTACATGAAGCTCATAATGGACCGGATAGTCCAGAGACGCTCTCAGAAGGAGGAGCGCCAGAAGGGAAAGCCCTAGGACGGTTGGGCTCCGTCCATAAAAAGCATTAAGATACCATAGGTCAATGACCTTACTGGTCTTAGACGGACATTACAGGAGAACGGGTGAGATAAATGGCTTCCGGCAAGGGATCGAACAGGGTCCTGATGTATGTGGGGATAGCGGTGCTGGTGGCGGTGGTGATCGCCGGGATCATCTTCGTTCCCAAGGTGATAGGCTTCGTCCAGGACAATCTTATGAGGAAACCGTCAGGTAATGATAACCAGACGGACGACGATGACGACGGCCTGAACAATCCACCGGTGGCCGATCTCTCTTCGGACAAGAACCTCTACAAGGTCGGTGATTTCGTCTATCTTGACGGGAACGGGTCCTACGACCCTGACGCTCCAAAGGACCAATCGAACAGGGGCATTTTCTCATACCTCTGGGACTTCGGTGACGGTTCGGCCCCCGAATCCACCGTCAACGGGTCCATAGTTCAGACATATTCAGAGGCCGGTATCTACGCTATCACTATGACCGTCTACGATGAGGATGGTATGAGCGATTCCGACAACGTCACGGTCAAGGTGGTCCCTCAGGACGAGGTGATATCGACGGAATCCGCCATACTCCTCGCTGATCCGCTCCTTGGCCTCATGCCCAATTCCACGAACGTTAGCTGGACCATCAAGGAGGATGCAAAGGGGATGAACCTCACCATCACCCTGACCGGTGCCAACATCAGGGAGACGCAATCCTCCAAGCTCGAGCTCATCCTGTTCGACCCTTACGAGAGGTTGGTCAAGAACCAGACGGTGAGCGTCGTACTGGCCCAGCAGATCGTCTGGGACTTCTTCGAGGAGGATATCTCCGTGGCCGGCAAATATGACCTGAGGATACGCTGTCTTGGGGGAATGGCGCTAGTGTCCGTCCAGGGCATGGTAGCCTACCTTTGATCCCCTTTGACGTCATGCTCTGAACCCTCTGTGCGCAGGTGAGGCCGTAAATGGTTTCCAAGTGGGTCGTAAACCTCATCGTGGCCTCCCTCCTTGCCTTCAGCATCTACATGGGCTTCGGGATGATACTCCCGCTCCTGCCCCTCTACGTCAAAGAGCTGAGCGGCGGCGGCCTCGCGGTCGGAGCCCTGATGGCCTCTTTCATGCTCACGAGGGCATTCCTTGCGACTCCATTCGGCAGGCTCTCCGACCGTGTCGGAAGGAAGAAGGTCATTGTCTCGGGGATGTTCCTCTACGCCTTCCTTGCTTTCCTGTTCACGGTCCCCGACCAGTGGTGGGGCCTGTTCATAGTTAGGGTCCTCCAGGGAACGGCCTCTGCAATGGTCTGGCCTGCAGGAGAGGCCCTTGTTGTCGATTCCGCCCCGGAGGACAAAAGGGGCAGGGCCATTTCCATCTATATGATTTTCACCAATGCCGGCGTGGTCGCCGGCCCGCTCCTGGGGGGAGCCGTCCTCTACTATACCCAGGAGGTGCACCACCTTGACCTTCTGGAATCCTACAGGGTCCCGTTCTATTTCACCAGCGCCATCTCTCTTGCGGGTGCTTTTTTAGGGCTCTTCCTACTGAAGAACGTCCTACCGAAGGGCACCGATAAGGAGCGCCGGTCAGGCGAGAAAGAGGCCATGGCGAACATCAAGGGGAGGCTCAGGAGGTCTCTGGACTTCCTCTATGTCAATTCCTTCATCGAGGGCTTCTCCTTCTCCATGGTGGGGGTGGTCATGGTCTTTTTCATGACCGTTCATTTCGGGCTGCAAGCAAGGGACTTTTCGATCCTTGTCGGGGCGGCCCAGGCCCTTGCCCTTGGGATGATCTTCCTGACGGGGATGGTGGCCGACAGGTACGGAAGGAAACCGGTGATGGTCTCCGGAAGCCTCTTCTCCGCTCTTTTCACGCTCATCCTCTCAGCAACGCCTCTCTTGCTTTGGGGCAAGATCATCGCTCTGGGGTCCTACACGCTCAGGGAGATGGGCATACAGTCCGCGGCTCCCGCCATGAGGGCCCTTCAGGCCGACCTTGTCCCCCAGAAGGTCCGCGGACGGCTCATAGGGACCCTCCACCAGTTCAACAACCTGGGGGGGGTCGTTGGACCGGTCCTTGGCGGGTTCCTCTGGGACCTGCTGGACGGCAAGATGATGATGCTCGGGGGCTTCGAGGTCCCGGCCGATGTCATCCCTTTCCTTTTATCCGCGGTCCTTCTAGCCCTAGCGGCCGTAATGGTCTTTACGTTCGTTCACGAACCACACCGCAGGGATAGGCTCAAGGAAAACCCCTAAATATCCGCTCGTGCTACAAAGCCCCATGGCGATTGACCTCTTCGTGATCCTCTACGAGGTGATGGCAATGTCCATTTTCCTCCTGCTTCTGGTCCTTTTCGTCCTCATTCCCTCAAGGAAGAGGGTCAGAGAAGGCAGGGCAGGGTCCACCATGAGGTCGCCACTCGTCCCCATCCTCCTATTCTCATCATTGACAATATCCGTTCTGACGGTCCCTCTGGCCGTTCTGCTGGTCAAGGATGCCCTGATACTGGCCTTGACCAGTCTGTTCATCATTCCCGCATCCGTCCTCGCATTTTGGGATTACAACGCGACAAGAAGGCTATTCGAGGAGGTCAAGGCAGGGACAACGGTAGGCCCCTCAGCATCCCAGGTCCATGAAGTGGACGAGCTTCCAATGGACACCGCCACCATCACTGCCCAGAACCCGCCCACGCCCTCAGGGGCCTCTAGAGCGGACCATATGACAGTTGAGTGCCCAAGGTGCAAAGGACGGATAGAGGTCCACCCCCGCCAGGCGACCCTTACCTGCCCTTACTGTGGTCTGACAGGTTCGCTCTGAGGTCCGCTCAGTTCAGTTGGGTCTTGCATGATGGACAGATGAACCAGCCTGAACTGACAGGTGCCCCGCATTTCGGGCAGCGACCCTCCGGTCCTTTTGTTGGTAACGCTTTCTGTTGGTATGACGGTCCCAGAGCCCTATCCTGTCCTGACGGCAGGGACCCCTGTCCCCCTTCTGACGCCTCTCTCCCTCCTCTTCCCCTCAAGAACAGAAGAGCGACCACAATGAGGACTATGAGGACCAACACGAATGCAATGATGGTAATTATCATCCATCCGCTACCTCCGTTACCCCCACCGGGCGGTTCGGGTTTCTCTTCCTCGGGCGCTTCCAATGTGATGTTGAGGAACCTCGGGTTCGAGTTGGATGAATCCTTCGTGAGCCTGAGGGATATGGACCTATACCCCTCCTGGAGGTAGGTGTGGGTCACCGTCCGTCCAGTGACCCTTGAACCGTCCCCCAGCTCCCAGGAATACTCCCAACCGGGATACAGGACCGTATCGAATTCCCCTGCCGTGAGCTCTATCGTAAGACCCTGTACACCGGGCGTTATCGGGTCCGTGTCATCGATATCGTAGGTGAGCTCCGGCGTTCGGGGGACCCATATGTCAGCCTTGAACAGCCTGACCGTGATCTGAACGGTCGCTATGGCCCCAGACTTATCCTTCACCTGGATAACTATGTAGATGGTACGTTCCATCAACAATGCACCTGGGTCCCGCCAAATACCGTCATGGGAAGGTTCGAACCAGAACTCGCCAGTGGCCGTATCGATGTCCCAGTCCACGCCCTTGACCGGATCGAAGAATGGCAGCTGTGAGATGACAGAGCCGTACTGCGTTCCGAGGTCATCCACCATGTTGACGGAATAGACCAGTGTATCGCCCATATCCATGTCCCTTCCGACAGGCTGAATGCGCAATCTGTCCCCTTGGTCCGCCTCAAGGGTGGTATCGGGGACCGAGAGCTCCGGCATGTCGTTCACGTTCTTCACGGTGAAAAGGACCTCCAGCTCTGCGGTATCGGGACCGTCGGTCACCTCGAAGGTCATTCTGGAGCTCTTCCCTTTGGCGTCGTTATTTGTGGGCTTTATAGTGACCTGTCCACTGTCAGCGTCCAAGACTGGGTCCACATCCCAGTTGTCGGACCTTGATGGAACGAAACCGTAGACCAGCTGGCCCCTGTCCGCCTCGGGGTCGGTATCGACGGCATTGAGGTCTATGGTATAGGTGGTATCCTCGTTCAGGTCATACTGTCCCTTGAGGTCCACCTTGTACTTCTGGGGAAGGACCTCTGTCACAGGGAAGGTCCTTGTACCTGCAGTGACCGATAGGAACGCTGGCGGGTCATTGACGCTATCAACGATCACTGGAACGTTGCGCTCGATGGAGGAATGGTCATCGTACGCCCTTAGCCTGATGACCGCATCCCCGTGGGCATTTGGAAGAGGTTCTAGATAGAGCAGCCAGCCCTCGGAGGGGTCTCGACTGATGTTGACCTTTATTGGTACGACGGATATATCGGTGACCCATCTGCTTCCTGAGGCATCCCAGATATTGAAACCCCTGAAATCGTTCTCGGGGTCATCGAACGGGCCGTTGCCTGTCCTCTTTTCCAGAAGGATGGAGTACCTTCCGCCGTCCTCGGTGAGAGGGTCTATGTCCTCGAAATCGACGTTGAGAACGACAGGCCTGTCATCGAAGACGAACAGAGTGTCGTTCATCCATCTGTCCTTCGAGGGGAGCGCGACCCTCAGGGACCATTCCTGCATCCGGTCGGTCCCATTGACCTTAACCGAATGATGGACGGGGTATGACCCCAGCTCCTCCCCCGAGAGCCTTATCTGATAGGTCTTCCCATCACTGAACTTCGTATCGGATGGGTCCTTATCCTTTCCCAGCAGCGAAAACGTCGTCCAGACGTCCTTCTTGGGTCCTACGAAGAGGTCCAGCCGGCCAGGGGGATCGTTGTCGGGGTCGCTGTATATGACATCGAATGTGAAAGTGTCCCTGAGGTCTCCCTGTGTCGGATAGTTGGGGTTGGACGATGATACGGATAACGAGCTGATGAGAGGCCTCTGGTTGAACTGCTCCTCTCTGATGTGGTAGTCCATTGTGATATTGGTCACCGTTGACCAGTCCGGGTCCAGGAAGGCGATTATGGTGCTGCCCGATATCAGGATCTTGGCAGGTTCCACATATAATCCGAGATAGACATACCGATCGGGAGAGCTGGTATATGTATTGTTCACGGTCAGACTGACGGACTGGGCTGGATTGGAGACGAAACCTCCGCCGGAAAGGTAGAACGAGAAGGTCCAGAAATAGCCCTCCCACCCATCATCGGACGTCCCGAACGAGCCGTCAGCACCAGGGTTCTGCATCATCACGTAAACATATACCCACGTATCGTAGAGGACCTCTCCTATTCGCCCGCCTAATCCCATCGTCCTGTTGATAGTGAAGGATTGGTTCCAGATCTTTGATGTATCGGTCCCCTTGAACTTGTACCAGTCCACATGGTCCGTATGTGATGTTATCGTTGATTCCCCCGAAGGAGCGTTCTCCATGGCGGTCTCGCGTATGTTCGCCCCCTCATCGGAGGATATCCTCTCGGAAGTATCCACCATGAGCTCGTAGCGAACACTGTAAGTGCCCCTCGCAGGAGCGCCAGTTTTGATGTAATAGTCCAGATTGATGCCGATATAGTACCATCCTACTTCGGTCAGTCCGTTCGCGAACCCGTCAAGGTCCTCTTGACCGGTCGATGCCACCGGGCTCGTGCAGTTGTAGTACCAACCGCTGCGGTGCGATGTACCATCCGTGTCGTCCATGTCATCGTAGAAGAACACTTCCCCTCCGAGGTAGGTGAGCCCCTGCCAGGGGTCATAATAGAGGACGGTTATTCCGAGGGTGTCCCCGTAATCGCTCTCCAGGGTCGGTGGTGTTCCCTCTATGACCTTGTATTCGTAAAGGCCCTCGGTCCCGCCCGTACCGTTCGAATAGGAAAGAAGATGGAGCCTTATCCAGTGGAGACCGTTAGGCGAGTTTGGTATAGGCTCTACATCCACCAGCCTCAGCTTGTACCAGTCCCTTAGGTCCGATTGCCCCTCGGGAACATAGGAGAGCGTTCCTGCAACGACCTCCATGGGAACCTCTACCAAGGACCCGTTAGCGCAATCGTAGTAGCCCTTCTCGTTCTCAAGGTCAGAGGCCCTTGTCAAAGAGGGGACTATTTCAGAACTTGTCATCTGATATGGGAGCCCTTCACCAGGACTTACGATATTTCCCATTTTGGACGCATCGAACCCTTGGGAGAGACCGACCCCCTCGATGGATGGTCGCGCCCCTGACAACATCAGGTCAGAGCGTATCATATCCATAGGTCCGTCCTGAATCTGACCTTCTGCGGGAGCCTGGACCTTTTCCAATATAGGTCCCGAAGGTCCATCTTCCTTGATGACCGGACCTTTTTCCGCAACGGTCCCATCGGGGACCGTTCCGATCGTAGCCGGGGCTAGCAGGACGAGCAACATCATCACAATGGCTGGGACACCCGTTCTTACCATCTTGTTTCCTCCTATGGAAGGGTGATGTGACTCGATTATCTTAAAATATGGCCTCAAATACGTCCTTAAAGTGGTCATGACGCAATAAGGACATCGAGATGCCCCAAAGAGCCCAGAACTGCCCTTTTTTCTAACATCAAGGAGCGATTATCTGGGCCACATTTATATAATATGAACAAATCAACCGATGATGGTCCGTCCGGAGGGGGCTTCAAGCCCTGGACCGGTCGTTCCGTTCCCGTAGCATCCGCTGCGGGGTCTGAAAAAGGAGTAGGTCGAGATGAACATATATGTCGGAAATCTGTCCTATGACGCCTCTGAGGATGATATCAGGAAGGCGTTCGAGGAGTACGGGGCCGTGGAAAGCGTGAAGATCGTCTTCGATAGGTTCACCCACAGGTCCAAGGGGTTCGGGTTCGTGGAGATGTCGAACGATGACGAGGCAAAGGTCGCCATAGAGGCCCTCAATGACAAGGATCACCTTGGAAGGAAGCTCCGCGTCAACGAGGCAAGGCCCAGGCCCGAGGGAGGAAGGGGCCCCCGCGGCGATTATTGAGGGATCACGAGCTCGCACCGATAGGATGCCGGCATGTTCCCGGCTTTTTTTTTTTTAAGGACCAGCTCTAGCTTCACCTAGATGAACGATGTTTTCTATTCACCAACGCTTTCGAACGTGAAACGCCACGGACCGTAGTATTGGGTCGGCCCTATCATCTGACCGTTATCTCTCGCTCGATTATGAACGGACCGACATAATCGCAGTCCTTGCAGTGATATATCGCACCACCGTACATCCCTCCCTCCATGTAGAGGTCATTGCCCTCACAATGCGGGCAGGTCCTTGCCACTATCCGGTCACGGCGGACCAGGCCGCCCTTTAGCTCTTCCCTGAGCTTCAGGGCCTCATCAGGGTCTAGGACCATTTCTGCGCTGGACGATCCTGCCCTCTCGGCACTGCGCCCTGACCGGGGGAGCGCGGTGGTCCCATCTTCCTGCCCTTCTTTCCTGGACCTGCCAAGGACAATTTTGGCTATTTCGAAATGGAGCCGTTTTAGATCGCCTGGGTCCCCCCAGAGCTCTAGCGTCCCGCTCTCGGTCTCTAAAAGGAGCACCCTCCTGCTCCTTCCGGTCGCTAGGTATATGAAGAGACATAGGGAGATGGCGCCAAGGGCGACGATGGGCGAAAAGAGGAGCGAATGGAGGGCAACGGCGCCGAACGTGCCCAATGTCAGTATCATGGCTATTATGACCGTGAACGCCCAGAATGGCATCCGCCTCCTGCTGTCCAGGCTGGCCGACCTGCACCTTGCCTCCTCACCATCTATGGTCAGCCCCCTGTCATCGATGTTTACTTTGATCTTGGAACCGTCCAAGAACAGGTCGAACTCCTTCTTCATCATGGTCCCTCCATTATGCATAGCACGTTATGATGGTCTGGGTAGGTCCTGGACCCTGCGCCCCTCCCCACGACCTTGGCCCCCTCACCAGTGGGGTTGAAATGGTCAACCCATTCCTCCACAAGAGATAGGACAAGGGCCATGCCCGTAGGGGTGGCCAGTTCACCGTCGACCGGTCCTGGCCGGGCGGGAACCCCTCTGAGAAGGTGCCTTACTGCGGGGACGGGGACATAGAACGACCCATGTTCCGTGGCGACCATGCCGGCACCCAGGGACACCGGGGTCGCTCTGACCCAGTCCCCGTCGAGTTCCATGAGATCGAATAGGATGCTCGTACCGATGATATCTACAAGGGTGTCCGGGGTCCCTGTCTCGTGGAGGTGGAGCATGGAAGGGTCCATTACGTTGTGGACGGCCATTTCGGCATCAAGGAGCCTGCTAAGCATCGACCGCGCCCTCCTCGAGATGCGGTCGTTGGCAGAAACGGCCCTAAGCCCATCCTCGAGCAGCAGGGTCATCCTCATACCCGTGACGATGCCCTTCCCGACCGGCTCCCATGATGTCCGGACCTCTATGGCGGGCCCTCCCTCCCTCTGGACGGTCACCGCCTCGACCTTCGTCCTGGCCATCACCGACCCGGCATCGTTCAGCTGCCTTAGATGGTCCTTTCCGGGGAACCTGGACATCGCCATCTGGATAAGGGCTCCCAGGACCATATCGCCGGAGACGCCGCTTGATAGGTCCAGGGTGACGTTCATCGCCCCTTCCCCTTCTTGGACCATCGCTTACCGCTCCTGCGCCTTGCAGGGGCCTCATCCTTTGCCTCTTTGCCCGTTTTCCAGTTCAAGAGCTTCAGACCTATGAAGAACACGACGACGACAGCTACGCCTATCCCCAGGACAAGGAACGGTGAGACCCCTCCGCCCTTACGATCGGAGGGCACATACCTGTACTTGGAGCATGGAAGCTGGATATAGGATGGGTCTTTGGAGGAGCCGCAATGAAGCACGACTATGGTGTCCAGATCGTCAGCTCTCGCCAGAGTGACCCTGACCTTGCCCCCTCGCTTCCCATCGAACTTGCTCAGTTCGTACGCATCGATGGGAAGCCTGCCCTTCACCTTCACGAAGGTCGAGTTCGCATCGAAGACCAAAGTGGTCGCTGACCTCTTGTCATAGACATTGTCCCTCTGATAATCTATCTCGATTATCAGTTGGAGCTTCGCTTTGTTGTTGCTTGCGTTCTGAGGGGTGGCGGCGAAAAGCATGAACTGATATTCCGGGGCGACGCTCGCGTTGGGCTCGAACTGAAGGAAGTTCGAGTTCGTGTCCCTGGGAAAGAACACGACGCTCGTTGAGTTCGGTGCCCCCTTCCTCTCAATTATGAACCTGCTCGATGTGTCGGTCAGTGGAAGGTTCCCCGCAGGCTTGTAGAAGTGAAGATAGAGCATCTGCTGAGCGACATCCTTCCTGAAGTAGATATGAAGAGGCTCACCGACCTTGACGGCCCCGTCGATCTGTCCCGATACTGCCCCATCCATGATCAGGGGGGCTATCATCAGAGCTATCATCAGGGCCAAAATCGACCTGAACAGTACAGATGCCGTCATCTGACACACTCCTTGAGCGGTACCTTCCTTCCGGAGCGGTCCCTATGGAACATCCCCATCTCCTCCATCCTCAGGACCTGGGACAGGGCAAATACCGGACCGTCCTGGCAAACCCTATGCCCCGACAACGAACAGGAGTCACAGACCCCTATGCCGCATTTCATGAAGCGCTCCAATGAGAACTGGCATCCGATGCCCGAGCCTTTCAGCAGGTCCCTGACGCTCACCAGCATCGGCTCCGGGCCGCATGTCAGGACCATGGTCCTCCTCCTTTCATCGGAGGTCAAGGGGCCAATCGCCTCCCTCAGAAGGTCAGTGACGAACCCCTGCCTGCCGGAGCTCCCGTCATCGGTAATGTACCTTACATCACTGGAAGAGCGTTCCCACCGTCCCCTGAAGAGCAGTGAACCGTTGTCCCTAGCCCCGACAAGTTCCACGGTCCTGAGACCCCTTCTTGAGGCTTCTTCCATGGCAAGTATCGTTGAAGCGGTCCCAACCCCTCCGGATACTCCTATCACCATCCATCCCTCGGGAGACCTCGGGAACCTGAACCCCTTGCCGTAGGGACCTCTGATGCCGATGAGGTCACCTTTTTCCAAACTGCATAGGGCATGGGTCGCTTCACCTATGTCCTGAACGGTCATGCCCAGGGAAAAAGGGGATCCTCCCAGGAAGGAAACGGACATAGGGACCTCGTCAACGCCCGGTACCCAGACCATAACGAACTGCCCCGGCCTCAATGCCTTGAAGCGGGCGATATCTTTGGGTTCGATCATCACCGTAGCTATGTTCCTGGCCTCGGGTATGACATTGGATACCCGCAGGACCTCCATGGAAGGTGCTCGGCTCAATGGCCCACCCCCGCGGCAAGCCCCGTTATATCCTTGATGCTCCGTCTGCCGGTCCCCATCAAGAATGCCCTCAGGCCCTTCTTCATCTCCCCGAACACGTTGAGGTTCCCCCAGCTGATGGATGTCCCGACCTGGACAGCTGTGGCCCCGGCCATCATGTACTCGATGACATCCTCCCATGTCGAGATGCCGCCCACGCCCATTATCGGTATCCTTATGTCGGGAGCCCTTGCCATTTCGAAAACGCATCTGACCCCCACCGGCCTTATGGCGGGCCCGGACAGTCCGCCGGTCGTGTTGGTGAGGACCGGACGAGCTGTCATGATGTCTATCTTCATCGCCTGAAGCGTATTTATGGCGACTATACCGTCCGCCCCTCCCTCCTGGACCGCTCTGGCCAGTGTAACTATGTCATGGGTGTTCGGTGTGAGCTTGAAGAGGACAGGGAGCGTCGTCCTTGCCTTGACCTCCCTGACCAGCTCGATGATGACTACCGGGTCCTGACCGAACTGGAGGCCAAGTCCTTTGGCGTTAGGACAGGAGCCATTGAGCTCTAAACCGTCAACCCCGAGGCCCTCTGCGAGCGTTGAGGCCTCCACATACTCTTCTATGGACGAACCGAAGACGGACGCAATGATGGGCGCTCTTCCCCTGGTCTTTTTTTTGTAATGCTCGATCTCCTCGCGGAATCCCTCTATCCCTGGATTTGGAAGGCCCATGGCGTTTATGAGCCCACCTTCCACCTCAACGATGCATGGATTGGGGTGACCCTGCCGGGGTTGGATGCTGAGGGATTTGGTGACCACGCCTCCGGCCCCTTCCTTGACAGCCCTTGCCATGGAAGCCCCGGTCTCGTCAGCTATCCCGGAAGCTAGGAGCAGCGGATTCGATAGCTTGATACCAGCGAATTCGACCGATAGGTCCGGCACGGTTGCATCGTCGGCCATCGGCTCCTTTCATGGGGACATCCGTATTTTATTGTTGTCCCCTGCCAAAGACGTATGATCATGGTCATTGACAAGGATGAGTTCGAACAGTGCGGGGTGCTGTTTAATTAACACCTATCCAAATGACCTGATGATGACCGAACAGGACAGGGGTCTGGTGCTCTTCAACTCCATGGGAAAGAAAGAACAGCTGTTCATTCCCTTGGAAGAGGGCAGGGTCAAGGTCTTCACCTGCGGACCTTCAATCTACGCCAGACCTCACATCGGCAACTACCGGACGTTCATATTCCAGGACATGCTCGTCAGGTATCTGAGGTATAGGGGCTACAAGGTCAAAAGGGCCATGAACCTGACAGATGTGGAGGACAAGGCCGTTTCCATGGCCGAGAGGGAAGGCATATCCGTCAAGGAGCTCACGGAACGGAACGAAAGACATCTTCTGTCGGAATGGGACATGCTGGGTATGGAAAGACCGGATGCGATGCCCAGGTCATCGAGGTCCGTCCCCGGTTCCGTTTCTGTCATAAAGGCCCTCGTCAAGAAAGGCCATGCCTACAGGCATGGCAGGAACATCTACTATGATGCGGCATCTTTCAAGGGGTTCGGCAGGCTCTTCGGACTCGACATGGCCAGCTGGCCGAAGGTCAAAAGAAGGTTCCATAAGGATACATATCCCGGTATCCAGTGGAACCGTGGGGATTTCGTCATCTGGCACGGCTGTTCCGAGGAGGAGAGGGTCTGCTGGGACGAGGAGCTGGGGAACGGAAGGCCATCATGGAACGTCCAGGACCCGGCCATGTGCAGAGAGGCCCTGGGGACCTCCATCGATATCTGGTGCGGGGGATGGGACAATCTATGGAGGCACCATGATTACAACATAGCCGTCATGGAGGGGGCCTTCGGGGAAGAGCTTGCACAATACTGGCTCCATGGTGGCCATCTCCTAATAGATGGTAAAAAGATGTCCAAATCGAAGGGGAACATCCTCTATCCAGAGGATGTGTATGAAAGAGGGTTCACGCCCGGACATCTACGGTTCCATCTGATGTACGGACCGTACAGGGTAAGACGGAACATGACCTGGGAGCGCATGGCCAGGACCTCATCCAAGCTAGACAGGTTCAAAGGGATGATAGAAGCGCTGCCCCGCTCAGATGGCAAAGGCCAGGTCACCGGAACAAGCAAGCGGATATCATCCCTGGAGGATGGGTTCAGGGAGCGAATGGACGACGATCTGGACGTCAAGGGGGCCTTTGACGTTCTATATGACGTCATCGAGAAGCTGCACGTACGCTCGAGGAAGGGAAGGCTTTCCAAAGAGGATGGGAAAAGGACCATGATGGCCCTCGACAGGATAGATACCGTCCTTTGCATCCTTAGGACCTGATGACATCCCTTCGAACGGGACCGCCCTCATCATGGATTTATACCACCCTCGCCCTCGGGCAGGATGTGGCAGTATGGCCGCACCCGGTGGGACATCCATGTTGAAGTACCTCAAGAAGCTGCTCAGGAACATCCTTGTGGGCGGTGTGATAGTGGTCGCGCCCCTGGTGATCCTCTATATTGTGTTCGATATCGTATTCGACCTCATAGTCGGTCTCATAAGGCCCCTATCGTCCGTGCTCAGCTCGAGCATCGGTCTCAACATCACCCTCGCGGACCTTCTGAGCATCGCACTGATACTTGTGATATGTTTCCTCATAGGTCTACTAGTAATGACGAGGTTAGGGAGGTTCTTCCACAGACAGATAGAGAACAGGTTCCTCAAGAGGATCCCCGGTTATGGCATCACCAAGGATGTCGTCCTCCAGTTCTCAGGGGAGAAGGAGATCCCCTTCAGCAAGGTCGTTCTCTTCAAACCGTTCAACAACGATATCATGCAGACCGGACTGATAACGGATTCCCATCCGCAGGCAGGGTACCTGACCATATTTGCTCCCACGGGCCCCAACCCGACCACCGGTATGATATATCATGTCCCTGCAAAGGATGTCTACAGGGTGGATGTTAGAGCTGAGATAGCGGTAAAGAGCGTCATAGGCTGCGGTGCTGGGTCCGGGGACCTGTTCAAGGACTATTCAATGAAGTTCAATAAGGCAGCGAAGGTTTGATACAAGAGGTCATAATTCATTTATGGTAGCTCGGAGAAAGGTCCTCCCTTGCGGCCCGGACCATGAAATTAAGTCTGTTATAGAGATTGACCTCCGATGACCCTGCATCCATGTCAAGGAACAGGATGTTGAGGTCCGGGAAGCGGCTCTTAAGCGATTTCTCCACTCCCTTCCCGATTATATGATTGGAGATGCATCCGAACGGCTGGACGCATATCACGTTCCTTATGCCCTCCTCCGAGAACGCCCCTATCTCAGCCGGTATCAGCCACCCCTCCCCGAACTGGTCTATGAGGGTGACAGAACCCTCGGCAAGCTTCGATATCCTCACAAGGTCATGGGCCTTCCTGTAGTACTTGTAAGGCCTCCTGACGGACTCGTACTTCGCCAGGGTGTACCTGACGGCCCATTCCTCGGGGTAGGTCGCAAGCCACCTGAGGCTGGGGCTCTTGGTGTTCGCCCTCACATGGAACCTGTGGTTGAGGTAGTCCTGGGCGAAGAAATCGAATATGGGAGGGACAACGACCTCTATGCCCTCCTTTATCATCCAATCCACCACATGATAGTTGCCGAACGGATTGAACTTGGCGTATATCTCGCCGACGAACCCCACCTCCGGGACGGGCCGGTCATGGGTCCTCACTCCATTGAAATCGGAAACGGCCCTCCTTAGGAGCTGATGGAGGGAACCCTCCCGGTCATCCACTATCCTCTGCGCACCCTCCTTGATGTACCTCTCGGACAGCTCGAAAGCTTCCCCCTTGTTCTCCTCGCGAGGGGCGGTCCCGTGGTACATCTGGCTTATGGAATCGGCATAGAGGAGCCCGTAAAGCCCCTTGATGATGATCTTGCCCGCGTTGAACTTCATCCCGGGCTGATAGTTTATGGCCTGGCCCCCTATGTTCACGGCCACGACGGGAATGTCCTTGTACCCCGAGGAGACCATGGCCTTCTTCAGGAGGGAGAGGTACGATGTGGCCCTGCACTGCCCGCCGGTCTGGCTAATCCCAATGGCGACCTTGTCCAGGTCGTACTCCCCGCTCTCCAGGGCCTTTAGAAGGTCCCCTATCACGATAGTGGCGGGATAGCAGATCTCGTTGTTGCAGTGCTTGAGCCCCAGTTCAACGGACCTCCTGTCCGACTCGGGCAAGGATACCACATCGAACCCGGCCGAACCGAACCCAGCATCTATCACCGGTGAGTAGAACCTTGAAAGGAACGGGATGAGGACCTTCCTATGGTGGTCGGCAACGGTATACGGGGCCGTCGACACCCTTGGGACCGGCCTCATCCTTCGGTCCATTCCCCTCATCTCAAGGGATTCGAGCATGGACCTGAGCCGGAGCCGTATGGAACCGGGGCTGGATACCTCGTCTATCCTGACCAGTGTGTGATGCTTCCCCTCGGAATGCAGTATGGACCTGGCCTCGTCGCAGACCAGAGCATCCGGCCCGCATCCGAAGGAATTGAGCTGGACGAACTCGACATTTTCCCTGCCGGAGGCCCACCTTGCCGCATTGTAGACCCTGTTGGGATACGACCACTGGGTGAGGACATGCAGGTCCTTCAGACCATCATCCAGTGGAGGGATGGAATCCTCCGTGATGATGCTGGCCCCAAGGCTCTTGGCAATATCCGCAATGCCCCTGCTCACAAGGGGGTCGGAGTGATATGGCCTGCCGGCGAGCAGTATCACGACATTGCCCTTCTTTTCGGCCCTCTCTACGATGGCTTCGGACCTCTGTCCAAGCTCTATGGAGTAGCTGTTCTGGGCGGATAGCGCCTCCTTGAAGGCCCTTTCGAAGACCTCCTTCCTGACACCAAAACCTTTCAACCACTTCCAGCAGGCGTTCCTCAAGAGCCCTGTCTTCCTGAAGGAGACCGATGGGGAATCGAACGGTATCCCCAGGGCCTTTTCCGGGTCAACGGAGGACCTTATGACATCGGGATACCCTGTGATGACGGGACAGATGAAGCTGTTCACAGCGTCCGAATGGGGCTCCTCCTCGAAGACAACCATGGGCATGAAGATCCGGTCCACCCCCATTCCTGCAAGTGTCTTCACATGCCCTGCCACGAGTTTAGCGGGGAAGCATATGTTCTCCGACATGACGTTCCTTGACCCGAGCTCGCTCATATCCTGTGTGGAGAGGGGCGAGAGCACGACCTCCATACCGCACCCTACCAGGAGCTCGCTCCAGAAGGGCAGGTCATCGTACATGTTGAGGACCCTTGGTACCCCTATCCTCATTAGCGGTCTCCCATCGGGTATGAACTTCCTGTCGAACAGGAGCGACAGCTTCTGCTCCACAAGGTTCTCGCCCTGGACCCTTTTGGAACCGATATTGTGGAAGTACCTCTCGCAGCGGTTCCCGGAATAGAAGGTCCTACCGCCTCCGAAATCTATCTTCGATACCACGCAGTTGTTGTTGCATCCTCTGCACTGGACCTCCCTAACCTCCTTGGGTGCCGAGAGCTCCAGACCTTCAAGCCCTATGAAGGTGGATGTCAGGCCGGGGTCCTTGAGGAAATGGTCCCGGGCATAGAGGGCCGCCCCGTATGCCCCCATCATCTCCGGTATGTCGGAGCATATCACCTTTCGGCCCAAGAGGACCTCGAAGGCCCTGTGGACGGCAGGGTTCCTGAATGTCCCGCCCTGAACGACAATGTGCTCACCCAGGGTCCCTATGTCCTTGACCTTAAGGACCTTGTAGAGGCAGTTCTTTGCCACCGAATAGGCAAGACCCGCGGAGATGTCCTCCACGGTCGCCCCCTCCCTCTGGGCCTGCTTCACCTTGGAGTTCATGAAAACGGTGCACCTAGTACCGAGGTCGCTCGGGGCCCTGGAACGGCAGGCGGCCCTGGCGAAATCCTCAACAGATAGCCCCAGACCGTTCGAGAAGGTCTCAAGGAAGGAGCCGCAGCCCGAGGAGCATGCCTCGTTGAGCTCTATGTCCTCGATAACACCTTCGCGGACCTTCATCGCCTTCATGTCCTGGCCGCCTATGTCCAGGACGAAGGATACGTCCGGGAGGAACTCGCTGGCACCTCTGAAGTGGGCGAGCGTTTCGACCATCCCCTGGTCCATCCCGAAAGCGGCCCGGAGAAGGTCCTCTCCGTAACCCGTGACGGCGGTCCAGGCTATCTTCAATCGCATCCCTTCGGATGCCGCCTTCTCTTCAAGGATGGTCAGACCCTTTCTGACAGCGCCTATCGGGTCTCCCCCGTTCCCGGAATAGTATGAGAACGATATCCTCCCAGCACTGTCAAGGAGCATGACCTTGGAGGTCGTGGACCCGGAATCTATCCCTAGGTAGCACCCGCCCTCCCCCACCTCCTTGAGGGAGAGGACCTTCCTCGCCGGGACCATCCTGACCGCTTCCCAGGACGACAGTTCGGCCTCGGAGGAGAAGAGGGGTTCCAGATGTCCTGTGGGAGAGAGCGCCTCCCCACCTCCCTCTGAGAGCCTGCGGACCAGTTCCGAGAGGAGGACGGACTCTCCTTCCTTGCCCGCAAGAAGGGCCGCGCCGGTGGCGGGGACCAGATGAGGGGCCTCAGGAACGCAGCATTGCTCCTTCGTTATTCCGAGCACTTCGCGGTAGGCTTCCCTGAGCCCGGGTAGGAAGGCGAAGGGTCCTCCGCAGAAGAGCACCTTCGGCCTTGGATCGAAGCCCCTTGAGAGGGTGGACACGGTCTGAACGGCAACGGCGTGATAGACCGATGCGGCCACCTCCTCCTTGGGCACCTTCCTTGCCAGCAGCGATTGGACATCGGTCTTTGCGAAGACCCCGCACCTGGAGGCTATGGGATGCCTCCTTTGTGCCCCGGATGCGAGCCTCTCCATGCCAGCCATATCAACGCCAAGTAGGGTCGCCATCTGGTCAATGAAGGCCCCGGTCCCTCCAGCGCAGTTACCGTTCATCCTCATGTCCGCACGGAGCCTGTCGTCGAGGAAGACCATCTTGGAATCCTCCCCGCCGACATCGAGCATGGTCCTGACATCGGGATGGAGCCCCCTCACCGTCTCGACGGAGGCAATGACCTCCTGGACGAAGGGTATCCCGTACCTTTCCGAGACACCCATCCCTGCGGACCCTGTGACGGTTATCACAACGTTCTTGTCGCCAAGCCTCGCCATGGCATCCTTCAGCATGGAGAGGATGACCTCGACCACCCTGGCCCCGTGCCGCTTGTAATCGCTGAAGAGCGCTCTCGCCCCATCATCGAGCAGCACCATCTTGGCGGTGGTCGAACCCAGGTCTATGCCTGCCCTCACTGGTCCTTCGGATCTATCCTTCAAAAGGATGCCTCGTCATGCCCGGGAAGATTTGTGAACGATTAAAGCCTTTCTGGTATATCGGTCCCCCCTTCCATCGATGATCGATTTTTAACCCCAGGGAAAAAGTATGATATCCCTCAAAGGAGTTTACGGTGCTGACATACCATGGACCCTATATCAGCGTTCAAGGACCTCTCCCCCATCCTTCAAGCTCTTGTAGCGACCCTCTTCACCTGGGGGGTAACTGCGCTCGGCGCAGGGGCTGTCATCTTCTTCAAACATCCCTCCAGGAAGCTCCTGGATGCTATGCTGGGGTTCGCTGGCGGAGTCATGATAGCAGCGAGCTTCTGGTCCCTCTTGATGCCTGCCATAGAGATGGCAGAGGACGGTCCGCTGCCACCTATCGTACCGGCAGCTGTGGGGTTCGGGCTCGGAGGTGTCTTCCTATGGGGGATGGACAAGGTCCTTCCCCATGTCCACCCTGGTACGAAGAGCCTGGAACCGGAAGGTTTGAAGACCTCCTGGCACCGCTCCAAGCTCCTCGTTATGGCCATAACGCTCCATAACATCCCCGAGGGGCTTGCCGTCGGTGTTGCGTTCGGGGCCCTTGCCTCCGATATCGGAGGGGCGACCCTGGGCGGGGCCATTGCCCTTGCCCTCGGGATAGGCATCCAGAACTTCCCCGAGGGCTTTTCGGTTTCTGTCCCGCTCCGTAGAGAGGGCCTCTCCAGAGGGAAGGCCTTCTGGTACGGCCAGCTCTCTGGGTTCGTCGAACCCATCGCCGGGATCACCGGTGCGGCCTTGGTCCTTGTTATGAGACCGCTCCTTCCCTATGCCTTGGCCTTTGCCGCAGGGGCCATGATCTTCGTTGTAGCGGAGGAGGTCATCCCAGAATCCCAGAGGGGAGGGAACACTGACCTCGCTACCATGGCCGTCATGGCCGGTTTCCTTGTCATGATGGTCCTTGACGTGGTCCTTGCATGAGAGGTCGGACCGATGACCGGACCGCGACGTTCACCTGTTCGGGACCATATAGTAATAACCCCCCCATCTAAGCAACGCCATGGGAGCCTCCAGCGGACCTGTTCTGGTCCAAGGGGATGTAAAAAGGACGCTGATATCACTTGCTGTTCCCATGATGTTCGCACTTGTGAGCATGCTCGCCTTCAACATCATAGACACCATGTACGTTGGATGGCTCGGACCCGATGAGCTTGCGGCCATGAGCTTCACCTTCCCCGTGGTCTATCTGGTCTCATCCATGGCCCTGGGCATAGGCATAGGTGCCACGTCTGTGGTATCTAGGTCCATCGGCGAAGGAAAGAAGGGCACGGTCCGGCGACTGACGGCCGACACGATGCTGCTAGGCATATCGATATCCCTGGTCCTGGCCATCGTGGGGATAGCAACCATAGGTCCGGTCTTTGAGCTACTTGGCGCCCCAGAGCATCTGAGAAGTGGCATCGCCGATTACATGTGGGTATGGTACGTCGGTCTTCCGTTCGTCATAGTCCCTATGCTTGGCAATTTCATAATCAGGGCGACGGGGGACATGAGGACGCCGATGTGGATAATGCTCTTCGCCGTCCTTGTGAACGCCGTGCTGGACCCTCTCCTCATCTTCGGTCTCGGTCCTTTCCCCCGCTTGGAGCTCCAGGGCGCGGCCCTTGCCACGGTCATAGCCCAAGCCCTTACCCTTATAGCGGCAGTCTATGTCCTAAGGCATCAAAAGAAGGTCCTTGCTTTCGGGAGGCCTGGATTTAGGGAGGTCATCAATTCTTGGAAGAGCGTGCTCCACATTGGCCTACCTTCCGCATTCATCAACCTGCTGGCACCGGTCAATACAGCGATCATCACGGTCATGGTCGCTGCCTATGGGACCTATCATGTGGCCGGTTTTGGAGCTGCCACCAGGTTAGAGGCACTGGCGTTGATGCCCCTGATAGCCGTTGGGACGTCCATGATCACCTTTACAGGGCAGAACATAGGTGCTGGTAGGTCCGACCGGGTAAGGGAGGCGGCCAGGTTCTCCTTCAGGATCATGGTCATCTACGGTCTTGCCGCCTTCTTCGTCCTGGCCGTCACCTCACCCCTTACAGCAAGGATATTCTCGACCCGACCAGAGGTGATCGGTTCCTATGTGGATTACATATTGTTCGCAGACCTTGGCTTCTTCATGCTGGGGACGGCCCTCTTCGTCGGTTCGACCTTCACGGGTATGGGAAAACCGCTCCCATCGACCATCATCAACCTGCTCAGACTCCTGGTCCTCCAAATACCATTTGCCATTATAGGATCATATTTCCTTGGCCTAAGAGGTGTCTATCTGGGCATAGCCCTAGGGAACGTCATCATGGGCGCTGTTTCCTATCTTTGGTTGATCAGATATCTTGATGGTAGAGGACCTCAAAGGTCAGAGCTGATGCCGGTTATCATGGCTGAATGCAGGAAGGAAGAGGTCAAGAGCGCTCTCTTCGTCGGAAAGGAATGCAGGTGAGGACCATCAGCGGTTCTCATCCCTCTCTATGACCCTGACGACATCTCCTTTGATGGTCACGGGTATGGAGACCATGGCCTCGAAGAGCTCCACGGTGATCTCCTCTTTGGCGGCATCTATCTGCTTGACGCGTGCCTTCTCTCCCTTGAACGGCCCGCTGATTATCTCGACGATATCGCCTTCGGTGATATCGGCCACTATGGGCTTCGGTGCAAGGTAATGTTCTATCTCCTTCAGTGAGATGTCCTTCTCACCACCGACCATCCCATGGACATATTGCATCCCTTTGATGAGCTCCTCAATGGCCTTTTCGTTCTTCACACCCTCTATGAGAACATACCCTCGGAGCTTTGTCGGTGCGATGATAGAGGTTATCTGCGCCCCCTTCCTCTTGGCCTTGTTGCCAAGGTTCTCAGCCACGGTCTTCTCGTGGCCCAGGGCTGTCTTTATCGCAAAGATGGTCCGGGGGAACTCCGAACCTGTGTCTGCAGGGGCCGTCTGCTCTTCAGTGGACATCTCGATCGTCCTCCATCAACATTCGAAGCAGGGTCCTCAGACCCCGAACCAATCTACCACGTCCGGGAGATACTCCCAGATCAGGTATATGATGAAACCAAGGGCCCCGATGATTGCTATCCCTATCCCTGTGACTATGATAGTCTTGGAATATTCCTCGCTGGTCGGTTTCCTGGCCATCTTCAATACCCTACCATACTGGCCGCGGCCGACATGCTTGACCTTGGCTTCCAGTACGATCTGCCAATGCTTGGTCCATTCATAGCTCTTGGACCATGTGCTCCGCAGGATATCCATCGGGAACACCCTTCTACCGGATGAAGTCGATTCCGAACCGGGATTCACCCGTCTTCCTTATCGATTTTCCGAATATCTGTTTGGACTTCACACCGGTTATGACCAGCATGACCCTGATGGTATCCCTAAGCTCCGGGTCTATCTGGGCACCCCAGATGATCCTTGCCATCGGATTTACCCTCTTGTGGATCTCTGATGCTACGAGCTCCGCTTCGGACACGGTCATGTTCTCTCCTCCAGAGACGTTGACCAGTGCGCCGGTCGCGTCCTGGATCTCAACTTCGAGAAGGGGGGAGTCAAGTGCGGCATTCACAGCCTTCATAGCCCTGTCGTCGTCATCGGACTCACCTATTCCGATCATAGCGACCCCGCCGCCCTTCATGATGGTCTTAAGGTCAGCGAAGTCAAGGTTGACCAGACCCACCTTGGTGATTATCTCGGTGATGCCCTTTATGGACCTCATCAGGATCTCATCGGCCACCTTGAAGGCAGCGTTCAGTGGAAGTCTGGGGACTATCTCAAGGAGCTTGTCATTGGGGATGACTATCACGGTGTCGGTGTGCTCCTGGAGCTTGTCCAGACCATACTCTGCGTTCTGCATCCTCACCACTCCCTCCGCATTGAAGGGCTGGGTGACGATGGCGATGGTGAGAGCCCCAAGCTCCCTGGCGATCCTTGCGACCTCAGGTGCTGAACCGGTACCCGTTCCGCCTCCGAGACCGCAGGTAACGAAGACGATATCCGAGTTGACAAGGGCTGCCCTTATCTCATCCTCTGCCTCCCTGGCGGCCTCTGTCCCGATCTGAGGGACGGAACCAGCACCGAGACCCCTTGTAGCCCTCCTGCCTATGAGGATCTTGTGAGGTGAATGGATGGTGAGCAAATGCTGTGCATCCGTATTGATCGCGTAGATATCGGCGCCTACCACCCCTTCCTCCACGACCCTGTTAACGGTGTTGCTCCCAGCACCACCGCAGCCGACGATCTTGATATTGGTCCTGAGGCCTGCAAGGACCCTCCTCAGTTCCTCATCTTCGGGATTGGCACCCGACGGTCCGTCCACAGAGACCTTCTCAGTGGCCTGGACCCTAGTCTCCTTTGTCATTCTCTGAACGAATCCACCGTTAGAGGCGGCTGGTCGCGCCGGAGCGGCCGGGGCCGCTGGCTGAGGGGATAACCCCTTGGTCCTTAGCTCCTCGCGCTCGAGGACTCCCTTGATTATTGACTTCATTTTCCTACCCCCGTCCGTTCTAGTTCATAGAACACTAGCTGGGAATAACAAGCCCCCTACCGTCGATTCTATATAAAAAGGTTTTTAAAGGATGGTTGGGAAAACCGACTGACCCAAAGGCAGCAAAGGGTGATGTCCAGTCCCCACCCTGCTATCCTTAAGACTCTCCCTTGAGGGCTAGAATGTCCGATTTGCCCGCATTTATGACACCCAGTGTGGAAATGGAGAATGGTTTTCCTGTTGCCGCACCCAGGTCCATGTTGTTCTCCGTGAACCGGTATAGAGGGACCTTGAAGCCCTTCAGGACCTTCATATCCTCCTCAGGGCAGTTGCTGGCCACGATTATGAGTTTGACCTTCCCCTTCTTGAGCTCCTTGATGGTCTCTTTGAGACCAATGGTCACTGTACCCGTTTCATTGGCGTTCTTGAGCGCCCTCTTTATGTCCATCGGATCATTCCTCCTTCTTGAGGGCGACTGGTCTGTAGATCAGCTCCACAGCCCCTGTGCCCAGCGTTATCGGTTGTCCTATGATGATGTTCTCAGCGACACCTGCGAGCGGTTCGAGCTCACCGGTGATGCCGGCTGTGAGCAGGTGGTTCGATGTTATCTCGAAAGCGGCCCTTGCAAGGACCGAGGACTTCTCTCCGGAGACCCCGTGCCTTCCGATGGCCCTTACAGTACCACCGACCGTCATTACATCGGAAACGAGCATAAGATGTCTGGCATCCACGGTCAGACCCTGCTCCGACAGTGTTTTTCGGCCTTCCTCGAATATGGACCTCCTTGCCGCTTCGACGCCAAGGACATCGCATATCTCCATGATGTTATTGGTCGTGGTCCTGGCCACATCGACCTCTGGTAGCTCCAGGACCCTCTTCAAGGAGGAACCCTCGGTGTAGAGGACATACTCGTCGCCCTCGTGCCTGATTATGACCCTCTTGACCTCTTCCATGCCCTTTACCTTTGCCTTTCTTAGGTTGTCGGAGAGGTTCAGAAGGGATTTGTAGTTGACCTTCTTTGCGCCCGCGAAACTGATCACGATCGGACCGACACCGTCATCGGCCAACTGGCTCTCCCTCATCTTTTTCTGGGATTCCTTGACCTTCTTACGGATGTCCTCCTGCGTGATGTCCCTTTTGAGCATCTCCTTCTCCCGGAATGAAACTGTCATCTGCATCCTGGAAGGCTCCACCTCGACATCAGTAACATCGGACATAGATGTCAGCTGTATGTTGTTTACGAGGACCTTTATCGCTGGCATCGCTAGGTCCATGTCCTTACGCAGGTGTATCTCCATCATAGGTGTGGAGGGTAATTTCCTAGCATCCACTATCTCTATCAACCTGGGGAGGCCGAGCGTGACATTTATCTCAGCCACACCGGCATAGTGGAAGGTCCTCATGGTCATCTGAGTTCCGGGTTCCCCTATGGACTGGGCTGCGACGATCCCGACGGACTCGTGCGGGTCCACCAGGTTCTTCTTGAAATGTTTGCAGCAGAGCTCGCAGATCCTCTTCAGGTACTTCTCCTTGACTCCCTTTGTCCTCATCCTGGTGACCATTTCGAAGACAGGTTTGGGAGGGATCCCTATCGATCCTTCCTTTTCGCATATCCTATCCATGATGGAATGGACCTTCAGGACCCATGTCAGCATGTCCACGGTATGGGGCCTGTCCCATGACTCACTGTATGCCCTGTCGGAGAGGAAGTCGATGAAATCCTCCGGGACCTCGCCCTTCAGCTCGGAGAGCACCTCAGTTATGAGCTCGTTCGCTGTGGGCTTGAACTGTCTTACCTCTATCTCCTCCTCGACCGGAGCCTTCTTCCTCTCCTGTGAGGGATTTTCGGAGGTCATCATTGACCCTTCGGTCTTCTTCTGCAGTTCCTCGAATGGTTCGACCCATATCAGGGTGTATTGCCTTGCGCTCTTCACTGGTGTATTGGTGACAGTTGTGAAGGCTCCAAGAGGAAGATCGCTCTCGAGCTTCTGAACATCAGCAACTTTCATGTATGCGAGCGCGGTCCCCTCAGGTACCGCCTTTAGGAGCGATTCGGGTATCGTTCCTTTGATGGTAGGGGCTTTCATGGGCTCTTTACCGGTCTCGATCTCCAGGATCTTCGCCTGATATGCGACCGAACCCGACTTTATGTAGATATAACCGGTGATGGGCAGGTCGAACCTGTCCTTGTTCACGAAGAACCTGCAGGGCCAAAGTATGGATTTCCTCTTCTTAAGGACCGATAGTGCATCCTCTACGGAGGAAATATCGGGTGCGGTCCAGATGAAGCCCATCTCGCGGTCTGCTGCGGGTGGGACAGCTTCCTTTGAAATACCATTAGCTGGCCCTTCTTCCTCTAAGGTGGCATCTACCTCATCTCCGGAAATCTTCTTCTTGGCCTTCCCCGATACGGGTGCACCGGTCCTGGGCTTTGAACCCTCTCCCTCGTACTGCACCCAGGCGAAAGCCCTCTTCCACCTTTTGCCGGACACGCCCGATATCCTCTCGAGCATGGCCGGGCCCATAGCGAGGACCTCTTCGATCGTGTATTCCGATTCTGGGCCTATGAGCTTCAGTATGGCCTCTTCAGGGAGCTCTCTGGACCTCAGGAAATGGAACAGCTCCTTAGTGTCCTTTATAGTGACCTCTTTCTCCACCATTCAATCCACCTCCCTCATGGCCGTCATGATGATGTCATCATAATCGAACGGCTCCGAGCGGACCGACCTCGATGGGTCTATCCCATCCTCCCCGTACAGGAACTGAACGATCACTTCGCTGGTGTTCCTAACGGTTAGGTCCGGGAGGACCTTAAGGTCCTCGAGCGCGTTTATGAGACGCCTCTGCATGTAGCCGGACCTGCTCGTCCTGACCGCAGTGTCCACCAGGCCCTCCCTTCCTCCCATTGAGTGGAAGAAGTACTCCGTCGGGGTCAGACCCTTCTTGTAACAGGATTTGACGAAACCTTTGGCCGCTGCCCCGAGGTCGTTCACCTTGAAATGGGGCAGGGTCCTTCCCTGATAGCCCCTTTGGATCCTCTCGCCCCTCACGGCCTGCTGGCCGATGGAACCTGACATCTGTGACAGGTTGAGCATAGAGCCCCTTGCACCGGAGCGTGCCATTATGACCGCGGAATTGCCCAGACCCAGGTACCTCGAGGCTATCTGTCCAGCCTGGTCCCTGGCCCGGCCGAGGGTCTTCATGGCCTCGACCTCTAATGTCTCCTTCAGGTCCCTGCCCGGTAGAGGGTCCAGATAACCTGAGTTGAACTTCTTGACATAATCATCGACCTTCCTCTCCGCATCGTCAAGGGTCTCCTGGATCCTCAACTTAGCCTCCTCTGGGATATCCTCTTCATCGATACCGGTCGAGAACCCGATGAGGGTTATGGTCGCTATCGCAAGACGGGTGGCATCATCGAGGAACTGCCTCCCGATATCGGTACCGAAGTCACGGACTATCTTCTCCAGGAGCTTGCCCTTGAATGCGCCTATGGACTTTTCGTCTATCGCACCGGAACGCAGCAGGGACCTGCCGGAGTCATCGGGTTCGATGACGACATAAGTGTCCTCCTTGCGGGAGGTTTCATCGCCAGTGAAGATGGCGGACGGGTATTCCATATGCAGCCCCGGTGGAAGGATCAGGGAGAATATGGTCCTCCCGCCCCAGCGTTTCACCCCATCCTCCCCAACGGAATCTGGTTCCGGGAGAGGGCCTTTGTAGGAGGTCCTGGAAAGGATGTGGTAGGCATCGTCCTTGGTGAACATCGGGTTCTTGTATGTCAGTTTGAAACTGCCTGAGATGTGGTCATGGAGAGCCCCTATGACCGGACCTCCGAACCTGGGCGAGAGTATATGCTCCTGCACCCTCATGATTATCATCGCCTCTGCCCTGGCTTCCTCCCCCTGTAGGCAGTGGAGGTTCATCTCGTCACCGTCGAAATCCGCATTGTATGGCGGACAATCGGGAAGGTTCAGGCGGAAGGTCTTGCCCTCCATCACCCTGACCTCGTGGGCCATCATGGACATCCTGTGGAGGGAGGGCTGCCTGTTGAATAGGACAATATCCCCATCCATGAGATGCCTCTCGACGACGTAACCGACCATCACCTTCTCGAGAAGGGATTCCTTGTTCTTGTCGGTCAATCTCAATCTTTGGCCGTCCGGTCTAATGATGTAGTTCGCTCCAGGATGGACCTCTGGTCCTCTAAGCACGAACTCCTTGGTCTGTTCGAAATTGAACTCGTTGACCCTTATGGGCACGGTCAGCTCCATGGCAATCTCCTTTGGGACGCCCACTTCGTTGATCGAGATGTAAGGGTCAGGGGAAATGACGGTACGGGCCGAGAAGTTCACCCTCTTACCGGAGAGGTTGGACCTGAACCTGCCCTCCTTGCCCTTGAGCCTCTGGGCGAGCGTCTTCAAGGGCCTGCCGGACCTGTGCCTGGCCGGAGGAATACCGGATGTCTGGTTGTCGAAATAGGTTGTTATATGGTATTGAAGGAGCTCCCAAAGGTCCTCGACTATCAGCTGAGGAGCACCGGAGTCCCTGTTCTCCTGGAGCCTCTGGTTTATCCTCAGGACATCTACCAGCTTGTGGGTGAGGTCGTCCTCCGACCTGTCGCCGGACTCGAGGGTGATGGAGGGTCTGACGGTCACCGGGGGCACAGGGAGACTGGTCAATATCATCCATTCTGGCCTGGCCACCTCGGGGTTTATGCCCAGAAGGGGCAGCTGTTCACCGGGTATCCGTTCGAGCCTCTCCCTTATCTCCTTGGGGGTGAGCTTGTGCCCCTCCTCCCGGAAGGTCGTTGGCTTGTCAAGGGATATCGCCTTGCATTTCTCACCGCAGTCAGGGTGAGGGCACTGCATGGAATCCATGGCCTCGTCCCTTATCTGGTCGGTCATGGTCTGGAACTGGAAAGGATGGAGCGATATGTCGCCGAGCTCCCTTATCTTACCTAGATACAGGTCCATCCTCTCCTTTGGAAGCTTCACCCTTCCACATGCCCTGCATATGGACTGCAGGAGCTCCTTTATGAGCTTGGTATAACCCTCATGGATCACGGGCATGGCGAGGTCGATATGGCCGAAGTGCCCAGGGCACTCGTCGACCTTCCTTCCGCAGGTCTTGCACTTCAGACCCGGCTCGATCACACCGAGCCTAGGGTCCATGAGACCCATCTCGATCGGGAAGCCATCATCATCATAGGTGTCCGCAGTGATGATCTTCGTCGCCGACATCTTCCTGACCTCATCAGGGGAGATGAGCGCGAACTGGATCCTGCTTATCTTCTTTGGAATGTATTGATAGCTGACCATCTTTTTCACCCCCTACTTGAGGTCCTCCAACTGCAACCTCATGGCCACGCACATCGATTTCAGCTCGTCCATGAGCAGTTTGAAGGCATAGCTCGTCTGGACAGGATGGATGTTTCCGGTCTCACCGCAGACCGGGCATCTCAATGCGTTGCGCTTATCGAGCATTGCCACATTTCCGCATTTCGGGTTTCCGCAGACGTACTCGATGGTCCCGTCCGATTCATCGAGCAACCTGTCCTTGATGACCATGGACACCCCGTGGGCTATCAGGCAGTCCCTCTCCATCTCACCGAACCTCAGACCGCCCTGTCTTGAACGTCCCTCTGTGGGCTGCCTCGTGAGGATCTGCACCGGACCCCTTGACCTCACATGCATCTTACCGGAGACCATGTGGTGGAGCTTCTGGTAGTATATGACCCCGGTGAATAGGTCGACCTTGAACCTCTTTCCTGTGAAGGGGTCGTACATGACCTCCTTGCCGGTCGGTTTGAACCCGAGCTGCTCCAGTTCATGACGCAGTCTCTCCTCAGGTTCGCCCGAGAAGGCCGTCCCGTCTATGGTCCTGCCCTCCATGGCACCGACCTTGCCACCTATCATCTCAAGGACATGGGCGACGGTCATCCTGGAAGGGATGGCGTGGGGGTTCGTGACGAGGTCCGGAACGATGCCTTCGGATGTGAACGGCATCTCATCTGGCCCGGCTATGTAACCGATGACACCTTTCTGGCCGTGCCTTGATGCGAACTTGTCACCCACTTCGGGGACCTTCTCGCTCCTCACGGTGACCTTGACCAACCTGAGCCCGTTCTCGGACTCAGTGATCATGACCGTATCGACATAGCCTTCCTCCCTAGGCCTGACGGTAAGGGACGTCTCCCTCCTTCTGTGAGGGGTGAGGAAGTCCGTGTGCTCCTCCAGGAACCTGGGTGGGGATGTCCTCCCAATCAGGACGTCCTTGCCCATGACCTGGAACTCGGGCGATATGATCCCGTCCTCGTCAAGGGAGTTGTAGGCCTCCTCGGCCCTGGCGCCCATCACATCAGGGCTCGGGGTCTCTATCCTGTCCTCCTGGCCGCCTGGATACCTTCTCTCCTCCACCGGGTAGGTCCTGATGAACGTGGACCTTCCAAGGCCCCTTTCTATCGAAGCCTTGTTGAATATGAGGGCGTCCTCCATATTGTAGCCCTGGTAGGACATCACGGCCACCACGAAGTTCTGACCGCCCGGTCTCTGATTGAAGTTGACGAAGTCCATGGTCTTGGTCTGGACCATAGGCCTTTCTGGATAATGGAGAAGATGTCCTCTCGTATCGCACCTTATCCGGTAGTTGGATGCTCCGAGACCCAGTGACTGCTTCGCCATTCCAGCACCCATCGTGATCCTGGGCGATGAGTTATGGGAAGGATAGCATACAAGGCCTGAGCAGGACCCCAGGATCACCATGGGGTCTATCTCCATATGGGTCTGGTCGTTGGTCAGATGCGACTCATCTATGGCTATGAACAGGTCTTCTTCCTCTTCGGCGTCTATCCATTCGATGACGCCCTGCTGGACCAGGTCCTCCCATGTTATCTTCGACTCGGCCAGCGACTGCCTCATCCTCTCGGTCAGTTTCGTCGCTCCTTTCTCCAGGGCGAACAAAGGTCTCCTAACCCTGCCATCATCACAGTTGACTATGACGGAGTTGATCTGCTGGTTGTACCTCACATTTATTTCCGAGGACTTCTCCTGAGGCATCGCGAGGAAGCCCTGGCGCCTCCTCTTCCGTATGGACTCGACCAGACCCTTCGGGTCATGGTGTATCCCTATCAGGTTACCGTTGAGATAGACCTTCGATTCATCCGTGAGCTCCTTCTCTATCCTCCTGACCCCCATATCGAAGAGGGTGGATTCTAGCTTCCTCTCATCATAGCCCTCGGAAATGTCCACTATGAGGGCCAGGTTCTTGACCAGACCGCAGTTCTGACCTTCCGGGGTCTCGTTGGGGCACAACCTGCCCCACTGTGTCGGGTGCAGGTCCCTTGCCTCGAAATGGGGCTGGGACCTGGTAAGTGGGGAAGTGATCCTCCTAAGATGGGAGATTGTGGCCATATTGCAGGTCCTGTCAAGGAGCTGTGATACGCCATCCCTTCCTCCGACCCAGTTTCCGGTGGCCAGGGCATGTATCATCCTCTGGGTCAGGACGTCGGGCCTTATGGAAGATGACACACGAAGCTTGCGCTTCCTTGTGATGGTCCTCTCCAGCTGGTATTTTAGGTCCTTCATCAGGGATGTGAACGCAACCCTGAAAAGGTCCTCCATCAGGTCACCTGCAAGGGATATCCTCTTGTTGGCATAGTGGTCCTTGTCATCCGGGTCCCTATAACCGAGCTTCAGCTCCAGAACGGACCTTGCTATCCTGCCCAGATATATGGCCTTCTTGATCCGTTGGTCCCTGTGATCGCCAAGATGTGGGAGAAGGGATTTGTCTATGATGGATTCGACCTTCTTCTCCCTGAACTCCTTTGCCTGCCCCGTGGCGAACTTCTTCTCCAGATAGTTCAACGCATCCTCTATCGTTGCAACGCTGTGGGCAAGTCCACATTCCTCAAGGTTCGCATATACGATGTTGTCCATCTTGGGATCGGACACGATCGCCCTGTGGATGTCCTCATCAGCATCCATGCCAAGGGCCTTCATGAGGACGATGAGGGGGATCTGCGTGGGTGCGGCCGGTACCGACACCATGAGTATGTTGTCCTTCTTGAGCTCGACCGAGGTAAGGGCCCTGAACCCTTCCTTCTGCGAGAAGACCTTTGCTACCGCGCCGGGGGTCCCGTACTTCTCCTCCCACTCTACGAGCACCCTGTTGGGGGACAGGTCCTCGAGGGATATCAGGGACCTCTCCGTTCCATTGATGATGAAGTAACCGCCTGGGTCAAGCGGGTCCTCCCCCAGTTCCTGCAGCTTCCTGTAGTACTGGTCGTCCGTGAGCGTACGGTCCTGACCTACCATCTCACGGTGCAGGTTGCACCTCTTGGACTTGACCATTATGGGGAGGTCGCCGATCTTGACCTTCTCGGGCTCCCTGTCAACCCCGTTCTCTATGATGGTGAACTCAAGGAATATGGGGGCGGAATATGTCAGGTCTCTAAGCCTGGCCTCCATAGGGGTCAGGTCGTGCGTGGCCCCGTTGGCCTCCTTGACAATGGGAGTTCCTACAGTGATCCGGCCGAGTTTGATATCCACGCTCTCCTCGTCCAGCTTGTCCACGTCGAGCCTTATTAGGCCGCGCTCGTTGTCGACCTCCCCGATCCTGATGGAGTCAATTATCCTCTGCATCCTGGATTTGGGGTTGTCGTGGGTCGGGAGGAAATCGTTGAACGACGCCACCTGATGGTTTATCACGTTCCTGCTCTTGAAGAATGCTTCCACTACCTCTTTCAAAACTATCCCTCCTTCCCTTCACTCATCGACCGTTGACCACTCTGCCACGACCAATCTGTAGTAGATGCTCGTCCCTGCGGTCGGGCTCTCGCGTTCGATCTTTATTATGTCCCCGGCCTTGGCCCCAATGGCCTTTGCGCAGGGGTCTATGAGAGGTATCTGGGGTAGCTGCGAAGGAGTTGTATTGAAATCCGCAAGGACCTTTTCCTGTTCCTTGCTGGTCAATATGGTATGCTTGGGTACAAGGTAGTTCTCCATCACGTTGAAGCGCGGCATGTGGCGACCTCCTGCGGGTGTGCTATCCTGGGTCGCATCAAGGGATGTAAGGAACGATTGGCGGGTCCGGGGGGATTCGAACCCCCGGCCATCTGGTTAAAAGCCAGACGCTCTATCTAGGGAAGAAGGCCGCTAAAGTGCTGCCTAACGTCCTACCTAGCTGAGCTACGGACCCAGAACTTACCATTCCCACTACCCGATGCGGTCAAGACCGACACGGCATGTTCGATTTCATATATAATGGTTTTTAATGGTTAGGCCCTTTTTCAGAATAGGAAAGCTCAGAACATCCTTTGGACGTTGTTCTGATGGCACGATCGCTGGATGAAGCCCACGGTTTCGCAAACCTTAAATGGTCCTCTGACCAATGTTCGTCGCAAGCGGTCAAGACCAGAAGGGAGGGTTCAAGCGAACGGTCCTTGTTTGGTGCATTTTTTTTTAATTTTACCTATGTCCGTATCCATTCCCAACCTCTTTCAGATATAACCGTCGAAATGCAATCCGGCACCCCTCAGAAGCACACCGCTCCCCTTGGATATGTACCCCACCTCCATTGCACCGGCGCCTTTCAAGGCCGTTCTGACCTCCTTCGAGACCTTTTTATCGACTACCAGGCAGAAGCCCATGCCCATGTTGAACGTGCTGTACATCTCAGCCTCATCGACATCTCCCAGGACCTGCAGCATATGGAAGATCGGGGGCACCTCTATAGGCCTGTCTATCACGAACGACACTCCCTTCTTGAGCCTGACAAGGTTCCTAAGGCCACCACCGGTTATATGGGCAAGACCGTGGACGCTGCCCTTCTTGACCTTTCCAAGCATGGTAAGGACCTCCTTGACATAGATCCTCGTCGGTTCAAGGAGAGCCTGGCCGATCGTCAGACCTGGCTCTTTGCTGGCCCACGCTTCGACGCATCCCTTGTCCCCTGGTCCGCCCTCCAGGTTCTTCCACCTGCTGCCATTCACCAGCCCCTCGAGCGTGAGATCGTACCCGAGGCGG
This sequence comes from Thermoplasmatota archaeon, assembly GCA_025457865.1. GTDB lineage: Archaea > Thermoplasmatota > Penumbrarchaeia > Penumbrarchaeales > Penumbrarchaeaceae > JALOTP01. The sequence goes on along the minus strand of JALOTP010000001.1, from coordinate 66,814 downwards.
TTGGCCTTAATTATCCTCCTCACGAGGGAGAAACCATTGGAATGCAGACCGCTGGAACGAAGGCCAATGAGGATATCGCCCTCTCTGATGGACGCACCAGTTATGACCTCATCCTTCCTCACATGACCAAGGCAGGTACCTGCAAGGTCGTACCCTTTGACCATATCGGGGAGCGATGCCGTTTCGCCACCGATGATGGATAGATTAGCCCTCCTTGCTCCTTCATTGAGACCACGGCCTATCTCCGACAGGACCTCTTCTGAAGGCTGATGGGCAGCAAGATAATCGACGAATGCAAGTGGTTCGGCCCCGACGCATATCATATCGTTGACGTTCATGGCCATACAATCGATCCCGACCGTATCCCACTTCCCTAAAGATTCTGCAATGAGCATCTTGGAACCGACCCCGTCCGTGCAGAGGGATAGGTATCGGTCGCCGAAGTCTATAAGTCCAGTGAAATGCGCCCCTATGTCCACAGGTCTGCCGGTCCCCTTCCTTTGGAAGGTAAGGGCATCTATCAGGGACCTGATCGCTTTGCCCTCGGCAGAGACATCCACTCCCGAACCGGCATAGGTCAGGCCCTTCCTTGCTTTTGCACCGCTCCTGGTCGCACCCATATCAAGCACCTCATGCTGTGAGTATCCTGCACCCCTTATCCGTAACATGGACAGTATGCTCCCATTGGGCGACCATGCCGCCGGAGGTCTCCCTTAGGATGGGATAGGCATAGACGGACCCGGACCTCACCAGTCCGTTCAAGGCCGATTCGCAGGAAGGATGTCTCTTCTCCAGCCATCTCTCGGAGAACGGGAGCTTGGGGTACCCCTCCTGCACAATACTTGAGACCTTTTCCAGCTCTTCCTTCAGCTTGGACCTGGGCCTCACGAAGCGGTAGATGTTCGATCTCTTGTAAGAGACTACCTCGCCAACTCCGGTCGTGGAGAATGGTTCTATTGCCAGGATCGTACCGGATGGTAGGAACTCGCTCCCCCTATCATCATAGTTCGGAACCGATATACCGGCATGGAGGTTGTACCTCTCTATGGAATGGCCGGTCAGATTGACTATGGGCCTGAACCCCATGGAGTTCATGGTCCTCTCGACGATCGAACCAATGGAAGAGAGCGATATTCCGCCCCTGATGAGCTCCAGGGCGGACTCAAGGGCCCTCTTGGAAGCTAGCGAGAGCTGTCTGTAGGTGTCGGAGCCGACCTCCACCGTTCTGGCCGTATCGCCTATGCAACCGTCCAGATGGACGCCGACATCGATCTTCACCAGGTCACCGTAGCGGAACTTCGTCCTCTCATCTGGCCTCGGTGTGTAGTGGGCCGCGATATCGTTCACCGCAATATTGACCGGAAAACCCACTAACGCTCCCTTCTCGACGATGAAGTCCTCAACGGCATCGGCCACCTCAAGGTAAGAGATATCTTCCTCCACCATCCTAGCTCCTAGGTCCCTGGCCTTGGAGGCGATCTCCCCCGCAGTCACCCAGTTCCTAAGCTCAGCTTCCTCCATCGGAACCCCTCATAATCTCAATGGACTTAATCCTTCCCTCCCTTAGGACCAAGACCTCTTTTCCCGTAAGGTCTATGATGGTCGATGGGATCGTATCAGACCCAGTCTCGCCTTCCACCATCAACGCGACAGAATCCCCGAAATGCGCTCGAGCTTCGTCCGCGTTCCTTACTGGGTCCATCCCATGCAAGTTCGCGCTGGTCATTACCATCGGACCGACCCTTTCGCATAAGGGACGGTAGAGCGGATGGTCCGGGACCCTGACGGCGATGGTTCCGTTCCTGGCCAATCCATCCGGGAGGTCCGATCTGGCCTTGATCACTATGGTCAGCGGACCGGGTACGAACCTTTCAATTATTCCACTGTGAACCATGGGAAGGTGACCGACCGAACCTATCAGTTCTTTTCTCGGCACGGTCACGGGCAAGGTCATCTCCTCGGGTCTGCCCTTGACACTGAAGATCCGCGCTATGCATTCTTTGTCATCATAGGGGCAGGCCAGTCCGTACAGCGTCTCCGTCGGCAATATCACGGGTTCATGCCTTTTGAATGCCCTCGCTATCTCATCGATGGTACTTTCCAGACTCGGTTCTGACAGGGACAGGACCCTCATAAAGGGTAATCCCGCAGGACCGATTTAAATTGGAGGGTAGCTCTGCATCCAATGGATCATTTCATCTGGCCTGATTCCACCACCAGGGACAGCTCCTCTAGGGAGAGCTTCTCACCCCTCTTGAACTTCTCTACGGCCTCCGCCTGCTTCCGTGACATATCGGACTGCCTGCGCTCGGTCGGGGACTTCTTGAACTCGGCGTTCCACTGGTCTATCTCCCTGTAGAGGTCCTGTATCTCCCTGCGCTTATCGTACCATTTCTTCCTGAGGTGCGATATCTCCTTCTGTCCGTCGAGAAAGGCCCTATGCTCCTTCTGGGACTGCTCTCTGACCTCGTCCCTCCTAGACCATATCTCCTTGGCCGTCATGAGACCCTCGTGGGATAGGTTCTTCATATCACCTATGCGGCCCTCGATCTCGGCAAGGAAGTGGTTGTATTTGGCAAGGTCCACCTCCTTGACCCTAACTATCTCTTTGTGGACCTTATCTGCTTCGAGCTTGACAAGCACCCTGTCCCTGAGCTCGAAGAGCAGATCGAACATGTAGAGCTCGTTCTTGAGCGACAGGTCCGAACTGAGCAGGTCCTGCCTGGTGGATGAGAGGTTCGCCAGAAGCCTCTCCATCGTCCCCCTGCTGGCGGCATTGAAAGCGTCCCTTATCTTCCTGAGCTCTCCTATCCTGTGGAGATAGGGCTGCATATCCCGGAATATCCGTCTCCTCTCATCATTGGTGCCGGAGATGTTATCCCAGGCCTCCTTGCGCTTTTCGAGGATCTCCCTGGGCTTTGAAGAGAGCTCCCTGACCTGGAGGTTGAGCTGGTCCCTGCGCTCCCTTGTGGCCTCGACCTCCCTGATCTTGTTCTGGACCTTGAGGTTGAGGATGTCCTCCTCCTCTCTCAGCTCGGAGATCCTCTCCCTGATCTCCCTTATCTTCTGGGCTATCTCGAAGTTCTGCATCAGGCCCCACCTCCGGTCTGGCCCTCAGAATGAGGAGCTTCCTCCAATGCGGGGGCCGGTTCTGTCGACCTGTCCGGGGCAGCACCCCCCTCAGGCGGATCGGTCTCCTTCGCTGGGGTTGTATCCTCCGGCGGCCCGGAAAAAACTTTATCGGTCTCAACTGGACCAACCTTCTTACGAGGTCTGCCACGAGGGACCCGGCCCTTTGGACCATGCTCATCGCTCTGTCCCTTGGCCGCCGCCTCGGTTGTACCGGGGGCCTGCTGTTCGGTGGACCTCTGGTCCCCTTCATGCCCCTTCTCTGCGGACCTTTCGCCCATCCTTGACAGGAGGTGGTCCCTGAGCGGTCCTATGGGCCTTGCCGTCTCCTCGGAATCCAGCTTCCTGGCATTATCGATCTGTCCTTCCCAGAACTTGCCCATCTCAGCGTGGAGCTCCACCCTTCGGGTAAGCCATTGTTTCCTGGCCTCGACCTCCCTTGCCTTCTTCTGGGCGTCCATGAACTTTCCATGGTGGAGGTTGGACTCATCCACCTTCTCCAGCATCGCCCTGTGGGCCTCCTCCATCCGTAGGAGGTTCTGGTCTATCTCCTCCTGGATATCCGAGGTCCTCTGCATTATCTCATCGGGTGTGAACCCGTCCGTGATCTCCCTCAGCTTCCTCATGGTCGCCTTGATCTCGTCAAGGTGTTTCCTCTCCTGTTCTATCTTGATATCCTCTGTCTCTATCTTCCATTCAAGGTCGGAGACATACCTCTGAAGGCTAGAAATCTCACTAGACCGGTCCTTCAGCCTGTCCATCTTGTCCAGTAGCTGGAAGAGCTCCTTGCTCAGGGCCTTGTTCCTCACGCGGAGGGAACCGCGTTCCGCCTTGAGGGTCTGGACCGCTTTGTTAACCTCATCCCTCCTTGCCTTCTCCTCGTCGCTCTCTTCCTCGGGGAGCTGGCCGACCTGCTCCTGGCCCTCTTTCTCCTTTGAGAACGCTTCGACCATGGACCTGTGCTTCTGAATGAGCTGTTCCATGACATCCACCCTTGTGGGCAGAGAGAGCTCCTGCGGAGGTAGGACCAGGTCCGAACCATAATCATCTATGGGGGGGAGGACGACGGAGGTTGTTTCCAACGCAGGACCAGCGGATGAATCCTCGATCGGTGCATCCGCCTGTTCATCACCAACGGGCTGGTCCTCGTTCGATCTGGTCCTTGAACCATCATCGACCGGTACATCGGCCGGGGGCATAACAGTGGATGGTCCGCTGACCACCTCATTCCCCTCATTGCCTGACACCGGACCATCCGGTCGCTCGCTACCGTTCACCTTATCAACGCTTTCTTCTCCCGTCATGGGACCACCTACTTTCCTATGTCCGTCACTCGTAACCCTTGATATCGTCCGGGTTCTCGTTCCAATAGTTGTAAGGTGAATACTGCCTCTCCTGGGATTCCGACATCTCCCCGGCCAGGCCTCCGTAGTAATGACCGAACCTTTCCTTGACCTGTTCCTCGGCCGAGCGGCCTCTCCTAATGGCCCGCTCAACATGTCTGGCCCCGATAAGGTCTGCGCTCTCGGCCACAGCGATATCGCCAGCGGCCCTTATGACCCCGCCCATATCCCTCAACCTCAGCGTGAGGGCCTTCTTCCTCTTGTCCATGATCAAAGCCTTGTTCCTTGCGAACTTGAGAAGCACCTTTATACCACCACGGTCAACATGCGGTATCCTGCCATCGAGCCTGACCTCCTGGGATATGAACCTGATGAAGTCGGACCTCCCGCGGCCATCGTCTGGCATTGCGGTCGCCACAAGGACCTCGTAACCGCTCCCTGTTATCCTGGACCTAAGGGGTGAGATTATATGGTGCAGGTCCTGGATATTGCATGCCCCGACGAAAACAAGGTCGCAGGGCACATTGTCCACCTTAACGCTCGCTCCCGCGCTCTGCGGGTTCCTCCCTGAAATGGGGAACTGCCTTTCCTGCATGGCCGTCAGTATGAACCTCTGGAGATGGCCGAGGTGAGGGAGCTCGTCTATGAAAAGCACCCCCTCATGGGCCTCGTGTATGGCGCCCGGGACCACCCTCTCGTAAGGTGGGGTCCCAAGACCCTTGTGCCCGCCGTACGGGTCATGTCTCACATCGCCAAGGAGCTCCGTTTCCGAGGCTCCGGTGGCCATGATGAAGTTATTCCTCTTCAGAGGCAGGAGGACCTTTTTGGGAGATGACCTCTCCTTCTCCCTCCTTGCCTCAAGGGCTTTCTGGTCCAGGACCCTTATCTTTGGTCCTGCTGGTTCATAAACGACCACTTCCTCCTTACCGTTCACAAGTCTAGTGGTCTGTACCCTGGGCCTCTGGGCCCCTATCTGGTTCAATGTGACCTTTAGAATGTCCTCTATGCCCTGGAGCATATTGGACATATCCACCCTTGCCACCTTGTTGGATGCTTGTGCCTTGGGTCCGCCGCAGTTAGGGCATATTGTCTGGTCCTCGGGCGAATAGGTACCGCATCGAGCGCACCTGTAACCGAGCTTCTCCGCAACGTCAACGGGGGCTTCCACGGGGGAGATCAGGACCTCCCTGGCCCTGGATTCCCTCAGCTCATCCTCCTCGACCTCGGACCTGGTCCTGACCTGGACGAACGGTCTCTCCGGGTACTCGGGATTGGAAACGACATAGACCTGGGTCCGGGGCGGTGGGAGATGATAGGCCAAGGCCTGGGCTATCATCGATTTGCCAGTTCCGGGAGGTCCCACGAGGAGGAGATGCCTCCTCTGTCTAGCGGCGATAAGGGCCAGCATGACAGCTTCGTCCTGCCCTATCACCCTCTGCAATGGATCAGGCGAGAAGGGGATCATCGAGGTATCTGGCACATCCTCCAGATGGAACATATTGACAGCTGCGCTATCGGGATTCCCCGTCTCAGGGACCGGCGACCTTGCTGCCAGCTTCCTGGCCTTGACCATCTTTATCCTTCCTGTGGAATATCCGTTCACACCGTCAGTTATCAAGGTCCAGCTTCGAGAGGACCGTCACTCCCTCGGGCTCGTTAGTCAGGTTGCCTTTCTTGGAGCCGACGAGGAACCTGATGCTCTGCTCCCCGGCGATGTCCAGGAGCCTCTGTGATATTATTCCGTCGAAGACCACAGCGTGTATGGGCGCAGGTGGTGTCCTGAGCGTGTCCGCAAGCTGTCTGACGGCTATCTCCTGGACAACCTCTCCGCTGGGATTTATCAGCATAGCCCTGAGAGTCCCGGAAAGTGTCTTCAATATATCCCTGTACCTGGTAACTTCCGTGCTCATGGCAGTAGGAACGGTCCTTTGAGGTGCCTGGGCCTCTTCCATAGCAGTTTCGTCATGAGATGCTTCGCCCTCGGTGCTAGCCTGGGGAGCCTGCTCAATGACGGCCGGTCTGGGTTCCTCGGTCCTGTCCGGGGCATCGGGGCCCCTGGGAGGCCTGGGCTGCCTGTTCTTCTCGAACTTCTCCCTGAGCATCTCCCGTCTCTCATTCCTTCTCTCCTGCCAGTTCTTGCCCTCACCGTTCTTCTTATCGTTAGGACCGCTGTCTGGTCTGTCCTTGAACTCGGCCCCTATGTCGTTCATCTCCATGTACTGCTCCACGGGTACCTTGTTCCTCAAGGCCTTGATTATCTGTTTCTGGGTGAGCTCCTCGACCTCGAGGGATTTTGGGGCCTTTGACACGAAATCGACCTCGGCTATCTGGAAGAGCTCCTTGAGTATCAGGTCCCCGCCGCGGTCGCCGTCAACGAAGGCTGTAACGACCTTCTCGCCTGTCACCTTCTGGATCGTGGGGGAGATGTTGGTCCCGCCCACGGCTATTACGTTCTTTATCCCGTACTTCAGCAGGTTTATCACGTCCGAGCGGCCTTCGACGAGGATTATGGCATCGGAGGTGTCTATGTTCGGACCGGCCGGACATTTGTCCTCCCCGTAGAGAGCGACCTCATCGACCTGTACTGCCTGTCTGACCGAATCGGACAGGTCAAGACCAGATATCTTGCTCTGGCTCAGCATGTTGGTGAGCAGCTCCTTGGCCCTGTCTATGATCTTCTGCTTCTTGGTTATCCTCACATCCTCTATCTTCTCGATGGATACCTTCGCCCTGCACGGACCTATCCTGTCTATGGTCTCAAGGGAGGCAGCAAGGATGGCGGTCTCCACCTGATCGAGGCTTGATGGTATGAGGACCGTTCCCTCTGATTTCCCCTTCTTTGAGGAGATGTCCACCTCTATCCTACCCATCCTCCCTGTCTTCTGGAGGTCGCGGAGGTCCAGCTCATCGCCCAGGAGCCCTTCGGTCTGTCCGAAGATGGCTCCCACGACATCGGGTTTCTCCACGATACCGTCGGCAGAGAGCTTCGCTTCTATCAGATATTTCGTTGTAGCTGGATCCAGGTTCATTCATCTCACCTTCTTTTTTCCTATTGCTCCCGAATCATCGGGCATAGAAAAGGTGCTATCCATCCGCTCAAGGGACCGATGACCCACTTCCTACCTACCTACACTCAGAGGACCCCTTTGGTCCCATGGGCCCCGTTAGGGGCAAGCAATAGATGATCGTGAATCTGAGCCATTACCGGTCCGAACCGGCCTCTGTGGGATATAGGCTGCCTTTTCGGTGTCCCATGAAGGATTTTGTATTTAAATATTGGCCTTTAAGGGCCCTTTGTGGCCCTGAAATGACCGTGACGAGCTGTAATTGCCCATCAACTTCCAAAGGGTTCCATAATCACCTTGGACCGTCCCTCCAAGTGAGAACCTTATTATATCCACAACTTTTATAGGGCCTGGTATATGAAACGCATCAAGGTCATCAATGACCCGACCGATATGGTATCCCTTCTAAGGGCAATGGATTCACCCATTAAGAAGTCCGTTTTCCAGGAGGCTGCCAACGGATGGGTCTCAAAGCGCTCGGTCGAGGAAAGGTACGGCGATGAGGGTGTGGAAGCCCTGGATTTCTTTGAGAAGATGCATCTGGTCGAGAGCTCTTGGCAGATAGATGCCCAGCTCAACAAGGAGAAGATCTATCACACCTACTATGTATCGATCCACATAAACACTTCCTGCTCCATCACGGAGATATCGGATGTCCTCTACATTGCGGCGATGGACGAGAAGAAGTACATCGACCTGGAAGAGAAGGTCTATCATATGGTGGAGGACGAGGGGACCTTCTCTGGTGATTTCCTTAAGGAACTGGAGCTCACTCCGACCATGTTGAAGAGCCTGGTCAAGCGGTCGGGCAGGCTTGCTTATAAGGGCCACAGGATCGAACGCATAAAGCAGGACCAATGATATTGGGTGGTCCGATGTCGGATGTTGCGGTCGTCCCGCATGTTGAGGTCCTACGGCTCGGCCACAGACCGTTAAGGGACAAGAGGGTCACAACCCATGTCGCTCTGGTAGCAAGGGCCTTTCTCGCCAGTGCCATCCATATAGATAATGCGGACCCCGTCCTCGAAGGCACCATTGAAAAGATGTCGGGCTCCTTCGGAGGGGGGTTCGAGGTCCATACCGGGGTCAAGGCCAGGAAGCTCTTGGAAAGATGGGACGGTACTATAGTCCACCTGACAATGTACGGTAGACCCCTGCAGGATGCCATCACGGAGATACCCAAGGACGAGAAGCTGCTTGTCGTTGTTGGTTCCGAGAAGGTACCGGCCGAGATATATGACCTCGCCCATTTCAATGTGGGAGTCACGAACCAGCCCCATTCGGAGGTGTCGGCCCTTGCCCTGTTCCTTGACCGCCTCTTCGAAGGAAGGGAGCTATGCGCCAGGGACATGGGAGGTATGATGGAGGTCGTTCCAACGGCTAGGGGCAAGCAGGTCCGTAACACGGGAGATGTACGGTCAGTCCCCACAAATGGGCCATTCTCGAGGAAATGGCCTCCTGTGCCTGACCCGAGGGATTGCATCGAACTGCTCGCCGAGGTCGGTTGTTCCAGAGCTGTGATAGAGCATTGCAGGGCGGTCCACCGCATGGGGATGGTTATGGTCAAAGCATCCATGAAGGCCGATAGGTTCGAACCTTTGGGTTTGGACCTGCCCCTGATCGAGGCAGGGCTGCTGCTCCATGACATAGGTCGGTCCAGGACCCATTCCATAAGGCATGTGGTCCAAGGGACCGTCATAGCCAGAAGACTCTCTCTGGACCCCAGGCTTGTGGATATGGTCCATAATCACATAGGGGCAGGCGTCCCCAGACATGAGGCGGTGGCCCTTGGTCTCCCCGATGAGGATTTCCTCCCCCGGACCCTGGAGGAGAAGCTCGTATGCCATAGCGACAACCTTGTTGGCAGCAAGGGCAGGCATCCCCTCAAGAGGTCGGTAGAAAAACTGGTGGAAAAGGGGGCCCTTGCAGCTGCTGAAAGGATGGTGGCGCTCCATCTGGAACTGGAGGAACGCCTCGGTATCGATATCGACCTCCTGGTCCCCGAAGGGACCGAGCGAAGGACGATCCTACCCTAAGCTTTGCGTTCCTAAAGATTATCTATCACATACGGCCTTCCATGGCCGGGTGCATCGATGCAGACACAGAACATGGATACCCTGAAAGCACAGAAGACCAGCGTCAACCACCTGATCGATGAGGTCAACAAGGTTTGCGCGAAATGCAAGGATAAGGACTTGATCGGATGCGAGGGATGCTCCCACGACAGGAGGAAGAGGAACCTCATGTCGAAGAAGGAAGGGATAATGACGGCCATTGCGGAAAAATGAACCACTTTCCCTGGGGGCGGTGAATGGAAGGAGCTCAAGCTGCGGAATGGGACAGGAGGAAACAGCAGGAGCTCTACGCCCTTCTTAAGAGAAGGGGGTTCGTCTGGCCTTCGTTCGAGATCTACGGAGGGGTCGCCGGTTTCTACGACCTTGGACCCCTTGGCTCCGTTCTGAAGGACAATATAGAATCGGCCTGGAAGAGGACCTTCCTCGTGGAGGAAGGTTTCATGCAGGTGGACTGCCCATCGATATCGCCCGAAACGGTCTTCAGGTCCTCGGGGCACCTCGAGAAGTTCTCAGATATCATGACAAGGTGCGTTTCCTGCTCCGCTCCGTTCAGGGCTGACCATCTTCTCTCGGATGCAGGTATCGATGCGGTCGACCTGACAGCCGAGGTCATGGGGACCTACCTGACCGAAAAGGATGTGAGGTGCCCATCGTGCGGAGGGACACTAGGGCCGGTGGAGGAGTTCAACCTCATGTTCAAGACCCATATAGGGCCCGGGACCGACCGTCCTGCATATCTACGGCCTGAGACGGCACAATCGATATTCATGGACTTCTCCATGCTCTACAGGTCGAACCGGGAGAGGGTCCCCTTCGGCGTCGCACAGCTCGGAAAGGGATACAGGAACGAGATCTCGCCCAGACAGGGGCTCCTCAGACAGCGGGAGTTCCACATGGCCGAAGGGGAGTTCTTCTTCGACCCCCTCGAGAGAACGTTCCCACCGTTCTCCACCAATAGGGACAGGTCCGTCCCGCTCCTAATGGCCTCTGACCCAGAGAGGACCGTCGAAATGCCCCTCGGCAGGGCGGTCGAGGATGGCATCATCTGTTCGGAGGTCCTTGCCCATTTCATGGGGGTCACGCACCGTTTCGTTCTGTCCATAGGTATACCCAGAGCCGCTATGAGGTTCCGCCAGCACGGTAGGAAGGAGATGGCCCATTATGCGAATGACTGCTGGGACCTGGAGGTGCTCACCTCCTCAGGATGGGTCGAGATGGTCGGAATAGCCGACAGGTCGGCCTATGACCTGTCCCAGCACGCCAGAGGGTCCGGATGCGACCTAACGGCCCTCAGGAGGTTCACCACCCCCAGGACAAAGGAGGCCGTCAAGGTACGGACCGACAAGAAGGTCCTTGGCCCTCTTTTCAAGGCCAGGGCCAAGGAAGTGGACGAATTGCTCTGCGGGACCGGATCAGCGGAGCTTGAGCGGATGCGTTCATCAGGGACCATACAGCTGGTCCTGAAGGACGGCAGCTCCGTGAACGTCCCCGCATCGGCTTTTTCGTTCGAAACCGTCACGGAGACCGTGCAAGGTGAACGCTACACACCCCATGTCGTGGAACCATCCTTCGGTATAGACCGGCTTATGGTAGCTGTCCTAGAACATTCCTACGTTGAGACCGCCTCCTCACCTATGAAGGAATCTGATAAGGATGAGGACGGGGACGGTGGCCCCTACAGGGTGATGAGGTTCCTGCCATCGGTAGCACCTATCAAGTGCGGTGTCTTCCCGCTCCTCCCCAAGGACAATTTGCCCGAGCTGGCGCTCAAGTTATCCTCCGAGCTCAGATCGGCGGGGCTGGCCGTCCATTATGATCCCTCAGGGTCCATAGGCAGGCGGTATGCCAGGATGGATGAGGTCGGGACCCCCTTCGCCCTCACCGTTGACCATAGAACCCTCGAGGACGGGACCGTGACCATAAGGGACCGGGACACCGGTGAGCAGAGGAGGTTGCGGTCATCCGACGCAGCCCGCAAGGTCCTGGACCTTGTCCAGTGCTCAACAGCTTTCTCGGACCTATGAGAGGCCCTTCCTGTCAAGTACCATCTTCAGAATGAACAGCGGAAGCCCTAACAGTAGGCCTAAGAGCGACATGACCAGACCCAGGGCGACTATCCACCCCAAAAGGCCCATCATGAAATCTGTCGCCGGGGCGGTCCAGCCCATTCCCGAGAGAAGATGATCGTTCAACACTGCCCATATTGCCAATGATATTAGGAGCAGAGCAAGCCCGAGCCAGCTGTTCTTCAGGTCCTGCTTGGACGGGGCAAGGGCGACGGTCAGGGAGGCGGCAAGGTAGAGGTAGATGAGGAACCAAAGGGACCTGTTCCCGACAAGGTTCTTCCAAATGAGATCGAACGCACTACCAAAGGTCCCAAGGAGCATGCTCCCCACATCCCAGGATGGCCTATGCCCCCAGGTCATGTCGCAGTTGAGGAACGATACTATGTCGAATACGAGGCCAACGAGCACAAGGAGAATGGGGATGCCTAGGAAAGGCGCCATGGAAACGATCGTCTGGCCAAGGATCCCCCATTTCGGTCGGCCGTGCGTGACCGAGCCGCCCTCCTTGGATATCAGTACTACACGGCTGACCTTCGCACCGGTGAGCAGGCATGCGGCCAGATGGCTGAGCTCGTGGACGATTATACCGGGAGCTGCGAAGATGATGTACAGCCATCTTGCCAGGGAGTATGACCACATCCTGTCAAGGAGGAAGCTCATAAGGAAAAGGACCGCCGACCAGAAGAACAGGTTCAGGAGCTCGGTCAACATCGAACTGGAATGCAACGCTTCGATTAAATAACTTTAGAAAGGAAGGAGAGGTCCTGCCGGACCCCTCCCTTCACTGGCTTGATCGATCTCAAGCCTTGTTCTCTATGTTCATCACAGCGTACCTGGGCTCACTGGTCATGAGGATGCCCACCTTTGCGAGGACCTCATTTACGGTCTCGATCTGGACCATGACCTCCGGGGAGTCCATGGGAACGGTCACAAGGATGGGGTCTATCACCTCAACGGGTTCGTCCATGATATTGGACCTCCCCGGTCCCTGCTTGGGGGCGGGTATCTTGCCTCCGGCCGCTCCTGGATAGGAGTCCCTGTCCGTCGGGTCAGTATGATACCTGTACTCGATGACGTTGTTGTTGTTGGAACCGTCCGAATCGTAGTCCTCGGCATCGTCCGTCAGACCGTTCAGGTTCGTGTCCTTCCTGTCCGCATAGAGCCTTCCCTTGTAGTAATCGAGGTTATCCTTGAAGCCAGCGGGTGTGAATACCCTCCGGCCAAGGGACTTCATACCCTCAGAGTTCTTCCAGGGGTCCCAGCTGTTGTTGCCCACATCCTCATAGATATAGCAAGCAGGCTTGTCCCACATCGAACCGTTGTAAAGCTCTTCCCAGCCCCTTGGCAGGCCGTCGGCATCCTCGTACTGGGAAATATCCGAGAGGTTCGATATGAAGTCCGTGACCCATACCTCCCAGCCGTCAGGCATATGGTCCGAATCGGAGTCATATCCTCCCATGACACCGAACTCGGGTACTCTCGGTGCGGGGATCGTGGTGAGCTCGTTTATCCCGTCCTTGTTCGCATCGATCCCCATCTGGTACTCGTATAGGTTGATGAACGGGAAGTAGTACTTCACGAGCTCGAAATCCGACTTCTGCTGATTGAGGGGTGTCCATATGGAATAGACGAACCCATCATGGTCTGCATCAAGGGCCCAATCGGTCCCATCGAGCGGGTTGAGTATGTAAACGTACTTCTTGGTCTCGGGGTTATAGATCGGGCTTCCCCTTATCTCATCCTTGAGCTCCCAGCCGTCTGGCATACCGTCATTGTCTGTGTCCCATTTCAATGGGTTCGTGCCGTTCTCGTACTCCTGGTAGTTATTGAGACCGTCATGGTCAGGGTCCTCGAACACATCGGCAGATACGAGCGGATTGATTATCCAGAAGAACCCGTTCTTGGGCAGCTGGTTCCAATAATTGGTATTGTGGGCCCGGTCATACTCCAGGATCATCGCCTTTGTGTCGTCGCCCTTTACGACCTTGCCCCACCTGTACTCCCAACCGTCAGGGAGCCTGTCCCCGTCGGTATCGTACTTTGTGGGATTGGTCCTATCCTTGGTGGAATAGATATCACCTAGCTCGGTATCGGAGAAGTCCCCGTCGCCATTGGCATCGTAATTGTCCCTTCGGTCCCAATCCGTGAGCGGGAAGAAGTCCACCTCGTTCTCTAGACCGTCCTCCATACCGTCGTTGTCCGTGTCCGGGTCGTTGGGGTCCGTTATCCACTCCCTGTAATTGGGTATCCTGATGAGCTCATCATAGTCGCTCATCTGGTCATTGTCGGTGTCCCTTTTGTTGGGGCTGGTCTTGATGATGCCCATCTTGGACCTTTCCCAAAGGATGGTGGTATCTATTCCGAACAGCTCATCGACATCCATCCAACCATCGAGATCGGTGTCCGGGTTGGTGGCGTTCGTGGGTTCGAAGAAGAGGTATTCCCCCTCCTCCTCATCTGTGAATCCGTCCCCGTCATCGTCCAGTCCGTTGTTCTCGAGGATGAATTTGGTCCTGCCGCGGGTCTCCTCCCAGTCGTCAAGGCGCCTGGACCTGTTCCCGACCTGAAGGAGAACAAGGCTTCCACCTGCGTCATTGTCGGAATCGGCTAGGGTAGCGTTCGTATAATACACCCTTGCAACCTCCGGATCGGTGAAGTATGTCCCGCCTATCAGCTCTCCGAAGAATCCCATCTTCAACTCCTCTCCGTCCATTATCCCGTCACCATCTGTATCTGGTTCGTTGGGGTTTGTCGAGACCGGATACTGTTTGGTCCCCACGTACTCTTCCAGGTTGGTCATTCCGTCGGGGACCCTGATATATACCTCGGCGCCGCCTTCCGTGATGTTCCATTCACCATCATTGTCCTCTTCAGCGTCCGGTACCATTGGTGTGACCGTGAAAACGGTCCTCAGGGAATCGGGGATCCTGTCTATGAGGTCATCGTTGGTGTTAAGGGCCGGCTGTCTGGATATGATCCTGGCATTATAAGCTTCCCAGCCGTCCGGCACAAGGTCGCCGTCCGTGTCGGGGTTCATGGGGTCCGTCCTGAACCAGAGGTTCTCCTTGTTCGGGAAGGCGTTCTCCAGATAGTTCGGCAGTCCGTCGTTGTCATTGTCCTTGAACCTGTCGGTCGAGTTGAGGGGGTCCAGACCGCTCTGGAGCTCCCAGCCGTCCTCCATCCCGTCACCGTCGGTATCGGAGAGGAAGGGGCAGGTCCGGTAATCCAGCACACCGTCGTTGTTCCAGTCAACGGCCGATTTGGTGTAGGTGACGCTGACCTCTATCTTGTCGTGCAAAAGCTGGAACTCCCTGGTCAGGGCATTGAAGTGGGAATCACCGTCAGTGTCCCACAGGAGCGGGGATGTGTGGAACTCGTACTCCTGGCGATTGTTCAGGTCGTCCGGATAGAAGATGTACTCCGTCCTCTTGCCAAGGTCCCCCATCGTTATGCCAACGCGTATGTCCATATCGTAGTTGGCGTCCGCCGGGTTCAATGGGTCTATCAGGGTATCCGCCCAATCTACTGATATGACGGATGAGACCACCAAGGTCCTCTTCTGACCAGTGGGGAACGCTTCCTGCAGATCATCGATGGTCCCTTCCTTGACAAGGGTCCCTTTTGCATCGAAGAACTGGGTCTGGAATACCCTCCTGTAATGGACCTCCCAACCATCGTCCATACTATCTCCGTCAGTGTCCCAAAGTGAGGGATTCGTCGTTACCGGTTTATAGACCTCCGGGTAATATGGATTGTAACGATCGTAGTCATCTGAGAGGTCCGTATCCGGCTGGCCCACCGCATTGTCAGTTGGGTCATCATATATGTGGAAACCACCTCTCATACCTATCTCCTGCCAGTCCACCTTCGGGTCGAGCCCGCCGAAGAGAGGTTCGTTCTCCTCGAAGGTCATGGTCGTGAAGTTGAACCTGGCCCCGCCGCAGTACTCCCTCAGGTTGAACAGGGTCTCGTCCTTGTCTATGATCCCGTTGTTGTCGAGGTCGAACCCATCCCCGTCCGGGTTCTCGCTCCAGTCCGCCACATTCGGGTCTATGGTAAGCCTCTCGGTAATGGGGTTCGGCCTGCTGTAAAGGGCCTCCCAACCATCCTCCATACCGTCCGCGTCAGAATCAGGCTGGTTGTACTGCGTCCCGTAGATGTAGTTCTCCTCGATGTCGGAGAGCTTATCTGGCCAGGGTACCAGGGAATCCCCTATCTGCCTGACGTCGGAATCGGATTTCTTGACACCCCCGGGTGTGGCCGGAGCATTGACCCAAAGACCGGAATCTTCGAGATTCTCTTCGGATACCCCCGGTCCGGCAATAGCATTAATCGCAAGTGCGCCAAGAAGAAGGATGACTATCATCCCTCCTATGACAACCAACAGTTTCTTCTTATCCATTTTCTCAAGAATGCCGGTAGCTGATACCATCGTTCTTCCTCCGACAAAGGGATGGGCGGGAACCTAACTGGAAAGGCAATGCCATCCCTTTATTAAATCTTTGGGGGAGGCCAGGTGTTCGAGGTCCATTGCCCCGGGCCCGGCCCAATCCCGTGTCCATAGGTCCATTCACCTTTCCGAATATTTAATGGTAATCGACACATGAACCAGACAATGCCAAGGATAGAGGTCCGTCTGAGCGTCATATCTCGGGTGGGGCAGGGATCTCTGGAAGGTCTGCGGTCATATCCTCTCCTTCATTTGCGATCGGCGGTGCCACCCCTCCGCTGACCAAGGAAGGTCCTTCCAGAACAGGGGTCCCGGACGGGCTGGGAGGTTGTGCGTCCCAACCACTGCCGGGTGATGTGATGGGGACAGGGGCATCGTACGAGTAGTACTGTTGATCGGCCTGAGGGGTTTCGGGTCCCGTCTGGACCGGTGGAACGGGGTCCAAATCGGACGTAGGGTAGGTCAGAGGGCCGCTCTGAACGATCTGATCGGTCCCGGGATATCCTGGTGAATATTGCTCTCCCGAATACTGAGGAGCTGCAGGTGGCAATGCCTGGAGCTGGGGCGGCGGTAGCTGCTGATAGCTTTCCTGCATCCCCATCTGACGGAAGTATTGCATTTGAGCGGGATCGAGAGCGGGGAGCGCCACCGCCTTCTGCCTGTTCCTGAGCTTCAGCACCGCGAAGATGACCAACATGAGCAGGGAAAGGACGACCATAAGGACGAATAGGACCCATAGTACGTTGCCAAGAGGCAGATCGTTATCGACGGGAAAATCTTCGATATCAAGCGGGTCCGACCCATATTCAAGCTCGTAGCCATCCTTGTACCCGTCCCCGTCGGTGTCAGGGTTCTTCGGGTTCAGCAAGCCCCCATTTGATATGTAATGATCGAACTCCTGCAGGTTCGTGAGACCGTCCTTGTCCGGGTCCTCCAAGGCGTCGTTGGGATCCGTTATGGAGAAGCCGAACCGGACCTCCCACCAGTCCTCGATCATATCATCGTCCAGGTCCGGGTCGGGGGGCGGGGCCTGAACGGTTATGACGACAGACACCTCCTTGGAGCTCACGGTACCGTCGTGGACCGTCAAGGTCACCTTGAAGGCCCCCGCATCCGGGAAGTTATGTTCGACCCTTTTCATATCGATTCCGCTCAAGGGCACTGACCCGTCCCCGAACTCCCAGATGAAGGTGTGCAGGTCCTCAATGTCCTCATCCTTGGGGTCGTCCGTATAGAATGTTACCGTCAGATTGTTCTCCTGCTGGATGAAGTTGATCATACCTAGTTGGGGCACATCGTTGATGTTGTCTATCCTCACCTTGCATATACCGAAGGCTGAGAGCCCAGCTCTGTCAATGACAGAGATGTTCACGTCCCATTCGCCGTTCATCTTCTCTGAGATGGCCTTTATCACAAGACGGCCTGTCGAATCCGAGAACTCCACGGAGTTGGGTGGTGCGTTCGTGGTCAGCGCACCGGCGTCGTAGAAGAATATCAAGAGCTCGTCACCGCTCCTTAGGTCCGGATCGCTATAGGTCGGAACGATGGTCAGCACCTCGCCCTCTATCGTGGACCTGAAGGCCGGAACTGTGATCTTTGGAGGGTCATTGACGTTATCCAGCAGCACTTCGACAGCGACCTCGTCCTTTCCTCCTTTGCCGTCTGTGACCTTTAACGTGGTCGTCAAGGACGGAACGTCCCCATCCGAGGTCACGAACCAGAGATCGCCGTTCGTGGGGTCGATTCCGTAGTTCATCCCTGCCTTTGCCTCCTTGAGGACGGCCCCTATGTCCCATTCATAGGTCAGCACGTCCGTCGTGTCCGGGTCCGATGCCTGCACCCTTACTTCCACACGGTCCCCCTGGGACTTTCTGATGGGGACCAACTCCTCCGTGGGGACGGAATTGATCCTTGTTATCATAGGCGGGTCGTTGACGGGAGCGATATTGAATATCAGGTCCATCTCTGCGTACTTGGGGATGAAGGCGTTGTCGGTCGCGTTCAGCCTGACCTTGACCTTCCCGTTCACGTTCTCCTTGAAGGTAACCTTCAACTTCCAGGCCGATGGAGGGACCGTCGAATTATCGATTATCCTTGCTGTCAGATTTCCATCGGTCCGGGCGGAGGACCATTTCCCCGTCTGGTCAAGAATCGTGAACGTCAGGACATCCGCTAGGTCCTTGTCCGAGAACAGCTTATCAAGGTCGAGCCATAGCGGTTCACGGTCCTCAAGGAGGTCGAAAGTCTTCAGGTCCCCCCAGGAGGCGGGGGCTTGATTATCATCGACGACAGGCCCGTTGAACATTGAAAGTCCGTTTGGATACTGGAAAGCCCAGTCGCCCCTCAGGTCCTGGGCCGAGAAATTGAAATTGTGGACCTTGTCCTTGCCTATTATTGAACCAGGGACCTCAACCTGATATCTGACCCCCAGCCTCATATCGGAACCGGCTCCAGGGGCGGGGCTCAACGTCCTGAAGGGCTTGCCGTCGAGCCATACCCATATCTGGCGGGGGGTCTCGTTATTCATATCGTAATAGGTCACAGAGAACGTGAATGGGTCCTGGGTCCTACCTTTCTGCGGGGAGACACCGCCGTTAGTAATTGTAGGTCTGTTGTTGGGGATGTTGGCCTTGACCTTGAAGTCGGCAGTATAGGTCGTCGACCCTGAACCTGTCATATAGGTCTTTGAACCACCATTGTCCTTGACATAGCTCTCAATGTAATATGCGATATACATCTCGGTGCAGTTCTTCTCAAGTTTGAGATTGAAAGGTGATGCCGAGCAACCGTACTGCTGGAATATCGGCCTAGTGGAGACCCTGTACTTTTGTGAATTGAACGTTGTCTGGTCAGATCTGGAGTTGAAGAAGACTTTGATATCGACCTCGACACCGATATCTCTTGTTCCATCGTTCTGGTCCGGGTTAGGGTTAGTAAGGGTTGTCGTAAGGTCCAGAACAGTGGGATGCAGCGTGTTAGGGGCGGTAAGATGATACCAATCGAACATGTCTAGCGCCGTATCCAATCTATCCGAATAGACCACCGTGTTGGATGAGAGGTCCGAGGAGGAGGCCTGGTCGTTCCTGGGGTCGGAAGGTGTGACGGAGGAAACCGTTATCGTTAGGTTGTAGAGGAAAACACTGGTCGTTCCAAAAGCTGGTCTGACGATGAACCCGTAATTCCCGGTATAGGTCGCACGGATGGTCAACCTGTTCCAGTAGTAGAGATTATCCCACATCTCCAGGTTCATGGAAAGATCGTCAATGTCCGGTGGGGAGAGCGAATTGTCCGGATAGAAGGCCCAGAACCATCCCACCAGGTAGTCCCCGTAAGTGTTGTTGAAGAAAGTCGGCGTGACCGTCACCTCGTCAACGGGTCCGCTGCCGCCCTGAAGATTGAAGTAGAAGTAATCGAAATCGTTATTGGTAGTTATGTTTCCGTGCAGCTCGTATGTGCCGTAGTCATTGGGTAGCTTGTTGGCACTTGGCCATCCGTTGTTGGACTCTGTCTCCTGGACTATCGTCCGGGACGGTGGACCGTTCGGTCGGGGACCATCCCCATCTACAGCGGCCGAGATCATTATAACGGACCCTGACATGAGGAGGCCGAACGCGAGCAATGATAGGAGGATGGTCCGTGCTGCCATTATGATGCACCTCGGATGCTGAATGTCCCTGTTCAGCTTATAGGTCATGGACGATATATTAATTACCATGGTGCTGGAAAGCCCGTTCATAGCTGGATAGCGGGTCGCTCAGGGGAACGTCCGGGTCATGGTCCTGGGGAACGGTATGGCATCCTTTATGTTGTCCAGCTTGCAGAGCCAGGATATGAGCCTTTCCACCCCGAGACCATACCCAGAATGCGGGACCGAACCATACCTTCGGAGGTCAAGGTACCAGTCGTAGTTCTCGACCTTCTCACCCTGCTTCTCCAGGGCCTTTTTTATTGAATCCATGTCCGTGTCCCTTTCGGACCCGCCTACTATCTCCCCGTACCCCTCGGGGGCCAGCATATCGAAGCATCTGGCGACGGGTCCCGGAGCCTCTGCGTCCGGCTCAACGGGCTTGTAGAAGGCCATGACCTCCTTGGGATACTGGATGATGACCACCGGCGTGTCGAAATGCTCCATCAGCTTCTCTTCCTCAATGGTCCTCAGGTCCTTCCCCCATTCTACCTCCAGGCCGCCTCTGTCCCTCAGCAAGCCCAAGGCCTCGGTGTAGGTGATCATGGGCCATTCCTTGGACAGGGCCCTTTCGAGCCTTGATGGGTCAGCTTCCAGGAGCTCCAGGTCGGCCCTGTTCCTTTCCAGGACCCTCTCCGTTATGAAGCGGACCTCATCCATGGCTACCTTGGCAGCTTCCCTGTAACCCATCCATGCCGCTTCCATCTCCGCCATCCAGAACTCCGACAGATGCCTGGAGGTCTTGCTCTTCTCAGCCCTGAATGTGGGTGAGACATCGTATATCCGCTCCAGGGAGAAGATCGCCGCCTCGGCGTAGAGCTGCCATGATTGGGTAAGGTATATCACATCATCATAGTACTTGACCTCGAAGAGGGTGGACCCCCCTTCGCATGCGTTGGGTGTGAATATGGGCGGTGTGAACTCGTAATAGCCCCGTCCCCTGAAGAACTCATGTATGGCACCTGTCACCGTTGAACGGACCTTCAGTATGGCGTTCATCTTCCTTGACCTGAGCCAGAGATGCCTCTTCTCCCTGAGGAACTCCTCCGATTGGTCCTTGGTGATGGGGAACGGCTCTGCCGCCTTGACCGCTTCTATGCGGTTAAGATGGAGCTCGAACCCGCCTGGGGCCCTTTCGTCCTTATGGACCGTGCCGCTCAGGGTCACGGACGATTCGATGAACAGCTCCTTTGACCGTTTGAAAACCTCCTCACCGAGGTCGTCCTTGGAGCCGACGCATTGGATTATGCCGGTCGAATCCCTCAGGACCAAGAAGACCAGTTTGTTGGAGCCTCTTGTCCTGTAGACCCATCCCCGTAGGTCCACGACCGTACCTTCCCTACCGGCCTCCTTTGCCTGTTCTATACTTAGGTAGCTCTGGGGCATCTTAAACACCATGTTCGTGGGTCCTTGGCCGGAAAGGGGGCCTCCTTATTAAAATTGAGCGGAGACCTGAAACGGTTCCGGGCCATCAAGCCCTATCGAAGGGCGGTCCTCTGACCTTGGATCGTCTGCTACTTCCTTGATGCGTCCTTCCGGGAGGGTGGGGCCTTCTGGGATTCGGGTCTCCCCTGGGGCCCGGCCGCCTCTCTGTGGCACCAACAACGGGAGGGTGTCTCGTCCTTCCGTGCCTATCGCTTCCGGAAACCACTTTCTCCTGATCGATCTCCTGTTTGAGGGCCTTCCGCCTCAACACGAGATATACTGCCATGACCATGAACATGATCAGGAGGAACACCAGGACGGCATACATCCAGGCCTTTGGGCCATTCTCCTCGTCCTTGACATCCTCTTCGTTCGGGGCAGTTACCAGGACCTTGACCGTATCGGTGCCTTGGTTCCCAGATGTATCAAGGGCCCTGACCTCGATTATCCTGTACCCGGGTGCGAGTGTGACATTGAGGGACCACCTGAACATCCCCTCGACCGTCGTCCATTCCCCGTCACCGACCCGAAGCTGGACCGATCCGATACCTACATTGTCAGTTGCGGTCCCCTTGACCCATACCACCCCGCTGCGAAGTGAGGCGTTCATCCTGGGGTCCACTATCGTGACGATTGGCGGGGTCCTATCCGTCACACCCGAGACCTCAAGGGTGTACTGCAATGCCAGTGTCCTCACGTTCCCAGCCCTGTCCTCCGCCCGTACCTCCAGCTGGTTCAGACCTGAGGTAAGCTCGATGACCCAGCTCCAGCTCTCTATGCCATCGAGCGTCTGAAAGGCACCACCTGTCCGGCGCCCGGACATGCTCGATATCCCGTTCTCATCGAAAGCCTGACCAGTTATCTGCAGCACGTTGCCCCTGAGCGAGGACCCGGACGGTGGTTGGACCCTCTCTATGACCGGGGCCTCTAGGTCGAGCACGATCTGTGCTGTTCTTTCAACGGTATTACCGACGGCATCGGTCGCCCTAACGAGAACCCTGTTCTGACCCTGATAGAGCTCCACTAAGATGCTGAACCCCCCATCCTCCAATACCACTGCCATACCGTTCACGGTTACGGATGCCTCCTCGTCAACGATGCCGCTCAGCTCTATATCCCTCTTATTGGTCACGGCCGGGAACGATCTCAGAACAAGCATGGGCGGGGTCGAATCGACAACGACCTTTAGCTCCTTGGTCGTCCTCCAACCCACCCTGTCAATTGCGGTCAGCAGGATGGGGTTCTCCCCCTCTATCAGACCGGATATCACAACCTGGAACGTTCCTTCGGACAGCTGGGCCTGGAAACCGTTCACCGTCAATCCCACAGTGTCAAGGCTCGTCGTCCCTTTTATCGTGATGGAGGTTTCTTTGGTCCTGTACCCGTCAAGTGGGGTCATGACGGCTATGAACGGTGCCGTGGTATCGCTCGTGACATGGACCACCTTTGACAATCCATTCCCAGCCAGGTCCCAGGCTTCCAAGGTTATGCTGTTAAACCCCTCCCCAAGCCTTACATAATGCCTGAAGGTCCTATGTGAATGGGGTACTAGCTCGTCATCTATCAGGAACCGGACCTCAGGTTCGCATGAGCCGGCGAAGAGGACGGTCGTCGTATTGACGACCGAATTGTTCAAAGGGTTCAAGAGTTCTATGACCGGGGCAATCGTGTCAGTGAAGAACGATGCCCTTGCCGTTCCGAAACGTCCGTCATCGTTCATGCATATCATCAGTATGTCATGAGGGCCTTCCTGGAAGTTCAGAGGGATCGAGAAGGTGCTTTGTGGTGCAATGGTGACCTCGTCCCCATCATCAAGGATGTAGGACAGTGCCGAGACCGGTCGGACATCTATGACCCTGCCGCTGACCGTTATGTCATTTGATGGGATATGGGTCCCATTGAGCGGTCGGTCTATCAGGACCTCGGGGTCGGATAGGAGAACGGTCATATTGAAGACATGGCCCGACATCGAATCGAAATCCATGGTCCGCCTTGCACCCTCCAGTCTCACCCAGAGCTGGTGAAGGTCCATCGGATACCTCCCGGAGATATTGGTGATATGGGACACTACATTGATGTCCAAGAGCTCGCCCGAAGGTGGTGTTATCCCGTGGAACTCCAATCTCATGTACCTATCCCGTATCTCCACCTCGGCCTGGTCAGCCCTCTTTCCACCATTGGTCGTTATCTGGACATCCTTCCTGTAGGCCTCTGTTATCCTGCCATTGGGGTCCAGTACGCTGAACTGGTTCAGAGTTGTGTTGACTAGTTCGGCCTTGGAGGGGCCCGATACCGGAAGGTCAAGTACGAGCTGGTCGCTCCCAGATGACCGTGAGCAGTCTCTCAGGAAAAGCCATGATGAGGATGATACCAACGCTTGGATGCCCCTAGATGAGAATCGGCTCCCTTCCATCAGAAGAGTGCTGGACATGGCACTGACGGCCTTCTGCGAGTCCTTCAGGGTCGAGCTCGTAATATTTGCTGATGATGATGCCAGTTCCAACCCCGAACCGCCGCAAAAGGTGATATTGGACCCTCTAATGAGAAGGTCCCCACCGTTCACGACCTCGATCCCGTTCCCGTCCATGCCAATGATAGAGGACCCAATGACCTTCGCGGAGCCCCCATCGACAAGGATCCCGTTTTGGCCCCTGGTCAGCATGGAGTTGTATATGATCAGGTCGTTGCTGAGACTGTAGATGCCCCTCTGGGGGTCCGAGACCGAATCGGTCCCGCAGTCCATGACCTGGGAACCGTTGATATGCACCGATGAAGAGGCCAGGGCCTGGAAATGGTACCTGCTATGGAGAAGGCCCCGAAGGATGGAGCCGTTCCTCAAACGGAGCTTCCCACCTCCTTCGACCCTTACCCATTTGGTATCCTGGACAGTGGTGTTCAATGCCAATGTCGTGTTGTCCAGGACAAGTGTCCCTTTGATCGTGAGGTTACCTTTCAAGGTCACAGTATCGTCCGTGATTGTCTCTATGGTCGTCACGGTCCAATCCCCGACCTTTTCGATCACCGACGGTTCGGGACCGGAGGCTTCGGGCCGACCGTTGGTCCCAGAATGTCCATCGGTCAGAACGGTCAGAAGCATCCCTGTGAGAATGACGGCTGCCAGCATGTAGATCTTCAGTTGGTCCAGAGGACGGTTCATGGGGACTGGACTGGAGGGTCATCTAATAAACCTTTTGAACGCAGTTGAGGGGGAGACCATTGTACGGGACCATATGTCTCGGAAGGGATCGGCCGTAGGGGCCACATCAGGACGTCTTAGATGGTTCACTGTTCGATGGTGGGTCCGTTCTTTCCCCATCCACTGGAATTGCTGATGGGGCTTCGGGGTCGAAGGCGGCCCTTCCTTCGCCCTGGGCTTCCGGGACCGAAGGCCCCTCCGCCGGATCCACGGTCCCTGCCATTGAACCATCCCTCGTATCTCCCGTTCCCTGACCTCCCTCAGCATCGGTCGGTCCAGACCCTGCTTGGGCCGCTACCCCCCAGTCCATAGGGACAGCAACCGGCTGGGCCGTCATATCTGACATGAGCAGTTCATCGGTGACGAAGGCCTCCTGCAGCGGTATGGACGGGAGGGCCTGGGGTTCCAGCAGGACCGCTTCCTGACCTTCTGGAGGGATGATCATACCACCCACCCTAGGAGATGTTCCCAAGAACTCGAATTCGTTCAACCTGCCTGACGAGTACAGGTTGGAGTACTGGTCCGGGTCCAGGTAGAATACCCTAGAATCCACGAGCGCCCTCACTGCATAGTAGGGACCTGTTTCCGGGCTGAAGAATGTCACCGAATCCTTCTTGCCTCGCTTGAGCCTCCTCACAAGTAGGATGACCATCAATATTAGTATCATCACGGCCAATACAACGAGAACGATCACAATGAGAGGTGAGCTCTCTTCCTTCCTTTCCCCCGTGATGTAGTAATCGAACCGGATGTTGACAGATGCGTTGTCCCAGTCCCTGGTATCGCCCTCACGCAGATGGTTGAAGAAGAGGGCCATTATCTGGCTGTCCCTGTCGTTCTTGAACTCGCCCACTGTCCTCTCGGAAATGTTGGGTTTCATGACCAGACCCAGCTGCAAAGCTATCTCTATGGTGGGGTTCTGGTCCGCTATGGAGCGCTCTAGAAGGATGAAATCGATCGGCCTCTGGAGGTCCCCATCCTTCTGTGACCTCTTGAAGGTTATGGTGTAATGGAGCACCTCTCCCTCGGCATCGAGACCATCGAGCGGGAACCAAAGGGGGTTTCCCGGTGGGATCTCGTATGGGTCTATGGAGGGGGCCCTTCCTTTGCCCGGTACGAGTAATATGCCCGTTAGGACCATCATCATGGTGCAAATGAAAGGTAAAACGGTCCTTCCCGACAGGTGAAAAGCCCCCTTTTTTCCCGAGGACATGATAGGATGAAGGTTATTTAAGCCGTTCTGATATGGAATGGGTCTGGAACGGAACTCTTCGGGTTCATTCGCGGCCGAAGAAGCCCCTGAGGACCGGGTGCATCTCCATCATCTGCTCCTTGCCTATCTCCTCGTAGAGCCTTATGATAATGCCCACAGTGAGCAGGACGCCCGTACCCGATGTATCTCCAACAGTGCCGATCATGTCAGCTAAAGCTGCAAGAAGGCCGACGAAAGCACCAGAAATGACAGTGACCGTCGGTATGTACCTCTCAAGGACCCTTTTAAGGACGCGCGGGTCCCTTCTGAAACCGGGTATCCTCATCCCGGAGTTCTCGATCTGTTCGGCCACCGCCTGAGGACCCATGTTCGTGGTCTCTATCCAGAACTTGGCGAATAGGACCGATCCCACAACCATCAATCCTACATAGACCACCAGATGGATGAGGATGTCCCACCATGAATGGTCGCCGACATATCCCCTGTACCTCTCGAAATTTATGAGAGGCAGGAGCCAGCTCTGGAGCCCGTCCACCCTGGAAACGTACCATGCCAACCCCTTTGTCGGAGAGGTGGAGCCAGGGTCGAAATAACCGAGCCTTGAATTGTGGCCCAGTATCGGTATGGTGCTAAGCCTCTTGTGGCTCCAGAGGAGCAGTGAGAACATATTGATGTTGGCGAGCAGGGCCGACATCAATATCACCGGGATGTTCGAGGCATAGATGAGCCTTATGGGATACCTTCCCCTTGCACCCCTTGCCTTGGCGTGGGAGAGAGGAAGTTCTATCTGGGTCGATTCTGCATAGGCTACCACGAAGAAGATCACTATGGTCGAAAGAAGGGCCACGAGCGGGTTCGGTGGACTTAGAAAGATGGACTCGAACCCACCCCCTGTGAGGTCCCTTAGCCCACTGCCCAGGTGAGTGACTATGAACCATGACTTGGGAAGTGTGCCTGTGGGCACTGAGCCCGCAAGGTTCTCCCCGACGACATTATCCAGCCCGTACCTTTCTGCCGTTTTCTGTCCCAGTGGCAGCCATGATAGTGTTCCCTGGAAGATCCCCTGTGAAACGCCGGCTGCGATGAACATCGAAATGCCGCTCCCAATGCCCCATTTCGAGACTATCTCGTCCATGAGGAACACAAGGTAGGACCCGAAGACAAGCTGTAATATGATGACCATTCCGGCCCATCCGGGGCCTATATCGCCCATCCAACCGTCGGTCGAAGGTTTCAGATAGCCATAGACCTGGGGGATGGCCTCGACGAATATCATGATGAGGACCAGGACCTTCTGGACACCCTGGTAGATGGCCTTGTCCTCGGCCTTCTTGAGGTCCAGCTGGATGATCTTCGCCCCGGTGAAGAGCTGCATTATGATGGACCCTGTGACTATGGGGCCGATACCAAGGTGCATGAGAGAACCGCTCGCCCCCGCCAGGATCGCCCTGAACTCCGAGAATATATCAAGGCTCTCACCGGTCAATCCGTAGAGCGAAACGTTGCTTAGGAAGTAATAGACGATGAGGATGCCGAAGGTCCATATCATCTTAGTGCGGAACCTCACATGACCCTCTGGCTTCTTGATGGCAGGCCACTTGTTGGCAATGGACTTCAGCCCGTAGAGCTTGCTCTCCTCTCCATTATAGGTCACCATCATACCGATGAGGAAGAAACATATGCCTACCCCTAGAGCGATGATGATGAAGAGCGAGAGCTCCCTGAACTCGCTCAGGTCCCTCGGCTCAGGCCAGAAGTAGAGGATAACCATAGTTACGACGTAGGCTATAACGACCCATATCGCCTTTCTGTAGTCTCTCTCTACGGCCATGTCGTTCACACCGTGCAGTATGGTCTGGTGGGGCGCCCCTTGATTACCGTTCTTCTATTAAAACATTGATTTGATGACAGGTAAGACCCCTTCCCTAGTTCTCCTTGATGGTCACACTTCCGCCTGACGCCTCGACCTTCTCTATGGCCTTCTGGGACGCAGCCTGGGCGAACACATGCACTTTTAGGTCACCTAGGGTCCCTCCGCCCAGGAGCTTGTTCACCCCCAGGGCGCCGAGGTCCAGATCATAGCTGTCCCCTTTTCGCTTGGCGGCACCCTCTTCCATGAACACCGGAAGGTTCTCCCGGATGTCAGAGAGGTTCAGGGTTATGTTCGCCTTGACGACCGATTGGGGCCTCTTGAAGCCGTGCCTGCCGAAGTATTCCTTTCCATAGTACTTGAGAATATGGAAAAGTCGGTGCTTGTGGCCCCCTGCCATACCCCTGCCGCCCCTCTTGCCCGCTCCCCTTCTGGCCTTGGTCCCGTGACCGTGGGTCTTCTTCCCCCTGAACTTCGAATTCCTCTTGTCAGTCATTGGAACACCTCAGACCATCCTATTCACGATCTCGTTGATATCCTTGCCCCTGTAACCGAGCGACCCTCCCGTTGTGACCGGCCGCTTGATGCCCTTGTAACCCTTCAGTGGGGAAGAGAGCCGGAACACGGGTTGGGCCCAATCCAGTTCCCTGTGGTCGACCTTACCCTCTGCAATGGCGACCGCTAGCTCCTTGATCCCCTTGTACGACGAGTTCTTCTTCACATGGTCGTCGCTTAGCTTGATGCCACCCTCCAAAAAACATCTGTTCCTGAGGAGGGCCTCGACCGTTTCGGGGTCCACCTCGCCCCAGGTGATGTAGTCCTTTGCCTTCTTCAGCATGCCGTCGAACACATCCGTCCTAGGCACTATGACACAGTGGTTCACTCTCGTAAGCCTAAGCATCTTGAGCGTATCCTTGATACCTGGCTTGACATTGAGCGTTCCCCTGACCCTTATGACCGCGTATGTCACCTCTCATTCCCCCCTATCGTCACCGGTGGACCCTGGACCGACAGAGGTCCAAGGACATGTTTCAACTGTTCCGAACGGCCCTTCGGGACCTTCATCAGGGAGAGCTTGTGGAGAGCGTCCATGACGGCCATTGCATTGTTGACGGTCGTCTTGGTCTGACCCCGGGAGAATCCCCAGATATCGTTGATCCCTGCAAGCTTTAGGATCTTCTTGGCCACATCGTTGACGGCCAGACCCACACCCCTTGGGGCCGGTCTTATGGTCATCTCTGTTGACCCGGACTTCCCGGTGACCTTGAACGGGATGCTGTGCGGGTTCATGCACCCGCATTCCCATGAACCACAGCCCCTAATGAGCTCTATGATGTTCAGCTTGGCATTGTCTATGGCCTTTTTAATGGTGGGTCCGACCTCCTTTCCCCTTGCCATTCCCAGGCCGACAAAGCCGTTGCTGTTGCCCACCACGACGGTTATGGAGAAGCGGGTCCTCCTACCTGAGTCCGTCATCCTCTGGACCATGTTGACGTAGAGGACCTCGTCCGTCAATGTGTCCCTGAGGAACTTATCGACGATCTCTGGTTCCCTGATCGGAATACCCGTTGAGAGGACCTCGTGGAGGGAACCGATCTTCCCTGATTTGACAAGGAGTCCCAGGTTCGTCTTGGGGGTCCACATCGACTCATCGAAGGCTTCCTTCTCTTTGGGCAGCCTCCGGCCCTTAACGACGTCGGGCTTCTTGCCCCTGACCGTCTCCTCTTCGACCACAGAGGCCGTGACCTCTTCCTGGACCTCCGGAATGTCCACCTCCACCACCACAGGCTGCTCCTTGGCCTCTTCCTCATCCTTGGTCTCTGGATGCTTCTTCTTTTCCTCGGTCATGCTTGCATCTCCATGATGGTCGACTTCAATCTATCGAACGATTCCTTGAACCCTTTCGCCTCTTTGTGCCCACCCTCGATCCGCTCGTCCGACGGCAGTACCTCATCACCGTGGGGGACATCCAATCCCGCATCCAGAAGGCCTTTCAGGGCTGCGAAGACCCTAGTACCCTTTTTCGGCTCCTGAAGCCCTATGTCCAGAACGGCCTCTTCAAGGTCCAGCTTCTTTGCCCTGACGCCTGCAAGGAGGCCTACGAGGTAAGAGGCTGTGGTATCCTTCAGCGAATGGCCCCACCCGAGCTTCTTCAGGTCATTGTAGGAGGCCTGGGTCAGAATACGGTCACCGGTCTCGGTGTACTCTACGAACTGCACCATAGTCCCCGACAGGCTCTTCCTGACGACAGCTCTGATCTTACCGCTCCTGAGGAGCGTGAGCCGCTGTCTGTAATCGGTCTTTCCTTCCCGCCTTCTGCGGAACTGCATGTGATATCTGGGTCCCTGTGCCATGTCACTTTCCCCCTTCCTCTGGCAATTTCACGAACGCCTTGGCCGTCAATATCTGGTTCTTCAGGTGGTTCACGGACCTGAAAGACCCAGACGAGGCCTGGAGATAATAGGTCCTGAATGTCTCGGGGGTTATCATTCCCTTGGACCTGTACTCCATAAGTGTCCTCCTTATAGGGCGGATGGTGTTTATCCACCTCCTCTTCCTGGGGTACCTGGCAAACTTGGCACCCTTCCTTGAGCCGTGTCCCTTTCTCTTGCCTGCCGCCCTCTGTTCAGAGGCATATTTGAGCCTCCCGTTCGAGATACCGGCCTTCTGACGGGCTTTGATCACACCATCCTTGATAAGCTTCTTGACATCTCCCCTTGTTACTGCCTCTGAGATATCCTCAAGGCTGTTAGGGTTCATGTACACCCTGTGGAGGCCGCATTTCAACAGATCGGCTGCCATTCTTCTCTGGTTCGTAAGGTCCATCACATAAGCCCCCTATTAAGCACCCTTATCCCTTTGGAATCGGCTGCCTGGACGATCATCCGTCTCTTCCTTGTACCCACCGTCGAACCGATCCTGGCGGCCTCGACCTTGGGGTCTATGGATTCGAGCTGGTCTATATGATGTACTAGCACCTCACGGAACCCAGATGGGTGCAATCCCCTAACTGCGGACGGTTTGCCGTAACCTATCCTTACCTTTGGAGGCCTGTACTTCCTATTGAGCCTCATCTTGTTGGTGGTGGCCCTTGGTCTCCTCCACATGGTCCCGAGCTTGAGATACCTGAACCATTCACCCCTTCTGAAGGCCGGTTGTTTCTCGTACCTCATCCTCCTCTTCTCGAGGAGCTCTCTGGTCTCCTTGGAAAGCTGCGGTTTGATCTTGGCCTTCCTTGCAACCTCCACTGGGGCCTCCTTGGGGGCCTCCTTGGTCACGACCTCCTTCTCCGGTGCAGGTGCCTCATCGGCCTTCTTGGCGGTCCTCTTTTGTGCCATCATTCATCACCCCTGCTCACAAGGTAGATACCGTCCTGGAACACCCTTGGGTCATAATCACGGATCTGTGTGGCCTTCTCGATGTTCGCGGCTGTCTGTCCGACCATTTCCTTGCTGATGCCCTCGAGGGTGATCGACTCCCCGGAGATCTTGACCGTGACGCCCTCTAGGATGTTCGCCTTCCTGGCGAACCTCTCTCCTATGAAGTTCTCTATCAACAGCTCGCTCCCTTTGACGGAGGTCTTGATGGGGAAGTGGGAGAAGATGATCCTCATCTTGTACTGATAGCCATTGTTGACGCCATTGATCATGTTCCTCATATGCGAGCTCCATGTCCCGATCAGTGCCTTATCCGCTTTCTTCTTGGACCCTGTGACGATGTGTATCGAACCGTCCTTGATCTTGACATCGATCCTTGGATGTTCGAATGTCCTCTGGAGCTCCCCCTTCTTACCCTTGATGGTAAGGCGGGACCCATGGACGGTCACGTTCGTCCCTGCCGGGATGGAAACATTCACTTCCATCCTCTCTGTCTCTGCCATCCCTTCATCACCTCAGTATACATATGCCAGAAGCCTACCGCCAGTGCGGAGGTCTTTCGCTTTGTCGTTCGATATCACGCCCCGGGTCGTCGTGAGTATGAGCACCCCGAAGTCCTGGGCGGGGAGGAACCTAGATTCGTACCGCTCCATCTCCTCCCTCCTGACCGAGAACCTGGGTTTGATGACGTTGCAGTCATTGATGTTGCCGTTCAGGTGGACCCTGAACGAGCCTGCCCTGCCATCCTCGCTGTACTCGAACTCCTTGATGTACCCGTTCTCCTGGATTACCTTCAACACGCGTCCTATGAGCTTGGAGGCGGGTTTGACGACGCATTCGTTCTTCCCAGCCCTCTCTGCGTTCTTCATGACCGAAAGGGCGTCCGATAGTGGATCGTTCATCATATCTTTGCCTCCTTTTTAAGAATATTTCTTATAGCCTATCTGGGGGGCTATCTCCCTGAAGCACTGCCTGCACATATGCATCCCGTTCCTCCGGATGATCCCCCGCTTCCTTCCGCATCTGTGGCAGCCAATCTTCCGCCCGAAGGTCTTCTTCGGATTGTTCTCGGTCATTGTTCCAACACCTCCACTTCAAAGGTCTCCGCAATCCATTTCACGGCCTCTTCCTTCTTGATCCTATGGGGGCCCCTTATATGCCCAGGGGCTTTGGTCCGGTCCCTTACACGATGTCCTGGTCTGGAAAGAACGACACAGACGTCCATTCCGAAAACACCTATCTCGGGATTGTACCTCAACCCCTCGAAATCGGTATAATCGGAGATCCCAAAGGAGAAGTTCCCGTCAGGATCGAACGAATACGCCATGACCCTGTTATCCCTTACCGCCAGTGCCCGTTTTAGGAACTCTACGGCTTCCTGCTTTCTCAATGTGACCTTGCATCCTATGGGCATCCCATCCCGTATCCCAAGGTCCTTGTTCGTCGAGCGGGAGAGGGTCTGTGTCGTCTTCCTACCAGTCAGGAGCTCGAGGGCCTTCTGTGCCCTGTTCAGCTTCTCCCCGGCCTCGCCGACCCCTATGTTGATCACTATCTTCTCGACCCTTAAGGCCCTCATCGGATTATCACCTGGGTGGTCGTTCATCCTTCAACCACCCCCATACCCTCTATCTCGGATGTCTTTGTCCCGACCATGAAAACATAATCTATCAGGGTGCTGAACCCCTCGTGGAACTCGACGGTATTGGACATCGGGTTCCTGGTCCTGTTGATCTTCTTTATCCTGCAGATGGAACCAACGTGCGCTCCACCGGTCAACATCGCAAGCGATTCCTCCTGCATCGGATAACGGGCGATGACCTTCTGGTCGGGCAGGGATATCTTGATGACATCACCGGCCTTGAACTCGTCCTTATCAACGAGGATGTTCCTCCCATCGTGGAGGTTGAGCTGGACCACACCTCCCTTCTGGATGGACTTGTTCATTATCCTGGCGAGCTTCCATGTCTTTTCCTGCTCGCCTATGCTCTTTAGGACCACTTTGCCCCTAGGGTTCAAAAGTACCCTGTAATTGGCCTTCAGCTTGGGTATGGTGATCACATCCATCAGACCAACAGGGAACCTGTGGTCCATCCGTGATCTCATATCCACAAGGACGTCCCTCCTGGAAAGGACCTTTCTCACCTCGGAGGATGTCTCTCCCACTTTCAGGATATCGCGAAGGGCGATCATGAGCGGGATGGACACCTCCTTCTGGTGGGGGCCAGGGGACGGGTTGACCGCCCAGGTATGGGTCTTCTTCGGAATGGACCATGTCCTGGGCATCGTGTATCTCTTCATATGCTTGGAATTCTTTGCCATATGATCTCCTCCTTCACTCCTTGACGTAGTTCTTGAACCTCTCCTTTCTAACTGCATCGGAAAGGTCGAGGGTGGTTATCACTAGATTGGAAGGGTCGAACCAAACAGAGACCTCCTTGTTGTCAGCCTTCCTAAGGAGGGCCTTTTCGATGGTCACCTTCCCCTTTGACAGGTTGACGCTGGCGACCTTGCCCTCATGCCCGGTCCTGGAGCCTCGCAGCACACGGACCGTATCGCCCTTCCTGACCGTGACCCTCCTGACACCAGCATCGCTGTACTTCTTCTTGTCGAGCGGGACCTTCATGCTCTTGTTCCGTCTATGGAAGGGCATGTTCGCCTGGGCCTTCCTCTGTTTCCTCGGTTTTGCCGAAATCGTGTTCATATCTGACACCCCTATACTATGACCGATGCCGTCGCCGCTATCCTGGAATACCTCTCTGCGGCCTCCCTTGCCACGGGTCCCTTGATATCCGAACCCTTGGTCTCCCCGGTCTTGGTGACAAGTACCACAGCATTGTCCTCGAACGATACCATAGTACCGTCCGGTCTCCTGAAAGGCCTTCTCTGCCGGACTATCACGGCCGGGAAAAGCTGTTTCCTAAGTTCGGGAGTACCCTTCTTGACCGTGACTATTATCATATCCCCTATTCCGGCCGATGGGACCCTTTTCCTTCGTCCGTGATATTTCATGACCTGTACTATCTGGACCACCTTGGCGCCGGTGTTGTCGATACAATCGATCCTCGCACCTACGAGAAGCCCCCTCGTCTGCCTTCCGGCCAACCCCTTCATCTCATAACCTCCCCAGTACTACCATGTATGTGCCCTTCGATAGAGGTCTGCATTCCATTATCCTGACCATATCCCCCACATTAACGTCCAAGCATGGGGGTAGATGAGCGAACATCCTCGTGGTCCTCTTCTCGAACCGCTGGTACTTCTGGATGTAATGGAGCTTCTCCCGCTTCACCACTGCCGTGTTCTGCATCTTCTTAGATACCAATTGGACATCCAGTTGGATACCCCGGACGGAGAGCTTCCCGTGGTAGGGGCAGAACTTGTCATTGCATGACCTGACAGGTTGGGCGATATCTATACCAACATCCCTGGCTTCGACCTTCTTGACCTTCTTCACCCTGATGACGGTCGCACCCTTCTTCGTCTCGGTCTCCGGTTCGGGCTTCCTCAGCGGGATCGCCTTCTTCATCTGGACCGTCTCTATCTCGGCTGCGCTCTCCGTCTTCTTCGTGATCTTCTTTGCCGCGGAGGTCGAGGGTTGTTTTCGCTCCCTGCTCTCCTGGTTCGCTTCCGCCTTCTTATCATCGACCATCTGGACCACCTCATCCATCCTTGTAATCATCTTGCTTTCCGTCTTTCTCGCTCAGCTTTGCCCTTCCATTGACCGTTATCATCCGTTCGCACTTCCTGGTTCTATCCTCGGGACGGAACAGCATATTGCCGCCCTCGACCTTGGTCCATGCATCGTTGCCTTGTCCGGCCATGCGGAAAGAGAAGTGTCCATCCTTCTTCTGGACCCATCGCCTCCTCGGGCCGTTGGCGATCATCAGCATGTTCCTGGTCTCGTCCATTACCGTTCCTTCCAGACCTCTTAACGTCGTATCAGGGTGTTCGTCGACCCGGACTAGGGACCCGATGAGCTCCATCATCAGCAGGTTCCTGCCAGGGTCCAGCTGGCCTTTCCTCATCATATCTCACTCGTTTATGTTCGTGTACCCCTTCTCCTTGAGAGCCTCTAAGCACTTCTTCTTGTGGTCTCCCTGGAGCTCTATTATACCATCCTTGACCGTTCCACCTGCCGCGCACCTGTTCTTAAGGAACCGTGCAAGCTCTTCCAGGTCTATGTCGGTGGGATCTATGCCCTCGATTATCGTCACCATCTTTCCGTATCGTCTCTTGGCCGTGGTGATCTTTATCTCCTGCTGTTCCCGGGCTATGTCCTCACAGACGCACAGTTCCTTCGGTAGTCCACAGACGCTGCAGATCTCTGCCATTAAGCCTCTCCCTCCTCCCTCATGACCGTGAGAATCCTTGCAATATTCGTCCTGAGGGACCTGATCCTTCCAGGGCTAGGCGGTGCACCGCCCATGGCGGCCACCCCTCTCTCTCTCATGAGCTCGTCACGAAGCTCTTTCAATTTGGATGAGCGGTCGTCCGGACCCATTCCCCTGATCTCGGGCATCCTGAGCAATGCCACCTTCACTCACCCCCTTTGGCCTCGGGTGTCGGTGACCCGCTGTCAGTTATCGCATCATCCGCGCCTTTGGTTCCATCGTCAGGTCTAGGACCGTCGGACGAGGGTTCCTGACCGTCCTCTACTAGGTCTTCCGTCGTCTTCCTTCTCTCATCACGCTTCTGCTTCCTCTTTGACCTGTGCTTAGGGTCATCGTCCGTTAGCCCCTGGCCCTCGGGAGCGTCCGTAACGACCTCTGCTGACTGGATCGAGCCGTTCTGTACCACCACTACCTCAGAGGTCAGTTCAGAAGGTAGTTCCCCTTCGATCTTAGCGACATCTCCCAGATCGGGCATTTCCCTGTAGATGATCTCGTCCGGCAGATGAGCATCGCGTCTCATGATATCGACGGATACCCCTATGACGCCCAGCTTCTTCTTGCAGACGGCGAAGCCCCGTTCCATGGAGATGATGGCTGGCTCGCCGCAGAACTTGATATGACCCCACTTGAACTTCTCGGTCCGGTGCCTCTGTCCGGAGAGCTTTCCGGCCAGCTTGACCTGGGCACCCTTTACGTTCGCATCTATGATCCTGCGAAGGGTGGAGTGACCAGCCCTCCTGAAGTGCCACCCCCTTTCCAAGGCCAGGGCGAGCTTCTGGGCCATGATCTGAGGGTTGGTGGAGGCATCCTTGCATTCTTGGACCTCTATCTGTGGGTTATCGAAACCATAGACCTCGGAAACTGTCCTTGTCAGGTCCTTGATCTTGGTCCCTTTCCTGCCTATGACCATCCCGGGCCTCTCTACTATGAGCGTGACCCTGGTCCCCATAGGGGTCCTCTGGATATCGATACCTCCGAACCCGGCCGTCTCGGTCTCCTTCATGAAGTATTCCTTCAGGAGGACACGCCTTATGTTCTCGGCAACGAACTTCCTTTCACTGGCCATTCTTTCCCTCCCTCTCTTCCAGTATGATCTCTATGTTCACCGTGTAATGGTCCCAATCCGTCGCCCTGCCGTGGGCCCGGGGCATAGATCCTCGATTTATACGGCCTCTGTGGGCTCTAAGGTGCCTGATCCAAAGCGCATCGGTGTTCATACCGCTGTACTCTGCATTGGATTCGCAATCATTGAGCAGTTTGAGTATGGACTTGGCCGCTTTTTGCGGGTACCTTCCAGGGCCAAAGCCCTTCCCCTTCCTGTGACTGACGCACCTCTTGAACCTCTTGAAAGGGACGGGTCTCTTGAGATCGATGACGTCCTCGAGGTATTGTTTGGCCATCTTGAGCTCCATCCCCCTCAGCTCCCTGCATATCTCTATGGAATGCTTTGGGGAGACGTTGAGCTCTATGGCCTGTGCCCTTGCCATGGACTCCGGGTCCGATTCAACCGAATATCTCATTTCAATACCTCCTATCACTTCAACGGCATGTACTTGGACGACCTGGTCGCACCCACACCAACACCGGTGTGCTTGACCACTTTCCTGGTCTGGACGAACTCTCCGGTAAGATGGCCTATCATCTCCGAGGTGACCATGACCTCCTGGAAGGCCTTTCCATCATAGATGGAAAGCTTCCTGTTCACCATGCTCGGGAGTATGACGAGCTCCCTGGAATGCGTCCTTATGACCTGGTCTCCGTCGGTTACGTGCTTGAAGAACTTCTTGTTCTTCATCACCATTCCCCTCCGGAGGGAACGCCTTGCCCTTGCAGGGAGGATCTCCATTACCTCCTCGAGGGACAGGTTCTGCATCTCCTCTATGGTCTTCCCCCTGTAGAGGAACTCCTTCTTCTTCTTTGCTAGTATGCGGCCCTTGAGCTTCCTTGACTTCCTTCTTGCCGCCTTTGGTGTGGTCTTTCCCCTTGTCATATCATCACCTCAGGTCCTCTTCTTTTTCTTGGGGCTCAATCTCCCAACCTTTCTGCCGGGGGGAGTGTTCCTTCCTACCGTGCTCGGCTTACCAACATGCTGATGGCTCCCGCCACCGTGAGGGTGGTTCACAGGGCTCATGGCCACACCGGAAACCTTGGGGTATATCCTAGCCTTGCTCCGGAGGGACCTGACCCTCCTTCCGGCCTTTCCCCATGGCTGCTCGGTCCTTCCACCACCGGCAACGATCCCGATTATCGCCCTGCACTCGCCGTTCAGGTTCTTGAAGGAACCCGATGGGAGCTGGACAGTGACATCCTTGGCCCGAGAGACAATGGTTGCCGAAGCGCCACCTGCCCTGACGAACTTACCGCCGTCCATCGGAAGGCCCTCGATATGGTAGATAGGCGTCCCCTCGGGGATCTCCCTCAGAGGCAGGATGTTCCCGTTCGAGAGCGGCGCGTCGGACCCCATAAGGACCTCCTGACCCACCTTGAGGCCCTCGGGGGCCAGCATATAACGTACCCTGCCATCGTCCCATAG
The DNA here is from genome assembly GCA_025457865.1 of Thermoplasmatota archaeon. Classification (GTDB taxonomy): domain Archaea; phylum Thermoplasmatota; class Penumbrarchaeia; order Penumbrarchaeales; family Penumbrarchaeaceae; genus JALOTP01. Next base: position 28,996 of record JALOTP010000001.1, on the reverse strand, counting down.
GAGTCTTGCCATAGGCGCCGAGTGGCCGGGATCGTGCATGAGGTCCAGGACCCTGCCCCTACCTGATCTGAGCTTTGGTAGCTCTGCCGGGGCCAGATGTCTGTGGCTCGGGGACGTGTAAACGCTCGTCCCCTTTCCCCTTCTTCGTGTGACAATACGCTTTCCCATGTTCACACCCCTTTAGAATATTCCTATTCTCATGCCGACGTCCTCGGCCTTGAATCCCTGTGCTAACTTAATTATGGCCTGTTTCCCGGCCTTGGTGTTCAACACCTTCACGCTCTCGACCTTGACCTCGAAGAGCTCCTCGAAGGCCCTCTTCACCTGTGTCCGGGTCGCGCTCTCCCGAACGATGAAGATCAGCGAGTTGTTTTCTATGGCTATCTCAGGTCTCTTCTTTGTCTTCTCCCTGACGACCTTCTTCTCCATTAGGTTCAAGGCCTTCTCCGTCACTAGGGGATGCATGAGGATATCATAGGGTGAGATCCCTACCATCCTACTCACCTCCCAAAGTTGCCAGGGCCTTCTTCGATAGGACCATGAGCCTCCCGGGGTCGCCCCCAGGTGCCAATGCTTCGGTGTTCAATCCCTTCGGTGTCGCAGTGGACACCCCTGGGATGTTCCTAGCACCGATAAGAATGGGGGACCCCGGCGAGGCCACGAAGAGGACCGAGCGGGGGGTCCTGTACTTCCTACCCCTCATCTTGCCCCTTCCAGCCCGGATATGGGTACCCTCCTTTGCCCTCTGGATATCGGCTTCGAGCCCCAGGGACCTGAGCAGGGTGACAATATCCCCTGTTCTGGAATATGCTTCAATATCGTCCTCGACCACGACCGGGAGGGTTATCCCTTCCTTCAACTTGTGACCCCTTCCCATGACCTTTGAATGGTCGGAGGTCGCGGCAAGGGCGGAAGCCTTGGCCATGGACCTCTCCTTCTTGTTCATCTTCTGTGTGAAATAATGCTCGACCCTGGGAGGATGCGCCCTCCTGCCACCGACATTGTTGGGGGATTCGGCTGCGGTCTTGGACCCAACCATCCTCTGGACCCTTGAGACCCCCCTGCCCTTGCCCCATGTTGAGACCGAATGCCTCAACCCTGCCACCTTGGAAGGGCCATAGCGCTGTCTTCTATTGGCCCGAGCGGTCAGGACCGCTCTCCTTATCAGGTCAGGCCTGTAAGGCGTGGAGAAGACCACCGGAAGTCCGACATGTCCCTTCACGCTCCCGTCGGTGCCGTAGACGTTAACGTTCGAAGATGCCTGCTCGGTCTTCTTCGCTCGTTTTACTGGTTGCTTCTTCTCGACCATCTCCTACCACCTCACCTACCCTGCTTTGACGAAGTGCTGACGTATGTCACTTCGTGGATATTGGAATCCTTTGACGGTTTTCTTACCGGGTCCCTGAACCTTATGAGCCTCTTGGTCACTCCAGGTATGGAACCGTGGATCAGGACGTAACTGCCCTTGACCTGTCCGTAGTTGACGAACCCGCCTTTGGGGTTGATCTCGGCCGGGTCCTTGCTGATCTTCAGGACCTGTTTGTTGTACTCCGTCCTCTTTTGATAGCCCATCTGACCGGAATTGGGAATCTGGGGCATGATCCAGCTCGGATGCCAGGGTCCCTGGGTCCCTATCATCCTCCTGTGCTTGGAGTTCTTGTGGGTCAGAAGCTTCAGTCCGAACCTTTTGACCCTGCCCTGGAAACCCTTTCCCTTGGTAATGGCTATGACATCGACCATGGCCCCCTCGGCCTGGAAATCGTTGAAGTTTATCTCCTTGCCCAGGAGCGAAAGTGCATAGTCCCTCCTCTTGACGACCGAACCGCCGCCAACACGTATCTCCATGACCTCGGGCGATTTCTTAGGGACACCTGACATGGTATAGGGTTGTGTATGGACTATGACACGGACCTCGTCTGGGTCCAATGTCTTGAAGGCCTTGATATCGGGCTTTTCCATCTTTTCCGGTAGGGTGACCCTCCTGTGAAGCTCCTTGTCATACTTCTCCGTCCATATCTCCTTCAGAACGGTCAACCCATATGGACCTTCGGAGTAGAGCCTTATGCCCACAACCTTCAGCGGTGGTACTTCCACCACGGTGGCAGGGACGACTATCTCCTGCCCAGATGTGGTCGAGAATGCGCTGCCGTCTATGACGAATAGGTGAGTCATTCCCGCTTTGTAGCCTGCGAAGCCCTGCAATTTCGGTTCGCCATCCCCTTCGGGCCAGTGCTTGAGGATAGGGGTCTCCCTCTTGGCCCTCTTCCTAGGGTTATAGGCCAATGAACCTCTCCTTGGCTTGCTTGTCTTGCCCATCTTATTCCTCCAAGTACGTCATGCAACGGAGCGGATGCTACCAGGACAGAGAGTTCCGTCATGGTGAACGCTCCTTCGCCAATCCGGCCGTTACGATGTTGGGGGACAGAATGCGTATGAACGCTTGTTCCCCCGAAGCAGGGTCCTTTCGGGTTGCCCTTGTTCGATTGGCCGGAGGGCCTCTGCCAGCGTATGGCGACCGCCCATACCGGATGGGGTATATTAACCTTCTGAAGGAACAAGCTCTCGGCCGTCAGTGGCTAGCTTTCTTCCCCTTCTGTTCACTGGCCACATCGTTGAGGGCTCTCATCAAGGCCTCCACATCCATACCGTGGGCCGTTGCCCCTTCCTCGATGTTCTCGTAATGCGCCATAGCGCACCCGATACAGCCCATCCCGTGCTCGATGAAGACGCCCAGGGTCTGAGGGTACTTCTGTATCGTTTCCATGATCCCCATTTTCTTGGTGATTAGGTCGGTCATATCTGGAACACCGCCACTTCGAGAGCGGGATCGGATATAAATATTGCCCCCCAAAAAAGGTTAATAACGACGGTATCCTCTCCGATGCCCAGGTGAGCCATTGCCTGTCATCACCATGGATATCGACGATCTCAAGTCGCTCGCTGGACCAGGTTTCGACCTGGAAGCGTTCAAGGAAGAGGTCCCCATGATCGGGGCCAGCGTTGAAAAGGTCGAGGGCAGGGAGGTTGGCATAGAGTTCTTCCCCTCCCGACCCGACCTCTTCTGTGTTGAGGGCATCGCAAGGGCCTACAGACGCTTCTCGGGCATCGATAGGTCACCAATGCTCGAAAGGATGAAAGTGGAGGGGCCTTCGAAAATAACCGTGGATGTGGACCCAGGTCTTATCGGGATAAGACCGGTCATAGGTTGTGCTCTGGTCGAGAACGTGAAGCTGGACCAGAACGCCCTAATATCCATCATGAACCTGCAGGAGAAGCTCCACCTGACCATAGGCAGGAAAAGGAAGAAGGTGGCCATAGGCATCCATGATGTCTCTCCGCTGGTCCCTCCTTTCCGATACAGGGCGGTCCACCCCAAGGAAGTGGAGTTCGTCCCCCTCCAGAAACAAGGTGATTGGGACCTGGAGAGGATACTCAGATACCATGAGAAGGGAAAGGACTACGCCTGGGTGCTTGACAACCTGGACAGATACCCGGTCATCATGGACTCCCAGGACCAGGTGCTGTCGTTTCCCCCTATAATCAACGGTGAGCTCACCAAAGTGACCGAGGATACGGAAAACATCTTCATCGATTGCACAGGCCTCGATGTCCGGGCCGTTTCACAATGCGTCAATATCATAAGCTCCCAGCTCCTCGAAAGAGGGGGCTTGCTCCGTTCGGTCAAGGTCGTTCGTCCCAAGGGAAGTGAGTGGGAGGCCCTAGGGCTCTCCGGAGGTCTCTGGCCGGACTTCAGATGGAAAGAAAGGGTGCTCGACCTGGGGCTCACAAGGAGATGGCTTGGAAAGGACATCTCGCCTGAGGAGGCTTCCGAGGCATTGTTCAGAATGGGATATGAAGGGATGGTATCGGAAGGGAGCTTGCTCCGATGCCAGTCGCCTCCATGGAGGGGCGATATCCTTCACCAGACCGATATCATCGAGGATGTGGCCATAGGGTACGGCTACGGTAGGTTCGAGGGCGTAGGTTCCAGGGTACAGACGACCGGAAGGGAGAGGGCGATCCGGACCCTTTCCTCGATGGTAAGGGAATCGCTCATTGGCATGGGCTACCTGGAGATCATGACCCTGTCGCTCACCAACGAGGATGCGCAGTTCAGGATGATGGGAAGGGCCGAAAGAACACTGCCAAAGGTCCAGAACCCCATATCTGTCGAACATACGATGCTGAGGGTATCCGCCGTTCCTTCCATACTCCAGGTCCTCAGGTCCAACAAGCACAGGGACCTGCCCCAGAACCTTTTCGAGGTCGCAGATGTGCAGGTCGGGAACCTGGACCGTAAGGTCCTTGGGGTGGTATCTGTCGATACGAAGGCCTCTTTCACCGAGGTGAAGGGCAAGGTCCAGAGGCTCCTTCAGGACCTTCAGGTCGTATTTGATGTGGCACCTGCTGACCTAGGATGCTACATCCGGGGCAGGGCTGCGAGCATCACGGTCCACAAGGACGTCCTCGGGAAACGTCAGAAGTACGATGGTCCTTTCCCGGAGCTGAGCGGGACGGAGGGTATCCCGTTGGGGCATATGGGAGAGCTCCATCCGTCCCTTATAGCTGAGATGGAGCTTGCCTCCCCCGCTTCAGCGTTCGAACTGGACCTGGACCTTTTGCTTTCGGTCAGGGAACACTTCCTGGTACATTGATGGGCATCCTATGATCGGTCCTCAAAGAGGGGCTGTATCCATTTTGGGGACAACGAGGTCTTGGGATGTCCGTGGGACCTCTGATGTTAGCTTATTAACCCCCTTGACCCGCTCTTTCCTCAGATAGGTCTGAGGTGTGAACATGGTCGGATCGAAGCTCGTCAAGGATTTCGAAAGGGACATAATAGTCGAAGAGGAGAAGGGGCTTGGCCTCTATGAGGTGCTGGATAACGACCTCGACGTGCTTTATGTGGGGGCAGGACCTCTCCAACCTATGCTCTCCCAGCATTTCCCGGAAGGTAACTTCCCCATCCAAGGTGCAAGGTATTACAGGACGTTCTCATCGGGAAGCTATGAGGATGTCGAGATCCGCCGAAAGAGCCTCATCGAGGATTATAACCTTATCCTTGGGATGCCTCCTAGATACAACAGGTCACAAAGGACCTAACAATGATCCTTTCCATATTTTCTGTACCAAAGCGGATGGACAGGAATTCGGTCAGAAAATATTAATACCTGAAAAGGTCCAGTCCCGTATGTACTGATCGGCCATAAATCTCTTTTAATATCCTATTGATAAGACCTCATATGTTAGGGCTTTTCGGAAAAAGGCCCCCATGGAGGAATTCGGATATGAGGTTCAATGCGAGAACAATGCTTGTTTGCGGATTGATGTTGGTCCAGCTCATGACCGTGATGATCATGGCCTCGGTGGTTCCCGCTGTTGCAGGTCCCGAGCCTCCCGGCAGGAGCGATCCGGTCCTCTCGAAAGGCGGCGTCACACCTACATCAGGGGATCCCAAGAACGATACGTTCGTGTTTTATGTGACGTACTATGATGCCGATGGGGATTGGCCTAACAATCTGACCGTTATCGTCGATGACCAGTTCTATTCGATGAGCAACATGACCTGGTCGGGGTCCGACATGGTATTCAGCTATTACAGCTTCAATTTCGGATCAGGGACCCATCAGTTCTATTTCCAGGTCTATGATGATTATTTCAATAGGACCTTCAGGTATCCATCAACTGGGACGCTCAGCTTCACCGTCGATGCAGGCTACAATAAACCCCAGCTCTTTAATTGGAGCATATCCAACTCTGAACCTGAGGTGGATGAGGTAATTGAGTTCTCGGTCTGGTATAAGGACCAGGATGGCAGCCCTTTGAAAAATGCGTACCTATTGATCGAATACTCAGATAAGGTCACCATGGTCCCTTCAGGGTCGGATTATAAGAACGGAGTCCTGCTAAAATGCAACTGGACGGTCCCTTACAGGAACCATTGGGGATATTACTTCTATGCGAACGATACCACCAGGTTATTCTCCATGACCCCTTTTTCTTATTTCTATGTCCCCGACCACCCACCGGAACTCTACGATCCTGGCTTGACCCCGAAGACCGGGGATGCACGAAATACAACTTTTACTTTCAGCATCTGGTACAAGGACATCGATGGGGATTTTCCTTATAACAACCCTGCATTGGTCATAAACCACAATGATGGGTATTATAATAATTATATTGAGCTATATGCATATTGGAATGATGAGGAGGATATTAAAACCGGTCTGAATTTCAGTGGTTCCCTTTCGCTCTATACGGGGACCCATGAATATTACTTCAATACATACCACCGGACCTACACCAACTGGTCATATGAATGGACAGAGGTGCGTTTTCCCGAGACAGGTTTCCTTACTATGACCGCTGGTGGGAATTACACTCCACCTTTCCTTTACAACTCCTCTGTGACCCCAAAGGAAGGGAACGCTTCAACAGAGTTCACATTCAGGGTATGGTACAAGGACGAGAACGGGGACCCTCCATCCTACGTCCGAATAGAGGATTATGGGATGGGACTGCAGAACGGGAACGGATCGATGACCATAAAGGGGACAGATTACAAGAACGGTGTCCTCTGCGAGCTGAAGTCCACGGTCAGGAACCCGGGCAATCACTATGTTTACTTCTACGGTCACGACAGGACCGGATTGGAGGCCTACTCGCAGACCAACGATACGAACATCACAGTGATGGGTACACCGGGTCTCACATCGCTGTCCAACGGCCATGTGAGCCCTCGCGTCTCGGAGAAGTATAGGGAGGTCCAGTTCTTTGTCGATTACACCGATAAAACCGGTGATTGGCCTCAAGAATACTATGTTGTGGTGAACGGTGAAAGATACGGTCTATGGGACTATTATTGGTTGGAGAACAATACCAGAAGGTTCTACAACTGGTGGAACCCAATGTATTACTCCAACACGAGCGGCTATACCGGGACATTCAAGTACCATTTCGAGTTCATTGACAGCCAGCTCTATCCGCTCAGATACCCCTTGAGCGGGGAACTGTCCTTCGATGTCTTCGATCACATACCTGACCTCTACAATCCTTCCATCACACCAAAGGAAGGGAACGACCTTACGGAGTTCGAGTTCAGGATCAACTATACGGACTGGAAGGGCAATGACCCAACATCCGTTCAGATGATAATGGATGGTGACCCCTACAGCATGGAGATCGGTCCAAAGATCAATACAGGATATGGGAATTATTCGAACGAGACCTACCGTGTCTGCAAGAAGAAGATGGTCCTTACCCCCGGCGAGCATACATACCATTTCAAGGCGACAATACAAGGTGGTGCCTACAACATCTACCCCTATGAGGGGGAATTGAGATTGACTGTGGACGGCCATTCCTCCCTCTACGGCATTGATGTAAATCCAAAGGTCGCCTACACCGATACGGCCCTGAACTTCACCGTGACGTTCAGGGACACATCGGGAATGGACCCGGATTACGTTCAGGTCTTCATCGATAACGATGTCCACGAAATGGCAATGGTCGGCGGGAACACACTGACCGGGATGCAATACTTTTTCAAGACGATGCTCTCGAAGGGGAACCACACCTATTACTTCCTTGCAGAGAACGACCACGGGACCCTGAGGGACCCGGGAAAGGGTCAATATCATACACTAACGGTCCTTGAGCCGCATCCTCCGATGCTGCTAGATGCCCTTGTCTCCCCAGGCGCAGGGAACGTATCGACCGAATTCAACTTCTCCTGCACTTACAGGGACTTGGATGGTGATGACCCTGAGAATATGGTCGTCTACATAGACGGCGCATCGTTCGAAATGGAGGCAGGGAACGGCACAGACATCAAGACAGGTGTGAGGTATCATTATTCCACAAAGCTTTCCATTGGTACCCATGCCTACTTCTTCGAGACCGAAGATGTGACAGGTCGGAGCGGCAGACTGCCTGTAAAAGATACATACACCTTAAAAGTGACAGGAGAGGATGGGGGGACCATTATTGAAAAGAAGGCCCCCATCGCGAACATAGCCATAACCTATTCCGGGTCTAAGGTGACATTCAGCGGTAAGGGCTCTACAGATCCAGATGGGAACATCACTTTCTTCAGTTGGGTGATAGACGGGCAGTTGTACTCTGAGGTGCAGATCTCAATAGAGTTCGATCTTATTGGATACTACAAGGCAACTCTGACCGTAGTGGACAATGATGGTCTCTCTGATACGACCAGTAGCGGTTTCTGGGTGTTTTCGGAGGATGCCGAGCCCCCTTCAGATATCACGGATGTGGGGGCCTCGATCTACATCGATGGGAACGGCAACGGCAAGGTTCTCATGAACGAGACCGGCTTCAAAGTAACGGTCGAAGGTATCGAGGATGGGTCCGTTTCATTGCATGTGGAGAGCCCCGATCCTGACCCTAAGGTGGTCGTTTTCGAGGTCTCCAAGGAGCTACTAGAGGTCTCGGAGGACGGTTCGGTCGTCGTAGAGGTGGACGGTATCAAGGTCAAGATGGCAAGTTCGCTCGAAGAGGTCCTTACTGCGAACGGTTCCGAACCGCTCTTCTACCTGATCGATACTGGTGGTTCGTACAAGGTCTTCCTCTATCTACCTGATCCAACGGACGTTGATGTGGATATCTCATCTTCCGAACCTGAAAGGTCCCAAAGTTTCCCTATGGTGTCTATCGTTTTAATCCTTTTAATGATAATTGTCCTGGCTCTGTTCATCGTCATTTCCCTCCTGTTCATGCGTTGGAGGGGGATGATGGGTAGCTACGGGGACGAGAAAGGATTAAATAACGATCGTACAGATGATGATGAGAGGCCGATCGTAGCGGCCCCATCTCCATGGAACTACGGGTTGGGATCGCAACTATCTCCGTATCTGGATGACCTGCTCGCTGATGGACGGGACCTTCCAGAGCGGCACAACCTCGACCGGATCGGTTCCAGGCTGAGGAAGAGGATGGAAGGGGGCGACCTATCCGAAGAGGATTTCAGGAGGTACATATCGGTCCTTGAGAGGATCAGGGAGGAATGAACTTCCCAAAGGTGGTTGGATGAACGTCCAAGGATACAAAGACCACAAGTCCAGAGGACTGCTCCTAAAATATATTAGTGACAATCCAGGAGCATCCTTCGTCCTTCTCAAGGATGTCTTCAAGATGACCGATGGGACATTGAGGTACCACCTTGACTACCTCCAGAAGAAGAGGAGGATCGCCCTGGAGAAACATGGAGGAAAGAGATGCTATTATCCGTTCATAAGGAAATGTTACCCCTATTCGGAGGGAAGCATCGAATTGAACGAAGAGCAGCAGAGACTGCTCGATATAATTGCGACATCCCCAGGGGTCCAATTCTCGGTACTGAAGAAGAGGTCAGGATTGGGAAACGGGACATTCGTCTACAACCTGAACCGCCTCAAGGAGCGGAGACTGATATGGCGGAGAAGGGGAGAGGAGGGTCTAGGTTACGAAGTGGTCACCCGTGAAAGGATAGCCGATGAGGTGTTCCTATCCCTTGTGAACCGGTTCCTGGACGGAGAGATAGATAGGGATTCCCTGAATGAGATGGTAGACCGGTTGGAGACATACAGAAAGGAGCGCTGACCCGTCTGGTCGAACCTATCCTCCATCCATGGAAAGTTCAAAGCCATATCCATTTGCGCCCCTGATCTGCCCCTCTATCCCGGAGGTCGGTTTTCCCTGAGGTGAAAACCAGATCATTCATCAATTGGGGGGGTCTTTTGGCTACAGGACCGCCTTTCGCTTGATGATGTGGGTTTGTCTGCCAAATTATTTAAGAGCGATGATCGATTCCGCTCCTGGACAGTTCTCCGGGAGAACCTCACTTGAAAAATTTACTGCCCTTCTTCCTGCTCTTGTTGATGTCCATTCCAACGGTGATCCAAACCCCGAACGATGCTGGCGCCCAAGCCGCCGATGGCTCCTTTGGTCCCACCGTTCACAAGGATATCAAGTTCTTCGTAAGCCAGGTCCCGGGTTCCGAAGGAGGTGGGTTCGAACCCCATATCGCAGCCGGTCCCGGAATCGATGGTACGGAATGGATCTACATAGATTCCCCTACAGGATGGCTCGGTGGTCAGAGCGGGAACCTTTGGATATCCAAGGACCACGGGGAGACCTGGGAGCCCCATCCTTACGGTAGGAACGCTGGAGGGTCCGGCGACTCTTACACAGCCATAGCGAAGGACGGCACGATCTACTATACTGACCTATACCTCTGGAGTTCGACCATAGATACATCCAAGGATGGGGGTGAGACCTGGATCAGGAACCCTCTGGCTACAAAGACCAGGATGGGCGACAGACAGTGGCTCGCCATGGGACCGACGGTGGGGACACCTCCTGGAGCCCAGACCGAAACGCTCTACATGATCTACAACGACATCCCTTTGGGATTGGTCATACAGAGGGCGCAATGGTCCAGCCGGGGCATGTTCTGGACCATGGGGAACAGAAGGCAGGCGGTCACGGGAAGCGTTCAGTCCAGGGACCACTTTGCCGTTGACCCGGTCGATGGGACGATATACCTTCCGAACAAGGACGGGGGCGGGATAGCGGTCTATGTCTCTACAGATGGGGCGGACACCTTCTCTAGACATCAGGTCATATCATCGGGCGATGATGCCAATAATATCTTCATTGCCGCTGATGTTGACATGCTCGGCAACGTCTATCTGACCTGGTCCACTCAAGCTCATATCTTCCTTGCAAGGTCCCAGGACAAAGGGGTCACCTGGGATGTGTTCCAGGTGACGGACACCGATGGAACTAGGGTCTTCCCTTGGGTCGTTGCAGGAGATCCTGGAAGGATAGCGCTCACATGGTACGATACACCCGATGTCAACGGTTCCTCGGATGAGAAGACCGATGCTGTTTGGTCCGTTCAGGGTGCTATCTCGACGGATTCGTTCTCTGATAACGTCTCCTTCCTTATCACGACCATAGAACCGAACGTACATACCGGGGCCATCCGCACCACCGGGACAGGTGGCGACTCCGACAGGGACCTGGGGGATTTCTTCACATGCGATGTGGACGAGTACGGAAGGTTGATCCTGACATACGGGAAGGACGGTGATGACGGGCCCAATGCAAGGCTATCGGCCGTTATGTTCGCTAGACAGGAAGAGGGGCCTTTCCTCTTCAAGAACACGGGACCCGTGGCCATGTTCGAGAACTGGACCAGCGGCCTCAAGGTCAAGGTGGACGGCTCAAGGTCCTATGACATGAGCGGGGAGGGGATTGTCGAATACAGCTGGGAGTGGGGGGACGGAGAGAACTCGACAGGGACCAGGTCCGAACATACCTATGGGAAGGCAGGGACCTATGAGATAACCCTCAGGGTCAAGAACAAGCTGGGTATGATAGGATGGACAACGGGTCAGATCAGGGTCACTGAGCCAAAGGAGGGGGCAGGTGGAATGGTCCTCATCCTCATACCGGTCGCTTTAATTGCCGTCGGTGCCGGAGCGTATTATCTCTGGTCGAGGAAGATTAGAAGGACGAAAAAAGATGATGTTAAATGATGAGTGGGGTTCGAACCCCTAACGTCAAGTGTAATTATACCGTTCTAATATTCTTATTGATAACATCAACATTGGTGTCGGGGGCGGGGTTCGAACCCGCGACCTCCGGATTTCTCCGGATCCTGGGAGCATTGATTATTGCCCCTTGGGCCCCTATGAGTCCGACGCTCCACCAGGCTGAGCCACCCCGACAGATGCTCAGGTGCGGTCCGCCTCTATGAACTGTTTTTATTTAACCTTTGTCGGATAAAATGGATATGTCATTCTGAAGCCTCATAACCGGCTCCGGGCACCGGGCCGCAGAGCTACCGTCCGCCTGGGCCCCTTCCCTGGGTTCTGAAGGGAGGAGGGGGTGCCCTTCTGGGGGCTTGTCTCTCGGGCGGCATCCTGCCCATCTGCCCCCGAGCAATGGTCCTCTCACGGTTCATAGGATGATTGACCCTACTACCTCTGTAATCTCCGATCCGGTCTATCCGGGCATCCGAATCGCTGGTCCCTCTGGAATACATAAGGGCCACCCCAACGAAGACCAGGGCAATAAGCACCAGCAACACCCCGACTATCACCCAGAACATGTCCATTTTCCCACTTTTACCATCTGAGGACCGTCCAATAAGGCCAAGATTGTAGGTCGCTATCTCCTCTTGCCCTAAATCGTCGATAAAGACGGTCAATATCCCGGTCTCACCCTTATCGAGCAGTATATCGATGGAAAGGTTGGACCTTGGGCCAAGGGTTACATCATCGAAGGAACCGACCTTCTTGGAACCCAACATGAACTCCACAGACACATGGTTGACAGGGACCGAACCGTTATAGAGCAATCTAGCGATGAACCGTTGGTCATCTATCCTGGTGACCACCGCGTCCAGATCGTCGGAGAGCTTCCTGACCTCTATGATGAAATCAGCCTCGGAGACCGCTACCCCCGCATAGCTGGCTGTCACTGTCACGGAACGCATGCCCAAAGATACCCCTTTTATCGGCAGGATGGTCATGTACTCATCCTCTCCGGGAACGATAGGGGTGTTCACACTGGTCAGCAGCCCTTCTGAATCGCTGACCTCGAGGTCCAGGGCATCATACTCCTCTCCACCTAGTATTCCCACCCTCACTCGAAGGTGGGACCCAAGTGCGGTATAAACGACGCCAGATGCAGGTTCGGTGAACAGGGTCAATGAGCTTCCTGAACCTTCAAGGCTTAGGCGGATGGTGCCTTGGTCAGTGTACGTTCCGACCTTGGCCTGCACCCCTATGTCAATGTCCCTGTTGCTCAAGGGACCTTTAGCCTCGATAACGACCATGAGGTCCAGCGGGTCATGGTCATCTATGTTGAGACCGGTGGGGTACATTACATTGATCGAAGGGTCGGTCTCGATCTCAAGGACCAGGGGACCTCTGAGGAGACCGCTTGGAACTATCCTGAGAGGGACCCTCACCTCACCTCCCTGGACGAGTTCGAACCTTTGTCCCGGGATCGATACGGAGAGCCCGTCCTGTTCATAATTGAGCATCTCTATCCAGCCCTGGAGGGATGCAATGAGCCCCTCGTTCCCTGGATGGACAGCGGTGACATCGGCTATCTCCACCCCGGATAGCTCAAGCTTCATCTCCTCGCTGTCCTTCTCCCAGGCCAGATCGGCTATGACCTCGCCCGAGACCTCAACGACCTGATACACCCTATTGTAATACCCCGTCACCAGTGCTTCGTCCCCAGGGTGCCTTGGATTGATATCACCCATGGCCAGGCCTTCCAGACCAAAGTTGGAACCCGTTTCGGTCTTGGCCTCGAAGATGGGTTTGACCTTCAGGATGCCCCCTTCCATATAGCCTAGGTAGCACCAACCACCAAGTGATGTTATGACCATCTCGTTCCCATCATGCCCTGACCAGAGCTCGCCGACCTTGACGTTGGTAAGGAGATTGTTGGGGTCCGTGAACATCACTCTGTTCTTCCAAGTCCCGCCCTCGTTCCATAGCTCGACGAGGGTCGATTCGGTCCCCCCTTTGTCATTCCAGGCAGAGGTGGTGATCCATATCTCCTCCCCCTCGACATCCGGGTCGGCATCGGCCACATCTATGGCCTTTACCGCCTCCGGGACAGGGACCTCGACCTGTTCGTAATTGTCACCGGCCGTCCTCCTTACGTACCGGAGGTACCGGTCCGGGGTCACCTGGTCGTTCTGCATGGAACCGTAAAGAACCTCTTCGCCTACGGCTGGGTCGATGTCGCCAAGCTCTATCTCAAAGATCCTGAACGGGGACCTCACAAGAACGGTCGAGGTCCAATCCTCGCCGTTCTTATGGACCGCATACAGCTTCCCGGAATACCCGCCCACCAATATCTCAGGTCCATCGCTCGTGCTCAGGGCATCCATTATGACCAGGTCGAAGAGCCCTTTGTCCGTTCCGGGCTCCCCACCTTCCTGCCAGATCTTACCTGCCCTGAATGACCCGTCCTGCGATGCTTCCAGCATGACCACGTTGCCCTCGAAATCACAGAATATGACCTCGACCTCACCGTCATCGTCAACATCACCGACGCCCAAACCCCCGGAGAGCGACCTTGTGGAATTGTATATCAGCTCACCTTTCATGTAACCACCCACCTCTCCTCTCGTCCCATGGTCGGCCGCGAGCTGGACTGGTAATATCAATACTATCCCTGCCAATAGTGCGAACGCTAGCAGGCTCCTATCAGAGCGGAGATCTCCCATGACCGCTCTAGAGGCTCCCCGGAAAAAATACCTTTTGGTGCGGATATTGGTCCGAATTTCAGACAATGAACCGGAAAATTCAACTATCACCAACGTACAATAGTAACATGTGATTCGATCTCCTAGCAGAATTCCCCCTCCGGCCCCCCGAAGTGCCGTGAACCCATTTCTGGTCCTGATAGTGGCCAGCCTGGTCTTCATCGGTGGCTGCGTCATTGCAGTATTGAGAGAGGGCATCTCTGACAGCGATGAGGATATGACAAGGTCCAGCGTTGATATCCTGGAGGTGGTCATCGGCACATACGGTTCCGAGGGAGGCCCCATATCATTGACCCTATTCGTTTCCGAACCCGGTCTCCTTCTTTCAAGGAGCGAACTGAACGGAAGGACAGGCCGGTCGTCGCTCACGGTCGTGGGTCTGGACACCCATCATATCTACTTCCCGGACGAGGAGGGTTTCGTATCCACCGGGACCTCATCAGCCAAGACCTACGAGAAATCGGTGGCCGTTAGCATAGGGGACGGCAGGGTCGTCCTTGGAAGTTTGGAGGTGGTCATCGTTGGATAGACCTCCTGTCATCGTGGACCTTCGAAAGGCCGGAGAAAAAGAGGTACGGTTCCATATCTCCATGACCCTTGCATTCATCCTTGGTGGCGTTTTGGTCTCCTCGGGCATCATCATAGCTCTGGTCCTTCCAGAGCTGTTCGCCGAGGAGGAGAACGGGACCGAGGAGGGAGCCGGGGAGCTCCCAGTTCTGATGACCCTGACAATGGATGAGGTCAAAATTGGGAACAATAATCTCAGCAATGCACCCTTCCAGCAGGTGCTGATGCTTTTAATAGATGGGGAAGGGCCCGTTTCCGGGCTAGAGGGACCCCTCAGGGAATTCGGCAGGGAGATGCTGACGTCTTTGGTCGGTGATGGGACGCCCTTCAGATTACGTGTGTACACCGATTCAGGGCAGGGGGCGCTGTGGGAGATGACCTCACTGGTCCAGCTTCCTGTAGATGATGACCCTTCGCTGCAGTCCGTCGAGATAAATCCGCAGCCCGTGAGCGCTGAACAGGGCCCCATGACGGTGACGCTTGAGATCTGGGAAAGGGGGTCATCATAATGCTTTCCACGGCGGAGAAGGCCGTCCTGGTCCTGAGCATCGTCCTAATGCTCTCGGGTGCGGGGATATCGGTCCTCTTCATGGCTAGGGAGACCTCCCGGGACAGGGATGGACCTGACCTCACCAGTATCTCTTCCGAACTCAGGTCGATGGTCATGGATAGGCTAAGGTCGGACCACAGCGCATCAACGGACCGGCTCTCAGCCCAGATAGATGAGGACATCCGGTCCTACATCGCCTCAGACCTTGCGCGATCGGAGGGCAGCAGTATAATCGCAAGGTCCGTGGAAGTGAGCATCAGGGAGGACCTGCTTCCCATCGCATCCGCCTATCCGCCCGAAACGCTCCTTACCAAGAGGGGCCTGCTTTACCCGAACTCGGAGCTCTCCGGAAGTGCGGGTCCGCTCCCGGCGCTCCCTGTCCTCAAGGCAGATATCGCCATCGAAATGGAGATAAGGCCCGAGGACGGCGGGGAGGCCGCTCCAGGCAGCATACGGTTCGAAGTCCTCTCCATGGACCCCGATAGGACGCTCCGGTCACTCATGTCGCTCATAGGGAGCGACATGGACGGGTGGGGGTCCGGGATGGCCAGGGACATGGAGTACATGCTAAACTCCCTGGTCAGGATGAGGACTGTGAGACTGGGGGTCGGTACCAGACCGTTCGATACTGCCCTAAACATACTCAACGAGGGCGATGTTGAGATCGCTTACAATATCGCTATGGGGCTCTCGATAGCCAGATGGACCGGGAAACCCCCTTCGGACCTGCTATCGAACATTGAAAGGTTCTATTCGGAACAGACGCTGGGGACGACGATGAACCCCACAGGCTCACGGATATGGGGGGAGGCGGAGAGGGATACCTTCGCAACTTATAGGGAAAGGACCGCCTCGGCCGGGGCACCACGAAGCATAGCGGCCTTGACTGGTTCGGTCGTCCAGACCGGACACTCAGATACGGCCGATATCTTTCTGCGCTATCTCCATTTGGACGCAAGGACCTCGACCAGCGAACGCCTGGACCCGCTCGACGATAAAAGCCCTCTCGAAGAGATGGACCTCCTCAATTCCAGGCAGAGGAAGGATGCTATTGACACTTATTCTCTCGAACATCATCCTTCATATCCTACCGGGTCAGGTATCCCTCTACCCCAAGGCACTGTTCCCTCCGGGTCCGGAACGGACGGAGGACCACTTCTCATTGCCGACATAGGCCCAACCCGTGGTTATTCCGTGGCTGGCAGGGACATGAGGGTCGCGGGTCTCAATGATTACAGAGCATGGTTCACGAATGCTGACCCCAGCCTTAACGAGACGGACCTCATCAACTATGGGTATTCTGGTCAGACAAATACCAGATGTGGAGCGATCCTTCCGCCTCCCGAACCTCCGAGCCATGATTACAGGATACAATGGGACCTGGTCGTTACCGCAATGTTGAACCTGACCGGAACGGTCCAAGGCTATGTTGGCAATTCCCTGCCTGAAGGACCCGTGACGTTCGAAATGCCCATCTCGTTCCCCATCAGGGTCCATTCATGGTTCCTTAAAGAGCCGAACCGGGACGGCGGCATAAGGCTGGCAAACCTCAATACCGGCCTGCAGGAGTATACCCCCCTATCCACCAGATGGGTCATTACCGCAAAGGCCAACGCGACAGAGTACTTCGAAAGGTATGCGTTCCAGGACATAAGGGAGGGGATATCGATAGGCTCATCCCTCCTGAGGTCGCTCTCGTACAGGGAAAGGCTGCTTGACCCATCGGGTGCAAGGACATCCGCCCAGGTGAACGCCCTCTCCTCGGTCCAAGCCCTTCAGACCTGGGTGAACAAGCGCGAACTCGGCCGTGACCTGGCCATCCTCAACCAAGTTTACCTGAAGGGCAAGGGGCTCAAACCAGGGTCTCTTGGGACCCTTGATACAGATGGTCTCTCGATGACCTTGGACTATTACCAGGCAAAGGACAGGATGGACATCACGGTGAGGTCTCCCGAGGGGTCCATCGTCCTATCGGTGCTGCCCATCTCCTCTCCGGCCCCGGAGGCCGTTCTCAAGGTCACGACCCCTGGCGGTATCGAGGTCACGGTGGAACCGTCCAAGGGATCGTTCAAGATCGAGGGCAGCCTTAACGGTCTCTATTTCAAGGAAGGTGCGCTCTCACCGACCATACCGACAGAGGCCATGAGGTCCATGATCCTGGAGGACCGCGCCATAATGACCTCGGCACCCTTCACTTTTTACAGCTCGCGACCGTCATCGCCCTACGAACCGTACAGGAGCGGGATGGGGGAGGTCCTGCTTGCCCCCCCAACGGTCCACCTTGCATTGGCAGGTCCACGGTCCGAGATTGATGACCTGAGCATGGACCTACCGGCAGTTGTAGGTCCGGGGACGGACAAAGAGAACGGCCCTGACATCTTCTTCACTGACCTCTTGGCCCGAACGTCCGGCACTGCGCTATGGGCAGGGGTTGTGGTCGTCTGGAACGGAGAGAACGGGACGACACCACTTGTGAGGACCATGCTCTTCAGGGCATCGAACGGAGCAGACCCCTCATTCATACGCGCTTCCATCCTTCAGGCGATCTGGTCCCCTTATCCTGACCTCGAGATGGTCCTCAGAGGTCAGGACCAGGGTTCCATTGAGGTCATGACCTACGACAGGATGCCTTCTTGGGCCGTTCCCCCCGGCCCCTCAGCAGAAGGGACCGATGTCATCATCTCCGCCCATTACAGGTTCGAACCCGGAGCTAACGGGAACGTCCTCGATATCAATGTGTTCCAACAATCATCGATGGATGCGCCGAACTACGGAATGGCGATGTTCGATTGGACCGTCATCGAGCAGAAAGCTGCCTCACCGCTCTGGTGAAAGGACCTTTTTCAGGACCCTATCGACCCGTTCCCCCGCGGTCCCTGTGTAATTCCTCGGGTCGAGCGCACTGTCGAGCTCCTTCCTCGTTAGGAGCTTCCTGACCTCGGGGGCCGCAAGAAGTACCTTCCTGTAATCCGCTCCGGAATAATGCTCCATGGCCGCGGCCCTTGTCAGCTCATGGGCCTCCTGTCTTCCCATTCCCTTCCCGCAGAGGGCCATGATGACGGATTCGGCCATTATGACGTCTCCGGCCGCTTTCAGGTTCTGTGCTATCCTCTCAGGATCGACCTTGAGCCCCTTCATGACCTCGGTCATCCTGAAGACCGCCTCGTCGGCTATGACCATCATATGCGGGATTATGAACCTCTCCGCCGATGAGTTGGAGAGGTCCCTCTCGTTCCATTGGACAGCACCCTCGAAAGCCGGGATGAGGAAACCACGGAGGGTCCTGGCAAGCCCTGTTATGTTCTCGCACATTATGGGATTGCGCTTGTGGGACATCGTTGACGAGCCTACCTGCTCTTTGCTGTCGAAGGGTTCGGCCAGCTCACCTATCTCGGGCCTCTGGAGGGTACGTACCTCGGTCGCCATCTTCTCCAATGTGACCGAAAGGTTGCATATATGGGAAAGGAGCTCCAGCATCCGGTCCCTCTGGACTATCTGGGTGGCTGCCTCCTCGGCACCCAATCCCAGATCCTCCATCACCCTTGATTCTACCGCGAAGGCCTTGTCCCCAAGAGCGGCCCCGGTCCCAACGGCCCCCGACATCTTGCCGACCAACACCCTTCCCCTGCACAGGGACAGCCTCTCTCGATGCCTATCGAGCTCCGCGAGCCAGACCGCGAACTTGAATCCCAGGGTGATGGGTACCGCCCACTGGCCGTGGGTCCTGCCGACCATCACCAGGTCCCTATGCTCCTTTGCCTTGGACGCCAACGCTATTATGAGGCCTTTCAAACGACCGTCAAGGATGTCCAGGCCATCCCTCAATTGGAGGGCAAGGGCAGTATCCACCATATCGTAGGAAGTGGCGCCAAGGTGAACATATTTCCCCGCATCCCCCTTGCATGCTTCGGAAAGGACCTGGACTATGGCCATGATGTCATGCCTTGTTCTGGCCTCGACCTCTTCGACCCTTTTGAGGTCAACGAACTCAAGGGTCGCCCTTTTCGTTATCTCGTAAGCGGCCTTGTCCGGGACCATGCCAAGGGATGCTTGGGCACGGGCCAGGGCCGCTTCGACCTCCAGGCACCTTGCCACCCTGGCGGCATGGCTCATAGCCTCCTTCATCTCCTTCCTGCCGTACCTGTGGTCTAGAGGACAGACGGGCTCCATCTTCGCTACCCCGCCCCCTAATCGGCCATACCGGTATTAAGGCTTCTCGGAGGAGAGGGCGAGAACCGTCCCCAGGAGCATTCCAAGGGCCCTATCGGCGACCTGTGCCTTGAAATCGGCCCTGTCCCTGACATTGAGCAGAAAGCCTTCGGTATGGGGGTCGGAAATCTTTCTCATGACAGATATGAAAACGGTGCCTGCCGGCTTGTCCTTCGTACCACCCCCGGGTCCAGCCACACCCGTCACCGCCAGCGATAGGTCCGCCCCGGTGGACCTGATGCATCCCCTGACCATTTCCTCGACGGTCTCCCTGCTTACGGCCCCGTAGGCCTCAAGGGTCCGGGAGCTGACAAAGAGCATTCCGGTCTTGAGGTCGTTGGAATAGACGACGAACCCTCCCAGGAAGCATCCTGTGGCTCCTGGAACGTCGGTGATCCTGGATGCTATGTAACCTCCGGTGCATGATTCGGCCGTGGATATGCTTACCTTCCTCTCCGTGGCCTCCTTAACGAGCAGCTCCCAGGTGGGCTCTTTCATCCCTGGCCGCCCCTGAGGAAGAGCTCTCCCACCCTTGTATCGCCCTCTAGCTCGGCGATGAGCACGGCGACAGATGAAGGGACTAGGTGCTTCCATTCGCTACCGTTGGCCATGCTCTCCCTCACCTTGGCCCCCGACAGTGCCCCCCGGTCTATGAGCGGCGTGGACCTCACCTCGAAGCCCTCGTCCTCGAAGAGCCTCCTGGTGAGGGGATTGTTGGAATAGACAACATCGAACTCGGGAACCAGCGACAGCACATGGCGGACCCAGATGGAATACCTGTTCACATCCCGCAGAGGGACGGATATCACCCTGGACCCCCAACCCAGCTCCTTCCCTGCGGCCATCAGCATCTCCATCCTCTCCCCTGCAGTGAAGGGGTCCTTGGCCGTGTAGGATGCCTCTGCGGACCCGATTCCCACCACTAGCTCGTCCACCTCCTTAAGTGCGCTCTCTATTATGGACACATGGCCGTTATGGAGGGGCTGGAACCTGCCTATGAACAGACCTCTCATGGGCGGTTGATTGGGACGCTCCCTATTTGTTGTTTTCCCAAAGATGGGGCAGGTTCGTTCTTCCTCAGAACAGGTCAAGGAACAATCTATAGAAACGCGGGTCATCGGTAAGTTCGGGATGGAAGGATGCCGCTATCATATTGCCCTGCCTTGCAAGCACCATCATATCATCGAGCGTCCCTATGGTCCTGCACTCCCCCCAGACCTTCCGGATCAAAGGGGCCCTTATGAAGACCCCAGGGTACTTCCCAAGCCCCTCGATGAGGACATCGGATTCGAAGGATTCCCTCTGGGGGCCGAACGCGTTCCTGTCAACGGACATGTCCATGAGGCCAAGGAGCTCGGTCCTGGTCCTCTCGACCTGGCCGTCCCCATGTTTTGCCAGCAGGACACAGCCGGCACAGGTCCCGAGGACGGGCAAGCCTTCCGACGCCATGGATATGACCCTCTCCCTGAGCTTGAACTGGGTCAGGAGCTTGGATATGGTAGTGGACTCCCCGCCAGGGATGCACAGGCCCTTGACCCCCGTAAGGTCCGCAGGCCTCCTCACCCATACAGCGCTGCCCTGGAGCCCGAAATGGTCCAAGGCCCGCCTGAGCGCTGTTATATGCTCCTCCACGTCTCCCTGAAGGCCTATGACACCGATCTTGAGCTCCTTCATCCAGCCTGTGCTAGGCAGAAGGTATAGATAAATCAGTTGGGAAGGGCCTTTCCGGGAAGAGGGGTCCTCTCCACCTCGAGGCCGTCCCATGTAGGATAGACCTCCGAGACATAGCTCTCCTCTATGAGGTCAGTGGATATCTCCTCGAGCACCCAAGGGGCCACGAGCAGCTTGTCTTCCATAGGCCCCATCAGGGATGGTGGGATACCGTACTCATCTGACAATCTCGCCATCAGATTGCGGGGGTCCTTCGTAACGATCACACCCCGGACCAACGTCCCGTCCTCTGTGACGAGCTCCAATTCCCTTACGATGTTGTCTGCCATCCTCCTCAACCTGTTCCTGAGCTGGACCGAGTCCTTGTAAACGGACGAGCAGACGTGGAAGATGGTCCTTGCTTGCGGGAACTCGGCCCTTACCTTGCCTATGGTCCTGTAGGCAAGCTCCAATGAGCCCTTGACGGCCATCGAATCGTCCACCAGGTCATATCCCATGTCCCGGAACGCTTCCATGTTCGTATGGGAGGCCTCCAGCTCGTTGAGGTTCACGAAGTCCATCCCCTCCCGAGCGGCATACCTGACCAGATGGTATAGGCCTGTGCTGAGCTCGTTCCCGCCCTTCAATGGATCTACCAGGGCCGGGACCTCCAGACCTACGGACAACCTGAGGGCCCTTGCCTCCAGTATGAGCGCGTGATAGATGGCGGCATCCACCGCATCCCCTTCCTCCGCATCCCTTCCCAGGAACCGGAAGCACTCCCAGGTGTCGGATGGGGGGTGGAACCTTATCTCGTTGAGCCCAGCATCCCTGACCTTCCTTAGGGACCTTTTATCGAACGGACCGGATGTGTAAAGATGCACATGATGCCTGTTCCCGAACTCCTTCTTGAGCGTGGTAATGACCTCTGCGGTCCTATCGGCGAACAGCATGGGGTCACCCCCTGTTATACCGGTCCCTAAGGCCTTCATGACCCTGGCCTCTTCCAGGACATCGGACGGCCATCCTCCGCCTTCTATCGGTCTCTCGTTGGCGAAAATCACATCCTTCCCCTTCTTGGCCTCCGAGAGAGGGCAGTAGAAGCAGTCCCTTGCGCAAACCCCGGTGATGTAGAGAACTAGCTTCGTCCCTCTATCGCATAATCTGCATCCGTAAGGGGGAGTGCCGTCGCATGATCCCAAAAGTTCCTCTGTCTGTCTCGGGGCCATAGGAAGGGAGATACCTTTCAGGTGGTTAAGAATTGCTCCTGTGCGCCCTTTCTTGCGAAAAGCTTTTTTCTTAAACCGCTCCTATTACTTGATAGTGAGGGGTATGATGAGGCGGTCCGTAAGGAGGGAAGTCCATTGGAGCAGAGGGTCATCAAGCTGACGGCGAGGGACAAGATACTGCTCCTGCTCCTCAACTATACCAAGTTCAGGGGGGAGCTCCAGGTACCTGTGGACCTTACACAGGAGGGGATAGCCGGCAACCTTGGCATCATCAGGTCGGCGGTACCCAGGGCCGTGGGATCGCTCATATCACGTGGGGAGGCGGAGGAATACCTGGCCCATGTGGACAACCTCTCAAGGAGAAGGAAGGTTTACCTTCTGACAGACAACGGTGTCCTGGCGGCAAGGTCCTTGCTCGATTCCCTCTCCACCCTCAAGATAGAGATCGTTGAGGGGGGGGCCACAAGAAGGAGCGATACCCTTGTTAACCTGCTCTCGAGCAAGGACGTCTCGTTAAAGAACATTTCAGATGTCGTACTCTCTGGGAAACTGGACAGGTCAACCGGGAAGCAGGACGGTACTGATAGGAGAAGGAGAACGAGCTACACGCACTCTTTGACGCCGCCAGATATGTTCCTTGATAGGGAGGCCGAATCAGAGGAGATATCGAAGTTCCTGAGCTCCACCAAGAAACGTGCGCTTGTCATCTACGGGATAGCCGGGGTCGGCAAGACAACGCTCTCGTGGAAGGTCACCCAGCTCTTCGGCAACAAGATGGACATCTTCTATATCGACCTGAAGGAATGGACCACCCTAGGTTATGTCATAAGGGAGCTGTCGGGTTTCCTGGCCGGCACCGGCAATGATTGTCTGTCACCTTTCAGGGAATCCAGGACGGACCTTGACATAGACCATGTCTGTGACCTCCTGAAGACCCTGCCCCCGGAGGTGCCTCTCCTTTTCATATTCGATGACCTCCACAGGGCCCCTCAGGAAGTGACGAACTTCCTTGGCTGTCTGAAGGAGAGGCTGCCGTTCATGAAGGGGCTGCATGTAATGGTCCTATCAAGGACCCGTGCCACTTTCTACGATATAAGGGATGTCAGGCTCAAAGGTCTCGTTGGCGAGATGGAGCTCCTTGGCTTCGACAGGGATACCTCAAGGAAGTTCCTTCTGGAAAGAGGGTTCGATGCAAAGGAGGTGGATTCCGTCATCGAGAGGACGGGCGGTCATCCTCTTGCCCTGGTGCTCGTGGAGAAAGAGGGATTGGATATAGATATGGAGGACTTCGATCATTTCCTGAAGCAGGAGATCTTCAGCAAGCTGTCCCCCGACAGGCTCAGGCTCCTGGGCCTCCTTTCGCTCTGCAGACTGCAGCTGGGTGAGGCAGAGCTCTCATCGATGCTTGAACATGGATCGGAGGCGGTCCCATCCCTGATGGACAGTCATCTCGTCTTCGGTACTCCAGGAGGCTACATGGTCCATGATCTCATCAAGGACCAGGCAGTTCAGGCCCTCGACCCGGATGTCAAGGTCTCATGCCATAGGGACCTTGCAAGGTTGTTCCACGAGAGATTGATCGGCATGGGCTTTCACCAAGACATAGGCTTGGACGTCCCGCCCTATCCTTTCGGACTAGAGGACGAACCGGGTCTGGGCCCCGTACCGCTCTTCGTCTCGGAGGAGGTGTTCCACCAGCTCGGCTCCGGAGAGGATCTGGAAGCTATGGACACGCTCATCAAGGCAGCCCTCCAGATACCCTCCATGGACCTGGTCCGGGAGTTCGGACCGGTCCTGATAGGCGCTAGGCGCGGGGATAAGGACCCGGCCTATAAGGAGAGGAAGGACTTCATCCATATGCTCCTCAACATTGCCGATGGTTACCACGCGAAGGCGCTGGTAACGGCAAGGAAGGTCTGCAGGGCCGGGTCGGAAAATGACCCGCTCATAGGGTCGATGAGAGCCTGTTGCGAGCTATGGCTGCCCTTCATCATCGAGAAGGCCCTGGGACCGGAGGAAGGCCTCAAGGCCATGGAGGCCGTCGATGAGGACGATGTCCCGGAAAGGATGCGGTATTACATACTGGTGACAAAAGCGTCCCTTATGTACAAGGTTGGGGACCATAAAGGGGCCTCCAAGGCATACATGGAGTTCCTGGATGCAATAACCGGCAATGAGGACCTGCCTGTCCAGCTGAGGGATATCTTGAAGGATGCCGTCTCCAGGGCCGCCAAAGGGTCGATAAAGGAAGCGACCGATCAGTTCCAGAGGATAATGTCCCTGACCAGTGCCAACAGGGACATACTGAGGGAGGAGATGCCCTTTGTGGACATCGACCACCATTTGCTCTCGGCTATCTATTCCCTCCATTATGTAAAGGGCCCTTAAGAACGGTTACAGCCTTCGAGGACGATGATCGAAGGAGGAGCACAAGTTCGAAGGGTTTATAGTCCTCATCGCATTCGTCCCATGAAATCTCTCTTCGGGCCCGTGGGGTAGCCTGGTACATCCTTGTGGCTTTGGGAGTCATAGACTCCGGTTCGAATCCGGGCGGGCCCACTCTAATATCAGTTCAAGTCTTGATAATTTTATATACTTACCAGGTCTATACATCTCCCATGGGACGTAAGAAGAACTCCAAAGCCCTCCTCGATGACCCCGATATTTATAGATGGTACAATAACGTTGCTAGAGGAGCGACAGTCACCGCTGATGTCTATCTCAGACGATTCCGAGCCTTCTGTGAGGAAATGAACACAACACCGAAGAAACTCGTCAAGATGGACGAGAACGCCTTAGCAGACCTTCTAATGGATTTCATTACAGCAGAAGAAAAAAAGCATAGGGCCGGAACTTATATACACTCGACCGTCAAAGCAGTGAAGTCTTGGTTAGCTCATAACAATATAGTCATCCTCAGAAAGATCAAGGTCAAAAATGCCTGGAAACCGACTACGCTCAATGATGAAAGGATTCCAACCCAAGACGAGCTCCGTAAGGTCTTTCTCTCTGCCACCTCAAGGGACCGGATATCGTGCGTTCTGATGGCCCATACGGGATTGAGACCAGAGACCTTGGGAAACTACCTCGGCGATGACGGTTTGATCGTGAGCGACTTCCCCGAAATGAGGATAGTTGGTAAGGAGGTCATTTTCGATAAGGTCCCCACGATGGTGAAGGTCCGATCGGAACTGTCCAAGGCCGGTCATAGCTACTTTTCATTCCTAAGCGAGGAAGGGACAGAATATTTGAAATCTTATTTGGAGGAGCGGATCAGGAACGGAGAGAATGTCACTGGCGACACGGACATTATCACACCCGTCTGGGCTTCCAAGCGGTTTCTCAGATCGATAAACATAGGCGATTCGGTCAGGAAGGCTATCCGGAGCGCAGGTTTTAAATGGAGACCCTATGTCCTGAGAAGCTATTTCGCTAGCCAGCTTCTGCTGGCAGAATCTAAAGGCCTTATGACTAATTTGTTCAGAGAATTTTTCATGGGACATACATCCGGGGTTGAAGGAGTTTATACGACCCGAAAGGGTATACTCACGAATGAAATGGTCGAATCCATGCGGGAAGCCTATCGGAAGAGTCAAGTCTACCTCATGACGGTCCATGTTGAAGACGAGGATAAGAAACTTGCAGAGTTCCGGAAATATCTCCTCAAGATATCCGGGGTCACAGACGAAGAACTAGAGAAACTTGACCTTGAGAATATGGACAACAAGGATATCATGGATTATCTTCAGAAAAAGTTGTTAAAGACTGTCAATGGGAACGGGAATAAACAGAGGGTCGTTCCCCTTACCGAGGTAGAAGGGTTCATTATCCAGGGTTGGGAGTTCGTCAACGTGCTACCTGGTGAAAAAGGGGTTATCCGTTCACCTATGTGATCCAACAAGCCTCAACCAGACCTCTGCCTTAGCAAGGAACTCCACAGGAGATAGAATGACATCCTTTTCCTTCATGATGACCCGATAGACCGGATGGTCTTCAGAATAATTATCCTCGATAAATCTCTTTAGATCAGAAAGGTCGAATTCCATTTCGAACCCCCTCCTTTAGGTATCCTAAGGTAGTGCGGTCTTTTTCTTTATAGAGGCCATGCATAATCAGAGAGATACCCCCCCCTTTAAAAAGGGTAGAAATATTATAATGGATAAATCATCTATCTTCTCGGTGTCGGCCTGACTGAAGCAGAACAGTCCATTAAGGAGATGATAAGTGATCCAAAGACTGCAAAATGGCTCATTGATAGTTTTCATGTTCTCGAATTAATCGAATCCATGACGGATAAAGACATGGAGACCAAACCATCTGATGTAGCCTTGCAGGTATACCTTGATAAATTAAAGGATATTCAGGACGAACCCAAGAGGAAAAAGTTCCTGGCAACAAAACAATCAAGAGTATCCCGAATGATTTCCCGTCTCAAGGATCTGGGTCTGATAAAGACGATCAAGTATGGGGAAGAAATGGATGGTAGGTACAAATTCTATCAAGTAACAGAAAAAGGTCGTCAGCTCCTTGATTACCCTGATGTAAAGAACAAACTGAAAGAAATAGCTAAAAAATCATCAGACAAAGCTAAGATAGATCCTGAAGATTATTTAAAAACCATCGAAAGGGAAAAGCACAGCGATGATATTCGTACCCTACTGAAGAGAATAAAAACAGAACTTGACCAGGCTTTCATCAAAGAGGTATTTCCAGACGAGCTGAATTATCCTTTCATCCTTAAGAGGTTGGATGAGTTTCCTTTCGAAAAGGATATTCTCTATGAAGACCTGGCACATCATCTCGGGACATTCATGGATTTTTCGGAATTTAAAAGGTTGCTTGAAGAGTTCAAGAAAAAAGGTAAGGAATATATTGGAATAGAATCAAGGTTGGAATAAACAGCCCAGTTGGAACTGAAAAAAGCATTAGAGCTGCCGTTATTTATAAATGGCGTTACGGAGCAAGGTTTCACGTATGACCTCACGTATTGGTTGCTCAAAGCTATGGAATTAATACACCTTAATAAATATGATTTGTATAGAATAAACTACCAAGGATTTAAATATGAAATCCTACGAGATGAAAACATAGAGTCTCAAAATACCCTAATAAAAATCAATGGAATGATAATGATCAAACATTCTAGGGATGAAGATTCTCAGAATTACCTGAAAAGGTTGCAAAGGTTGTTGGCCGAGATATCGGACACTGAATTTGCGTGGAATTATATAGGATTAATGTCTCTGGATAAAGAACTCATTTCTATCAGAACTCAGATAACAACAAATCTTGACAAGGAAATGAAAGTGCGAGGGTATTCTGGGGACTGTCCCTTCATCAGAGGATCAAAGAACAGATCGGCTCAATAGACAATGACCTTGATTACCCGAGCCCAGGGAACCAAGATGGTGTTGAACTTCGACCTTCTCTTCGAAGGGTTCAAATTTACCTTTATGTAGGAATCCGTAGTTTCGATATTTCCAGTTGCGGATTTCTTCACATTTTCAAAACCGAGGTAGATCACTTTTGCCTTGTAACTATCCATTGCCATAGGGTAACACCGGGAAGCAAGTAGAACTTATTTTATATAAATATATTACCGAATAATTCTAATTTATTGGCACCACTTACCAATAAAACTTGATTTGTTGTGATTGGGGTGACAATATAACCAAGTTATAATCGATACATTCAGTATTACTGCAATAAAATATAAATAATGAAAAACAGGTTAGTTTTCCAACGGAGGAAAAAAAATCTTTTCTATCCTATTCAATCACCCCCCCTGTCCCTCCGTTAGGATGCAAGGGTTCCCTTGTCCGCAAGTGCTGGACCCTTGCATCACTTTTTCTCAGTGTTGAGATGCAAACCCTTTAGCCAATAGACCTTGAATGGTTCATCTTTTTAATTATTGCTATTATAATCACACTTTAGTGTTTTCATTTGAATTCATTTCGATTGAAGCCTCAGCGTCTTGAAACATAAACTGATAATTATTGTTTTTTAAGACATAATTATGATTATTTTAGCTTTTGTTAAAAATATTATTCCGCCTCAATCATTTAGTCGTGTTTTAATTATCGGTTTCGCCTAATAGATGAAACTATACTATACCCTATTATCCCGCCAAATATTTAATTGGGCGTATTTCCAAAAATGACATTCAGTGTAGAGTACGGATATTATTTCGCTGATAGGGTTCGTTCATCAAGCCATCCCCCATAACAGACCCAAAATGCTTCCTGGTTGGTTCTTTCTATACACTGCCTCGCTAGGACACTCACCTATATCCATCCACAATGCACCATGCAATCGGCGATTATACCAGTCGATGAACTCATCCAGCGAACAGAACCTCCAACGATGACGGTCATACTCAAGCCAGAACCGTTCTAGCTTGCCTTTCGTTTGAGGATTGTTTCTCCTTGATGGAATGAATCGTATCCTTTCCCCCTCCAGCATCTCCTGGAACATTGATTTTCCACCATGGAC
>JALOTP010000028.1 GCA_025457865.1 Thermoplasmatota archaeon | reverse complement strand
ACCCTTCAATGTTGCGGATTGGGACAGTTCTTTGGGATTGACGTGTTCGACCATGAACTGTTCATATTTGAGGAATTCTAATTTGATCAATGAGATGACCACTATGAACCAATTGCTGCTCTATGGGATAACGATAGATCCATATTGGTATAAGAATGTCTTATCAGTTGCGGCTGAAGTTTATTCAACAGATTGGTACAGAGATAATTGGATACTATATGAACCACGCCCTATCAATATGAGTCTTTTTTCTTACACTCAGATAGATTATTATCATTTCATACAGGCCTTCATCAACGTGTCTGCATATCCTGGGGATGGTATCTATGTTCAGCTATTGAACGCAGCGATGAACATCTCTGACATACTCTGGAACAATGACCGGGATGGAAGAGGTATAGAGTATGAGCGACATGATGAGAATTACTGTAATTTCACAAGGACGCAAGGGATAGCGATCTACTGTCCACCAACCATGCCATATCTGAACACGCCATACAACTACGGTAATTCAAAGGTTGGTTCCACATATTGGGAAGATGTGGTCTTCATGATATTGAACATAAGGGATGAACAGGGCGGACCATGAATCCAAGTATGGACCGGAACGGATATATCGAAGACTGTTCATTGACAAGGGAACAGGTGCATTAGATGCATAGAATGATCGTATCGTTGCTCGTTCTAATGCTCTTTTCCGGCATTTTCGTTCAAGGAGACATGGCAGAGAATGATCTTGAGACAAGTAACAAGTTAAACGATAGTCCTCTTTACACCAAGTTTCGGTACATCAATTCGACGACATTCTATGTCAATGAACCGATAGTGGTAACAAGTGGAGAGAAGTTGGTCATAGATAATACGAGAATGGTCTTTAACTGTTCGTATGACGGTGAACATTACATGATGGTGAGTTCGGGAGGTGGGTTGGAGATAAGGAACGGTAGTTATCTGACGATAAACCGGACTGGTGACTATTCAGATAATTATGGTTATAATTATTATATTCAAGCCAATGTAAGCTCAACGATTTATGTATTAGATTCGAACATATCGTTTGCAGGAAGCAGGGAAAAAGTTGGTTATGGTTTTATAATTAAATGTGATTCAGCATTTTTTTTCAATGTGAGCTTCTATAATTGTTTTAACCCAATATGTCAAGAGCTTACATCAAATTCAATAATTGACGGGTGTTTGTTTATAAATATTAAAGATAATGCGGTCCAGTTCATAGGAGACCAATTTTATTTTTTGAAGAACCATAAGATATCCAATTCTACGTTCCTTAATATAGAAAATAGTGCAATTAAATTTAATAATATTTTGAAATATTATCCTTTATTGTTAAAAAATACTATAATTACAAATAATACTATCAATAATTCCAACTGTGGCATAGATAATGTTACTGGAGAATATTATTGTATTGGAAATAATATTATTAGTAATTGTCGATTTACTGCTATCCAATCGGATAATGCAATTAATGTTAAAATATTTAATAATAATATTTCATCATCAAAAAAAGGAATTTATTCACGAGATGGTTTATCGCCTTTTACAATAACTAAAAATAATTTTTATAATATTGAAATTAATAATATTGAACTTCTCGTTCAAGTTACGAATGTAGATAAATATCGTGTTATGATCGATAATAATACTTTTATAGGCGGAATTTATGGGATTAAAGGTATGTGTACCGATTTGGATATTACCGATAATTTATTAATTGATTTAGATAATGCAATCGATATCTATCATTTTAATTATGCTAATCCACCATCTTCTATTAATATAAATAAAAACACAATTAAAAAATGTAATAATGGGATTATTTCTAAAGAAAATGATAAGTTAAGGATAGAAAAAAATATTATTTCAAACATTAGATCGGATGCAATATCGATAGATAAAGTTCTGGGTTATGACATTGAGAAGAATATAATGGATAATATTAGAGGTAATGGAATAAAAATGACAAATTCTCTTGAATACATTGGTTATCTTGTCAAACTCGATTCGAACGTGATCAGGAACTGTTCGACTGGGATATACATGTCCTCTAACGAACCGGACATAATGCTGAAGGGCAATGTTATCGAGAACTGTACGGAAGGTGTAGGTTTAAGATATATGGACGGTGGAGGGCTGTCACGGAATAACATAAGCGAGTGCGGGAAGGGTATAGTTGTGGAAAGCTCTGCTAAGAACCTTGTCATGGACAGGAACAATCTCATAGGGAACGATGTCCACGCAGTGGACGAAGGAGCGAACACCTGGGACAATGGTACATGGGGAAACTACTGGTCCAACATGGAGGATTACCACGACTGGGACGGGAACGGGATAGTTGATCACCCCATTTACATAGATGCGGATAGTGTTGACAGGTATCCGCTGATAGTTCCCTGGGGACAGCCATGGAACCGGAAGATAGAACTTGACCCGTTCATAGCGGAGCACAGGGTGGAAGCGAGCAAGTGGCTGAACCTGACCTTTACAGCATCGGACCCAGACGGTGATGGACCGTTATTCGTCATCGAATCTGACAGGGAAGTTGATTTTGACCTCAACAATGATACGGGAGAGTTTTCGTTCAGACCTAAGAAGGAGGATGTGGGTTTAGTTGAGTTCAACATCACGGTCTATGATCGAAATGGGACAAGGGATACGGGCGAGTTCGTTGTCGAGGTCCTCTATCTCAATCTTCCCCCGCAGCTTGAACCCGTAGATAATATCACCATATATCCCGGGATACGTGTAGAGAAGGAGCTGTTCTTCCATGACCCCAATGGGGACAATGTGGCTGTCTATGTAGATTCCACTAATGCACCGTTTAGGTTCAGCATCAAGGACAACAGGTATCTTGTGTTCACTGCGGGAGATGACCAGACGGGAGTGTTCTGGATGAAGTTGACGTTATCCGACGGGAACGGTTCCCTGTCCCAATATATGATCGATGTGATAGTGATCCCGTACAATGTTCCACCTGTCATAGGGGATATGTTCGGGTTGGTAGCCTATGTTGGTGAGACATCGAGCCTTTTACTGAACGTTAGCGATGTCAACGGAGACGAACTAACGATTAATATTAGTTATGACGGGAACGGGAGCTGTTGGGTGGAGGGTATGCAGCTCATGTTGAGACCGGATATAACAGATGTGGGGAATAGAACGCTCACGGTCAAAGTGAATGACAATAACGGTTCCTTTGAGAACCGAACCTTCGCTATCCTTGTTCTTTTAAGGAATAGAGCTCCATTAGGACCAGACCATCACCTGATGAGGGTCGAAGCAGGTGATGTTCAGACCGACCAGCTCCTTGTTGTCGACCTTGACGGGGATACTCTATCGATCGCTTCGATCGAGCCCAAACTGGATTGGGTGAAGGTGGACTTACCGGATTGGTTCGAGGTCACAGCGACCCCGTCCCTTGATGAGGTCGGAACAAAAGGTTTCATCATCAACGTCACGGATGGTCGTGGTGGTTACCTTGATATTGTCATTGAGATCATGGTATTTGCTGGTCCACCACCGATAATAAACTTTACTGATAGTATCATCGTCAAAGAGAAGGAGGTATCAGTCTATGTACTGGGGACTGATTACAAAAAGAATGGAACTATAGGATTCCGAGTAATATCAGACCTAGACTTCGTCAGTTTAATTGGAGACCGATTGTCCTTCGAACCGGTCCATGGTGATCATGGGAATTATATCCTCCATATCGAAACCTTCGTTCATGGGGGGAGTTCGAGGATCACCAACCATACGCTGAGAATTGACTACGATCTGAGCACGCTGAATCTCACGATCAAGGTAGGACCTGAGAAGGAACATTATAGGGAGGGAGAGACCCTCAGGATCTCATTGACCTATTCTGGATATGAGGCCGATCTTGATCTGAAGGTCACAATGGAGACCTATCCCGGAGGAATTGGAACGATCGATTCATTTGAAGGGAAAGAAGGGACCTTCAAATTGAAAGAAGAAGGGTTATTCGCCATCTATGTCATCATCAATGACCATGGTTATTTCGGGGATCCATCGATCATCAAGGTTGAATCCGTTGATGGCCCAGATACACCCTTCTATCGATTCATCAATATCGGGATCGTCTTATTGATGGCATTGGGGATAACTATTCTTGGTATTGCCATTTATCTTAGGTCCAGACGAGATGGCTCCAC
The DNA here is from genome assembly GCA_025457865.1 of Thermoplasmatota archaeon. Lineage (GTDB taxonomy): Archaea > Thermoplasmatota > Penumbrarchaeia > Penumbrarchaeales > Penumbrarchaeaceae > JALOTP01. Next base: position 24,301 of record JALOTP010000028.1, on the reverse strand, counting down.
TGATACAACGGCCGATAGGGACAAGGATAGTGTCGATCAAGGACCAGATGGACCGAACGGTCCTGTCATCGACGGGACCATACCTCCTGGCGACGTCGGACCACCAATGGAAGACGATAATGACCAGAACATCGTTCCAGAAGGAACAGGAGATGTCCAGGAGGTTCCGGACCTGGGGTCCATCGAGATAACTTCGATCATGGAAGGTCTTGATCCAACCATACCAAAACCTGATGGACCACCAGTCCAATCCCAGGTTGATTTTAAGTAATCCTCCCGCGATGCCCCTTCCGGTGCAATCATGGACAGGGTCCGCTTTTCGGTGGTCGGTTACGGAAATATAGGCTCAAGGCACGTTCACTTCCTCAAGCAGCTTCCTGGGGCCGAGCTCGTATCGGTATGTGATATCAAAGCTGACCGTGCAGAGGCCGGTGCCTTGGAGGGGAACTGCCGCGCAGCGACCTTGTTCGAAGAGGTACTCAAGGACCCCTCCGTCGATGTCGTTGACATCTGCACCCCCTCCGGGCTCCATGCTTCCATGTCAGTGAAAGCCATGAAGGCGGGGAAACATGCCATCTCCGAGAAGCCCATGGCCCTCTCCCTCAAGGATGCCGATGAGGTGCTCAAGGTCCAGAAGAAGACCGATAAGAGATACTTTCTCGTCAAGCAGAACCGCTACAATCCCCCCGTAGCCGCTCTTAGGAAGGTCGTTGAGGACGGTAGTCTGGGTAAGGTCCTAATCATCTCATCGAACGTGTTCTGGAACAGACGCAGGGGCTACTATGAGGAAGAACCGTGGAGGGGGACCCTCTCCCTTGACGGCGGCGCCCTGTTCACCCAGAGCTCCCACTTCATAGATCTCCTCCTCTGGCTCGGTGGGAGACCCCTCTCGGTCGAATCCTACATGGCGAACCTTTCCCATGAGTATACCGAGACAGAGGACACCGGCTCCGTCAGGGTGGAGCTGGAGGGCGGCGGACTGGCCGTCATGAACTACACCACCTCAACCTATCAATCGAACCTGGAGGGCTCCATCACCGTCCTGGGTACGAAGGGAACGGTCAAGGTCGGGGGCAAGTATCTGAACGAGCTTGTCGAATGGAACGTTGAAGGCGTTCCCAGACCGGACCTCCCTCCCGGAGGACCTCCGAACACCTACAAAGGCGGTTACCAGGGCTCCATGTCCAATCACGACAAGGTGCTGCAGAACGTCATCGATGTCCTGAACGAGGGGAAGCAGGCTGCCGTCTCACTGGAGGAAGGCCGTCTCACGGTGGAGGTGATGCAGGCGGCACATATCTCGGCCCTTGAGGGAAAGAAGGTGGTCCTACCCTTGAAGGGAAAGCACCTCAGGTTCGATCTATCAAAAGCTCTACCCTTCCCATCACGGGAACGCGGCAAATGACCTCTCGACTACGGTCCTCACATCTGACCAATCGAACCACCGGATATGCTCCTTGCCTTCCTTGGTCAGTATGTCATGGAGCCTATCCCTGGCAAGGACAAGATCGGCCTTCCTGGCAACACAAAGGTCCGTTGTCCCATCCCCTATGAAGATCACATCACCGAACTTCCCCTTCAAATTCTCGAGATGGGAGCACTTGCAGTTCCCGTTCACAGGGCAGCCCTCCCTCCAGTGAGGGAACTCTATCAGCATGCCATCCTTTCGGGGCTCTGTCCTGTTGGAGGTCCAGGGTATCCACTCCAGACCCCAGTGGGCCAGGAGGACCCCTATTGTGTTCCCGAACCCGTCCGAGCATATCTCGAGATGGACCCCGTTCTCCCTGCACCATAGGGCGAACTCCCTGAAGCCATCCCTCAGCTGGACCTTTTCTATGAGGAAGGAGGCCATCTCCTCTTCGGATACCTTGACCATGGCCGCCTGCCTTCGCAAGGCCTCCTTGATGCTCATCCTTCCGTCCAGGGCCTCCTTCTCGATGTCCTTCCATCCTTTCTCTCCGAACCTCTCGAGCACCTCATATGAGGCGTCGGTGACGGATATCGTACCATCGAAGTCGGTCAGTACTGCCAGGCCCATGGGACCCGCCAATCCGATGCCATGATAAAACGGTTTCTGATGCCTTTCAGGCAAGCATGTGCATATCTCTCGGGCCCAACATTTATAGCGGGGTAGAAAAATGGGAGGTAGGTGTCAAAGGACATGAAAGGAGCAACCATCTCCGCTCCGATGATGGCATTGTTGATGCTGTCAGCGGCCCTAATCATAGTCCCGAGCAATGACAGCAGCCGCCATGTCCTTTCTATGGAGCCTCTCGATGATGTCGAACTCCCCCCGTACGGTTACTACAAAGGCACCCTCCCCGTCCCTTTCGACAACGAGAGCTTCGAGGGAGCGTACGCCAATGCTTCGGAGCATTCCCAGTTCGTCCCGGTCTGGGGGAGGCCCACGCCCTTCTACGATATGGCATCCGAGCTGAACGGAGCATGGGGTGATACTTTCGTTGACGAACTGATAAGGGGCAACGGGATGTTCCCGCTGATCAATATGAACTTCTACGGCGCAGGCCTTGCCCTTGTGGAGCCACCGGGCCTATCAGGCTCCACACTGGCAACTCCGGAATGGAGGAAGGCCTATCACGATTCCGCCATGGACATCCTGAACGCCTCGAGACCCATGTACATGTCATTAGGCAACGAGGTCAACCGCTGGTTCGAGGTCCATGGGGCGGAAGAGGGCGATGACAGTTCGTTCCTGTATTATGTCAGCCTGTACGAGGCCATCTATGATGATATCAAGGCGCTCTCCCCGGCGACCAAGGTCTACTGCACCTTCTCAAGGGAGATCGTAGCAGAGAACAGGGAAGCCGACCTCTCGGTACTGACATTGTTCAACTCATCGAAGCTCGACCTGCTCGTTCTCACGAGCTACCCGTTCTCACTGGCAGGCGTGGACGAGGTGTCGGACCTCCCCGACGATTACTATTCCAAGGCCTTCGACCACATAGACTGCATGCCAATTGGCTTCTCAGAGCTCGGGTGGCCGACGGATGGGCCCTTCGGAGGCGAGGAGGGCCAAGCGGCCTTCATCCGGAACATGACCTCAAGGCTTACACTCGAGGAGGGGCTGGACATTGAGCTACTGGGGTGGGCATGGCTCACGGACCTGACCCCGACCGATTCCATAGGGCTTATGGACCGGGGGGGGAACAAGAAGGAAGGGTTCGCGGCCTGGGTGAACAACAGGGCCCCGCTCTATGACCGATCCAACAGGACCATTGTTCTCAAGGAGGATTTCGGCGAGTACGTATACGAACTCTCAAGGACCTATTACGATCCGGACCCATGGGAAGATCTGGAATACACCATATGGAACGGCACATCTTACACAGACCGTTCCAATGGCACCCTGCTCTCCGCAATTATCAAGGGCGGCACACTCGTCCTGACCTCGGGCCGGAACATGTCCGGGACAAAACAGCTCAGGGTCATGGCCAGGGATTGGGGCGGCCTCACGGTCTGGACGATGCTCCAGGTAACGGTGGAGCAGGTGAACGACCCTCCCGCTCTTGACCCGGCATTTGAAAAGCTGCTTCTTCTGGGGGAGGATGATTACAGGTTCTTCGATATGAAGGAATACCTCCACGACGACCTGGATGAACTGGAGGAGATCACCATATCGGTCCTGTCCGCACCATTCCTTGTGGTCACCATTGACCTCTCTGTATCCCCCTACATGACCATTTACACGGAGGTACCTGACTGGTGGGGCCAGACCTATATCCGTTTCACGGTCATAGATAGAGGAGGTCTCTCCATAGAGTGCAACCTTACCGTGGAGGTCCTTCCTCTGAACGACCCGCCCATAATAAATTGCCCCCCCTACCTAGAGATAGAGGAGGACACCCCGGTCTCTCGGGATATCATGAACTGGGTTATGGATGCCGATCCGGGGGACCCCCTCTATAAGGAGGCCTTGGCGAGCGACCCGAAGAACGTTTCGATCTTGTTCGTTGGGACCGTTATGACCCTCCGACCTGCGCAGGACTGGCACGGGACGATGGTCATCGAGCTGGCAGTGAGCGACGGATCGGAGCTTGATAAAAGCTCCTTCGAGCTGCATGTCCAGTCCGTCAACGACCCTCCAGTTGCTTTGGCACCGCCTGATGCGGTCGTCCTTGAGGACCATGTCCACTATCTCGACCTTGGCTCACTGGAACCTTTTGACCCCGACAACGACCGCCTCTTCTGGTCGGTCGTCAATTTGACCTATCCCGTAGGTTCTGCTGTCTTCCTGCCGAACTCCACACTAAGGGTCGCACCTATGAACGATGCCTTCGGCACCGCAAACCTCACATTGGTCATGGAGGACGGTGCGGGGGGAAGGACCGAATTGGAGCTCCGGCTCAGGGTCCTGCCGGTCAACGACCCGCCGCTTTTCATCGTTCCATCCCCCTGGACCGTGGTGGTAAAAAGGGGCGTTCCCGCAGAGATCGATCTCATGGGGACGGATTTTACGGTGGAAGACCCAGATGACCCAGTGGGATCGCTCCATATCGAGGCCGATTCCGGACTGATAGCTTCAAAGGACCTATCCCTCAAGGTCACCGTCCCCATCGACCTACCTAACGATCGGTTCTCGGTCAGGGTCCTCATCAGGGACCCCCATGGGGCGACCTCCGAGACAAGGGAGCTCATTGTTAGCGTTAACAACGGAACACCTCAGGATGCAGACAGGATAAGGGTCACAGATGTCGACATCGACCGGAGCGATGATGGACGGGTCGTGACGATCCATGCTGTTGGGGACCCGAACCAGACGATATGGGTCGTCCTAAAGGGCGGGAGCGGAAGTAAGGTCTCCTCTCTGATGGAGGAATTCCCACTGGGAAGTGGACATTACAAGATCTCGATGAAGGACCTTCCCTTCAAGGACGGGGAGCTCGTGACCTACCACCTCTCCCTGACCGAGGGCGGGCCCAACGATTCGCTTGTTCCTGCATCGACCTTCACCTACGATGTAAGTGCCAAGGAGGGGGGTCTTGAGGGAACGGCAATATTGTTCATAGCAATAATCGCAATATCATTGACCGCCCTCATACTCCTTGGTGCCTACCTGTTCATGAAAAGGAACGAGGACGTTCTTGTCGAGGGTTCAGGCCCTTTCGAGGAATGATGTGTCCTCACAGAGCTCCTTCCAGGAGGCTAGCGCCCTTCTGACATGTGGAATGGTTATGGAACCGCCGACTATCAGCGCTATGTCCAGCGCTTCGATGAGCTGGATTTCCGTTATTCCCTCCTCTTTGCATTGGACCAGATGGTAGCGTATGCAATCATCGCACCTAAGGACGGTCGAGGCGACCAGTCCTATCAGTTCCTTTGTCACTTTGGGAAGGGCTCCCTCCCTGTAGACCTGGGAATCCAGTGAGAGGAACCTATTCATCTCCCTGTCGGCCATCCCTTCCATGAGCCCCTTGAGGTCTGACCGTTCCTTCCAGAAATCGGCTATCGTAGGGGAATGGTCATGAGTCAAGGTCCGCCCTCCTGGGACAGAGAGATGGAAGGTCTCACTTTATATAACCATAGGTGTAAGCGCCCTTGATGTCCATGCCCTTCTCATCGAAAATGTACTCCACCCATTGGTTCCCACGCAGGTCCGGCAGGCCTTTGACAAGTAGCAGGTGCTTGTCGTTATCCTCCTTCAGGCTGAAGGACCCGTCCATGGAGTGCTCTATGGCGTTGATCTCTTCGGGTTTGTGGATCCCCCCGGCAAGGTCGAACATAACAATACCGTTGTAGGCCTTGGTCTTGGTGGAGACCGAATTGATGAAATCTATGGTCTCGTTCAGTCCGTGGGCCCTGAGTATGGAAGAGAGGGAGTCGAAAAGGACCCTGTGGTAGAAGTATTTCTTCGAGTACCCAGCCTGGAGACGCTCAACGGCAGCAATTACCGTACTTAGGTCATTGACGCCGTTCAGATAGACGGCATAGGGGTTCTTGCCCATGAGCCCGACGGTCTTCGAGTGGCAGTCAACATAGGTCAGAAGGCCCGACCTCTCCCTCTCTTCGAGCTTGAAGTCCATCTCCACTGCCCTCTTCCTGAAGTTCGAGGTCGTGTTATTGGTCAGGACGACTATGGCGGGGGAACCGTACTTGATCCCTTCGGAGATGAACTGGGCAAGAAGGATATCCTTGCCAATGAATGCTGGACCCTGAACAACGGAGCACGAGCGGAATGGGAGACCCCCTCCGAGGAACTCGTCCAGCCTCTTTCCCCCGAGCGTGGCCTTGCGGGGCTTATCGCTTGAGGCCTTCTTGACTATCCGCTGATGAGAGCTACCCGGGTCATTATCGACGTAGCCCGCCCCTGAAAGACCGCTCTGTCCTCCGGCAGGACCGGTGCCCTCTGGTCGAACTCCCTGGTCCATCTTTGCATCATCCCGTTCCCGCTAAAATCCAGACGGGAACCCACTTCATAATGAAAAGATGACTATTTAATCATAACGAGATTAAAGCGGAAAAAAGGAAAAAATCATGGGTTCTGGACAGCCTATCCTCAAATGAGGCCTAGTGCGGCGTCGGTCTTGCGGATCGAGGCGATGTTATCCTCCATAAGACCGCACATCGCCCTGATGCAGTCTATGTTCTCGGGAATGACGTCCGATTCCTGGTGGATGGCCTGGAAATAGTACAGGGTGTCACCGGTGACCTGTATCCCATCCTCCCAGACGACTATCTCGTTCAGGTCCGCCCGGTCACGGTTGAGGTCCTTGGAGAGCTCCATGATCTGGGCCGTTGACTCAACCCCCTCCGACCCCTTCACGAAGCGGACCCTGGGAGTGTTCCGCCAGAGCCCCTTCACCTCTTCGGTTGATGAAGGTCTCGATAGCTTCACGACAATGGAGTGGAGGTGCATGAGCGTGGTGGGGACTACGACGGCCATGGAATCGATATCTATCCCTGGTATGACCGTCTTAAGGTCCGGGCCGTGATGGGAAGGGACCTTGAGCTCGGGTACTATGGCGTTCACAGGCCCTTTCTTGGAATCGTTGGGGTCCACAGCCCTCCTTATCATCGTTGCATAGACCTTGGCCACCCCTATGTCCCTGACAAGTGGGAAGATGGTCCTGGCAAGCCCTGTGGTATTGCAGCTCACGACCCGTACGAACTGGGCGCCTATGTTGTCCTTGTAGTTCGAGAGCGCGTTGAAGGACCTGCCGACCTTGTCATGCTTCTCGCCGCCCTGAAAGATGGCCTTCACATTCGCCTTCCTGTACTTGTCCATGTTCTCGACGCCCTTCTTGCCGGGAGTGCAGTCAACGACGATGTCGACCTTCCCCAGAAGGTCGTCCAGGGTCCCATTGACCTCTATACCGGCCTGCTGGAAGAGCGGCAGGTTCTCTGGTAGGGCAATGTAAAGGTCATATCCCTTGGCGATGGCGCTCCTGGCCTCGAAGGTCGGTCTGGTCTTGGTCACGCCGACTATCTCCATGTCATCCTGCCTGGAGACAGCATCAGCAACCCTCTTTCCTATGGAACCGTACCCGTTTATGGCTACTTTGACCTTGTTCTCGATCATGGACTTCACCCCTTGGGTCCCCTATCGGTTGGGAGATATAAAAATTTGGCCGGACCCCTGTCCGCCGGTCTCAAAAGCTTTATCAGCGCCCAATGCCCATCACACATGAGGCCGATGGTGCCTTCCCAATTGCATAGGGGGTAGATCGATGGCAATGACATACAGAACATCCTTAGGACCTGTACGGACCATGGCCATCTTGCTCTCTCTCTTTGTCGTTACAATATTGAACACACCTCCCGGTCCATTAGGCCACCCTCCATCGGATATGGTCCTTGAATACGATTACGCCTCTCAGGTCCTCTCTGTGACCATAACCCATAATTCACCGACGACCTCCAACCATTACGTCGAGACCGTTGAACTGTTCAAGAACGGGATCGCACTGGAGACGTTCACCTACCAGACCCAGCCCGACAGGTCCATGTTCACCTACGAATACCCTGTGACCGGTCAGGACGGCGACCTCATGGAGGCTACGGCCACCTGCAACATATACGGTTCATTGACCATGAACACGACCGTGGTCGGGCCCAAGGAGAGGATGAGGATGGAATTGGCCCCAAGACCGACCTCCATAGGTTCCGGTATGGACGTTGATTTCACGGTCAACCTCTACTCTGCCGCGGACGATATACCGCTCGACGGGGCAAGGGTGGTAGCGGTCCCCAAGATAGGGTCGGTCACTGATGTCGAGCCGTTAGCGTTGGGAGGGTACACCTTCACATATACCGCTCCGAGCATCATCGACGATGTGGCCGAAGAGCTCAATATCTCGGCCTCCAAGAACGGGTACCACACCATCTATCAGGAGCTGCTCTTTGACATAGTCTCGGAGACGACACCAAGGATACAGGTCTCCATACTGCCCATCCTCTACAAGCTGAACGAAGGGGAGATGACAACCTTCAGCGTCAGGGTAAGGTCCGGGACCACGGACCTGGATGTGGAGGACATAACCGTCGAGCGATCTGGTGGGGATATTGTGAAGAAGAAGGTATCAAAGGGTCAGTTCACGCTCGAATATACGCCGTCGGAGGTCGCTTCGGACACCAACGCGTTCATCCAGGTTAGGGCGGAGATGGAAGGTTACCTGCCAGGGGAGAAGAAGCTTGATTTCGTGGTATCTGACCTGCCTGTAGGCCCGGACGATGATGATGACGGGTCCGAACCCTCTTCTCTGACCAACACCGTTCTGCTCATCGGCATTGTTCTGGCCCTAACAGCGGCCCTGTCCATAGTGATCTACTTGGTCTGGAAGAAGAGGTCGGCCAGGAAGGGGTCAGCGGACGAGAGGCTGACCGCAAGGGAGCTGGGACCCGAACGATGATCGTCGGAGCATCCGTCACTCTTCCCAGACCATGACCTCCTCCTTTCTCTTGATAAAGAGAAGAACGATAGGTATGACGGCGACTAGGAGAATGGGCACCAGAAGGAGCAACCATAGGTAGGACCGACCGTCAGGGTCATTCCCGACGGGCGGTCCATCCTCAATGGTCACTGTGAAGTTCACTGCGAGGGTAACGTTGATCGTGGTATCCTCTGAAAGGAACGTTCTCAGGATGGCCATGTGTTCTCCTATATCAAGACCTTCCAGGACCACTTCCCTTCCACGGTAGGTATCCCCACCGACGCTCCATGTATAGTCCAGCTCCCTGGTATCGGTCGCCTCGGCCCTGAGAGTGACGTTCTCTCCCTTAAAGAAGACCTGCCCCTCCATCGGAGAGACTATGATAACGCCCTTCAAGGGCTGGACCGGTGGCGGCAGGGGCCTTTCAAGGACCGTAATGTTCCAGACCGCCCGGACACTATGAGCTCCGGAGCTGAGACCGAGCGTGGTCAGCACCGTCTCGCCCCCGCTTAGACCTAGGTCCTTCGGCTTGAAGGTAAGATGGGTCGTATTGAGCAGGGCCCGACCCAGATATGACCAGGAGGACTGGACAGGTGTCCCGTCCAGGTCCGTGGCATTGAACGAGAGGGTCGCTCCAGTGTCAAAAGCGACCGTTATATCTCCCGGGGCCGGGTAAAAGGAGTAGATGAAAGGCCTGTCGGTATCGTTCACATGAACGGTCCAGTCCCTCAAGGTCGTTCCATCCGGTCCTTTACCGTCCGAAACGTTCAGGACGAGATGGAAGGGAGACCCTGCCGAGGAGTTTGGCCCAAGGTGGTCCGCAGAGAAGGCAAAGGCCTGACCATGGACGGGAAGACCCAGGCCGTCCAGTTCCCAGTGGAATGCCAAGGGGTCATTGTCGGGGTCGTAGGCCTCCACCCGGAAATATTGAACATCACCTTCGGACATCCAGAGCTCCTCTGACAGGGGTGTGATGTTCGTCAGTGCTGGCGGTCTATTGACATCTTGGACGGTCACGTTCCATATTACCGAACGCATCTCGCCCTCGTGGGTCTGACCCTCTCTCAACGTGTAGATAATAACGTACGGTTCGGTCCTGGAAGAAAGGTCCCCTGAATAATTGGTTGTGAAGTTGATGCTATTGGAGAAAGAGATGGTCCTGCCATCGAGGGTCCAGTTCCCGTTAAGCTCCTCTTCCCCTCTCCGAGCAAAGGCCGAGAGGACGGTCCGACCGCCTTCGGCCATCTGTACGTCTCCTGGAAATGGGTCGATGGTCCATGATAGGGGCATCCTCTCAAGGGCTGAGAACCCCTTACTGATCTCATTGTTGCTCTCATTGGTCTCGGGTACCGTGTCCTCGGGGTCCACGATCAGAGAGAGGTTGTAGGTCCCTGGTCGATCGACCGTGAATTCAACGGAAAGCTCAATTACCTCCCCGGCTGGCACGGACAGGTCGGACCGGTCCATCAGGACCAGTCCCTGCTCCTTGAGGACCAATCTGACCGAGAGGTCCTTGACGGCGTAGTTGGAGGGGTTCCTTACGCGGGTCAGGGCGGTGAAGGTGTCATCTACGGTCCCTTCACCATCATGGACTATCTCCAGTGAGGTCCCATCCAATTCCGCATCGGTCGCCCAGGTCGTGACGGTTGTGACCGCTATGGCATCGAGAAGACCTACCACAGCAAGGACACCGAACGAACCGTGGTCCACGGATGTGAGGGTGTCGTCAGGATAGGACGGTGCGATCAGAATGGCATCGAAATCCCTGTCACCGAGCACGAGCGGTACGAAAGTCGCCATGTTGCCGTCCGGGAAGAAGATGGTCACGGCCGTGTTGCTCACACTGGTCCTGCCGCTCACGGAGAAAGAGGACCCTGCACGGACAGGCTGGGATGAAGTGACCTTAAGGCTTACGCCCACTGTGGATGCATGCCTTGCATAGCTCTTCAGTTCCAGAGGGACGACGAGGAGGGTCCCGTCAAGGTCGAGCTCGTATGACCTTTTAACGGAGTTCCCGACCGTGGAGTTGTAAAAGAGCGCCCTCTTGCCGTCAATGCTTATCGGAAGTACCGAGAAGGTCCCGGCCGGTACTGTCATCTGCTCCGGGGTCCCCAGTGAGTTCGTGCCGTTCATGTACAGGAGGTCACCTGAGGCTCCGAAAGGTAATCTGGCGGAGACGTTGGTCCACCAAGTATCCCCTTGGACCAATGGGAAATCGTACTCCTCAAGGGGCGGGGAGAACTCGTATCCGAAAGGGTAGTTGCCGTTCAAAGAGGGGATGGACCCGCTGATGGAAGCATTGAGCACGGTCCTGTATAGGGAAAGGTCCTGGACCTTGCTCCAGGTGTAGCCCTCAAGCTCTATGTAGATATCAAGGTCCAAGATGAAAGGGATGTAAAGGTGCCCTGAGATATTGCCCGTCATATTGGTGATGTGGACAGGGGCCATGTCAATGAAGGGGTCCAAGATCAACTGGACCACGCTCATGTTCACCCAGCCTGAGAACGGGACAGGGAACCCCATGAGATCGAATTCGAACTCGGTCGTGTAGTTCCAGGAGTCGGATGCCATATGGACCGGGGCATCGACACCGCTGGCAATGTCAAGGACCGGGTCCTGCCGCCTAGTGTCCGGTCCTGATGCACCATATAATGATCGAGGGGCGACCAGGAGGAGCGCCAGGACTATGATCGAGGCGGTCGCCGTCACACTCTGGCCGTAAGCTCCGAACCTACCTATCATGACCTTGTGAAGCGCCCCGCCTCCTAAAAGGATTTCCCCGCCACTGTGCTATGTATACGGCAAGGAGGAGGACAAGGCCCGAGATGACCTGGACCACGGAAAGCCTGTCTCCCAGCATGATATACCCGAATATATAGGAGAAGACCGGGAGCAGGAAGACATAGAAGGTGATCCTGGAAAGCTCATCGCTGCGTATGACCCTATACCAGACGACAGAGGTTGCCGCATAGATACAGACAGAGAGATAGACCAGCGACAGCAGGGCAGGGAGTCCCGCATCGAACGTGAGCAACGGGTCCTCGGCCCCAGCCGCCCAGAAAAGGACGGCGATGGGCAGGAGCAGCAAGGTCCCAAGGAACCCGTTCAGAGCTATCACCGAGATCGGTTCGGCCCCTTCGTTCAAGGCCTTTTTTAAGAAGAGGCCGGAGAACGAATAGCACAGAGCTGTGAGCAGGTTCAGCAAAGCTCCAACGGTCTCGTCCGAACCTAGGTCGAAACCGCCCTGGTTGTAGGTCGTAAGGAAGGCGGTAGCAGGGATGGCCATGGCCAGTCCAACAACCTTCCATGTCGTGAGCCTTTCCTTAAGTATCACCCAAGCAAGGGTTATGGTGAACACCGGGGATACGCTCTGCAGGAGCGATGCAAGGCTGGAGGTCGAGGAGGGGTCCATCATGGTCATGCCTATGTTCTGGAAGATGTTGGGGAGGACGGTGCCGAAGACCGCTGTTCCGAAGAACAGCAGGGCGAACCTCCTTTTCTTCAACCCTGCGAACAGAAGGTATCTCGAGCTGAGGTACCTGCCATCGCCTTTGAAGATGGCCAAGATGATGAAGAGGCATAACATGAACAGAAAGGCCATGAAGGACCTGAGGAGGCCAAGGGTCAAAGGCGGTATGTCATCAAGGGCCACAACAAGTGCCCAGAAGCTGGTCGAATAGACCACCATCGTTAGGACCGCCAGGACGGCCATCCGGTCCTTCATCCCAGGTCTGTTGTATGACAGAAGCGAACACCTTCCGGTCTGCACCGTCCAACGTGGAGGTCCATATTAACCGTTGCAGATAGGGTGTCTTCGCGGACCTCACCGAAAGGGTTTAATCGATAACTTGGCATCTTCGAGACCTGTCTAGAAAAGGAAGCAGGATGCCGTTATGACCGATATCAGAAGGACATCCACCATGGTTCAGGGGATCGAGAAGATGAAGGGTACGGGTTCGATCGAGCAGTTAAGACCGATCCGTATAGGAAGGGCTGGTGTCCAGGTAGCAGTGATGGATACTCTCAACAACTTCCCATGAGGAGCTTGAAGGATGACGGGACCGGCCAGAACAGGCATAGGAAGAGGGGGGACCCACCCAAAGGTCCGGGCCCATCATCACAGGTTCGGTCCGATCGGGTACATCTGGCGCCAGGTCTGGGGGGAGAGAGGAAGGAACCTTCTGACGTTAATGTCACTTGCCATAGTCTCGACCGTGCTCACCCTTTTCCTGGCCGTGGATGCGGGATTGGACGATCATTTCAGGAACGATGTCGGGATACCCAGTGACGAGAACAAGGAGCTCTTCGAGGTGAAGGAGGTCATGGGCAGCTGGAGCTCTTTCATGCTCTTTCTATGCGCATCATTGATGGTACTGTCAACGGCCAATACTTCCTCCATGGACATCCTGGAGAGGAGGTTCGAGCTTTCGACGCTGAGGGCTCTGGGAACCCGGCTACCTCAGGTCCTTGTCCTCCTGCTCTCTCCCCTGATGCTGGTCTTCATCTCCGGGCTGGTATTGGGGCCTGTACTGGTTTTTGCGTCCGTTTCCTTGATGGGGAACGACCCGAGGCTCCCATTGGGTCCGGACCTTGGGGTCCCCTTATCATTGGACATAGGTACGTTCGTCTTCGTAATGGCAGTAGGGACCTTGGCGGCCGCGTTAGGCACGGCCCCATCCCTGCTCTCTGTACTTGGCAGGTCACCTATGGAGGTGCTAAGGGATGCCCCGTGAGCCGTTCATCTTACTTGAGGATGTCTCCAAAGGATACAGTGTGGGCGGCCAGCCAGTTCATGCCCTGGACCATCTAACGTTATCCATAGATAAAGGGGACATGTGCGCATTGATGGGTCCCTCCGGGGCCGGGAAGACGACGCTGCTCAACATGATAGGGGGTCTTGACGTCCCGGACAGCGGGAAGGTCATGGTCGGAGGCCTCGACCTTTCCAGATTGAACGAGATGCAGAGGGCCTCTTTCAGGAAGAGGAACGTGGGGTTCATATTCCAGTTCTATAACCTGATACCTTCCCTCACCGCTTATGAGAACGTTCTGGTCCCAGTGATGTTCGAGAGGGACCAGAGACGCTCAAGGGCGGAGGAGCTCCTTGACAGGATGGGCCTCTCAAGGAGGATGGACCACCGCCCCTCGGAGCTATCGGGCGGCGAGCGGCAGAGGGTCGCTATAGCCAGAGCGCTCATGAACGACCCACCACTTATACTGGCCGACGAGCCTACGGGCAATATCGACTCCGAGACGGCTCGAGAGATTGTATCGCTCTTCCGGCAGCTCAACGACGAGGGTAAGACGCTGATAATGGCGACACATGACAGGATGATGGCCGGCAAGGCCAGGTCGATGCTGCGAATGAGGGATGGACGGATATCCGGAATAAAGGCCTCGCCCAGGTCCAGTACCGTTCACCTAGGATCCGCACAATACCAGACCCAGGCTAGGGAGTGATTGCAGTTGACGGAGAGGCCCAAGACCTTCACGATCGCCACATACGGCCTCTCCCATATGAGGCATAACGTGATGCGCACGATCACCGTCCTGGTCACACTGATGATTACAATGGGATTCCTCATCCTGACGCTCTCCCTTTTCTTCGGCCTCGCATCCGAATTTGACACTGATTCCGAGCGGAGGAGCATACTCGAAGGCAAGGTCCCCACATCCACGGACCTATTCCGGGACCTGAGGATAGACCGCGATATGTCGGAAGGTTCACGACAGGCCCTGGTAGAGCTCCTCCTCTTCACCACAGTCCTTGTTTGTACCGTCTCCTTCTTCATCATCTACAATACCATGGCCCTCTCCGTCAGGGAGAGAAGGAGGGAGATAGGCATCCTAAGGGCGCTCGGTCTCTCCAGCTGGGAGGTCACCAAGCTATTCCTTGCTGAGGGGGGGTTCATAGGACTTGTCTCATGGATAAGCGCGCTCTTCCTTGGTATGCCGTTGATCCTCAACCTGTCGGTCTACCTGCTGGAGAGAGGGGACACGGCATTCTTCTTCGTGGCACCTGCCATACCCCCCCAGCTTCTCGTCGTCTCCTTCCTGTCCTGCATGGGGCTCTGCCTTGTCTCAACCTACCTTGCGGCAAGGACCAGGATAGGTTCTTCCCCGGTGAAGCTGATGCGGAGCCAAGAGTGAGGTCGGCCTGAGCCGAAGGACGTTCTATGCCTCGGACTATGATTATATATTACGAAGGTGCTCGAAGACCCATGGCAAGGCCCGAAGAGATAAGGACCGCCATCGAGACCTCTCTCGACAGTGAGGAAGCGAGGCGGGAGGCCGCCATAGGCAGTTCCAGGGCAGTGGTCCGCGACTGCAGGCGTGCCATCTCTCACATGGTCCGAACGGAGCGACCATTTGATGGAATGGAGCTGTTGGGGCCTGCCAAACCCCTTCTTGATATGGTCAGCGGTCCTGAGATGAAGGAGAGCGGTATCCTGGAGGACCCATTGACAGAGGTAGCAGAGGCCGTCCTCCTGTCCAGGGTCCTTGATGGCAGGGAGCTTCCACTGCCCTCTGAGACCGGGATATCCGAAAGGGCATACGCCCTGGGGCTTTGCGATGCATTGGGGGAGATGAGGAGGGTCGTATTGAACCGGCTCCTCCGCGGTGAGCTGGAAAAGGGGATGGAGATGTACGGGACCATGAAAGAGCTCTTCTCCATCGTCGAGGGGCTCACATACCCCTCGGGGATGATACAGCTCAAGAGGAAACAGGATGTCGTCCGGGGGCTTCTGGACAGGACAGCGGGCGAACTGGCAATATCGATGACCACGAAGAGGATGTCCACGGGGTCCGGAGAACTGGAACCATGACGCCCTTACCCGATGAAGAGAAGGACCCTCAGGTCATCAAGGACCTTGGGGGGAAGAAAGGGGTCAACCTTGAGGACATAGTGGTCTATTTTTCGGGCAAAGGGACCCCTCACCCAATATCCGAGGGAGTGGCCTCGGTCAGACACCTTATGCTGGAGAGCGGTTTCGACGAGCTTCTGACCTCCCATTTCATAGAGGCCAAGGACGTAAAAGAGCTCCTGGGCAAGCTCCATATATCGTTCAGGGACGCATTGTTCTATCTTTACACCACAAGAATGGTCCCTATGGCCCCGACGAGGGAGGTGGAGGTGCAGATAGCGAGGAAGTTCCCCAGTGTGGACCTTGCCCAGCTCTGGAACACACTCGACGATATCGACGGGACGGTCAGCGGCGAGGACCTCATGGTATCGCTGAAACATGACCTCGGCCTCTCCATCGATGAGGCATTGGACCTACTGAACATGATCCCAGAGCTCTCCTCCGGCGGACTTCAGGCAACGGGCCTCACGCTTCGAGCGTTCATGCCCATATCATGGCTTTCCACCATTGAGGCCGTGTACGATGAGAAGGCCCTTCCGATGAGGCTCTTTACGGTAGGCACGATGTTTCGGAGGGAGCCCGTTCAGGACAGGACCCATATGAGGACCTATAACGTACTGTCCCTAGCTGTGTTCGACACGGACTTCACCATCGAGAAGGGGGTGACCGTCCTCAAACGGTTACTATCGTCGATCGAGATAGAGGATACCTCCTTCATAGAGAAGACATATTCATATCCGTTCTTCGATAAGGGGACGGAATATGAGGTCTTCGTTGACGGTCTGGAGATAGGGACCTGCGGTATGATATCATCGGACGTCCTGAGCAGTATGAACGTGAACGCGAACCTGTTCCTAGCCGACCTGGGGATCGAACGGATACTGATGCAGCAGAAGAAGTACCCGGATATCAGGAAGCTCTTCTATCCGCAGTTCTTCTCAGCCTGGAACATCTCGGACTCGGAGCTAGCCTCCTCTATCAGGTACACCCACAGGCCCAAGACGCCCATAGGGCGGATTATTGCCAGGTCCATAGAGGGAGCGCTCAAGGGCATGAGGGGAAAGGAAGAGAGCGGCCCGATCGTCGTTTGGAAAGGGCATCTGGTAACGAGTGGGAAGAGCGAGAACCTGGTCTCTATAGGGTCCGCTGTACCCGAAGGTAGCAGTGCAATCAAGGCAGAGCTCTTTCTGGAGGAAGCAAAGGAGGGTATGGGCCTGTACGGACCCGGGGCATTCGATCAGGTCTGGGTCAAGGACGGCAACATCATGGGCATCCCCCCGACCCTTGCCAGGGAGATCAGGTCCGAAGGTGGGTACAGGACGGGTAAGAGCTATTTGAAGGCCTTCGCAAACTATGCTGGATGGAAGATTGAGCGTTCGTTCTCAAGGGGTAGTACCTCAAAGAGCTTCGAGATGGTCCGGAGGCTCGAGGACATCAATATGCAGCTCACATCGAAGGCCCAGAACTACGTTCTCAGCAGGTCCAGGAAGGTGGATGTGAAGGGTCCCGTCTTCCTCATGTTCCGGTTCGTCTTGGGTTCCCGGACCCGATAGGTCGACGATCGAGGTTGTTTCATATATCTCCCTCTGCGCTACTTATATGGTCTCCCCTAGTAAGGGACCATCGAACGGTGATCGGGTCATGAACGGTCCTATCAGGCAGTGGAGGTACGCAAGCGAGGACATTGGCCTGGCGGACAGGATATCAAGGGAGCTAGAGATCCCCGTTCTCATATCCCGGTTGCTCGTGGCCAGGGGGATGAGGGATGCAGCTGTGGTCCATGATTACCTCCACCCCGACCTGCGACAGCTTCACGACCCGTTCCTCATGGACGGGATGAAGGCTGCCGTCAACAGGGTCAAGGAGGCAATAGAGGGAAATGAGGTCGTTGGGGTCCATGGGGATTATGATACCGACGGAATAACCGCAACTGCCCTGATGTTGACAGCTCTGGGCGAGATGATACCTCGGGAGAAGATGATCTACAAACTGCCCTCGAGGTACGATGAGGGTTACGGCATCTCCGAGGACGCTGTAAGGGCCTTGGCGCAGGGCGGTGCGACCCTTCTAATATCGGTTGACTGCGGGGTGCAGGCGATGGATGCCGTGGACCTCGCTCGCACATTGGGAATGGACGTCATAGTGACCGACCACCATGAGATGGGAACGGAGCTCCCCAAAGCCCTGTCGGTCCTGGACCCTAAGGTCAAGGGCTCCGGATATCCCTTCAAAGGGCTCTCCGGTGTCGGGGTGGCATTCAAGCTTGTCCATGCGCTGAATTTGAGCGATGTCCTCACCAGGGATATCAGGGACCACCTTCACCTGGTGGCCCTGGGCACAATAGCAGACATCGTTCCTTTGACGGACGAGAACCGCCCCCTGGTCCGGGAGGGTCTCGAAGTGCTTTCAGCAACGGATTCGCCGGGGATACTCGCACTTAGGAGGGAGACCGGTCTGGACCCCGGAAGGGGCATATCCTCCACCGATGTATCGCACCGCCTTGCTCCCAGGCTCAATGCTGCTGGGAGGCTCGGGAACCCCGAGATGGCATTGGAGCTCCTGCTGACAGGGGACAGGGTCGATGCTGACGTTTTCTCGAGGGAGCTGAGCACGCTCAACTTCAGGAGGCAGGCCATAGCGGCCAGGGTCATGGAGGAGGCGCTGGAGATGGCCCGCTCTACAGGTGCTTTGACAAGGTCCTCCATAGTAGTGGCAAAGGAGGGTTGGAACCCCGGGGTCCTTGGGATAACCGCCAGCAGGATGCTGGAAGAGACCGGCAAACCCTCCGTCGTCCTGACCACAGAGGGGGGAACGGCGCGTGGTTCCGCCAGGGCCCCATCGGGATTCGACCTTCTAGCGGCTTTGGAACATTGCAAAGGATCACTGGACAGATGGGGTGGTCATGACAGGGCTGCTGGTTTGACCATGGGGGCCGCATCCATTGCCTCGTTCAAAGACGGTCTGGACGCATACATATCGGAAAGGTATCCGGACGGTCTCCCCCCTCCTGTAATCGAGATAGACCTAGACCTGGCCCCATCGGAGCTAGGAATTCGGTCCATCGTCTCCTTGGAGCTGATGCAGCCCACTGGGTTCGGGAACCCTGCATCTTCGATAAGCATCAGGGATGCATTGGTGGGACCCCGGGTCCAAGCTGTGGGGGGGGGAAAGCACCTCAAGTTCGATATCGATGGCGGGGACGGGCACATCAACTGCATCTGGTTCAATTCCGGTCATCTTGCTCGAAACGTTCTACCCGGTTCTACAATCAGCATCTGCGGATCTCCCGATATCAACAGGTGGGGAGGGAACGATGAGGTCCAGATCAGGATCATGGACATTAAGGGACTAGACATCCGACCGATATGAAGGGTGTGGCGGGGGAAGGGTTAAGTAGCCTCGCGGTCAATGGCGATGCTGACCGGCCAGGAATGTTATGGAACGATCCGGCCCCACATCTCGTCGGTCTTCCTGGAAGGCGGTGGAACGATGAAGCACGTAAGGGTACTGGGTTTCGACCTTGACGGGACATTGGTCAAGATGAAGCTGGATTTCAGGACCATACAGAAAGAGCTCGGTATCCCTGAGGGGGACATACTCTCCTATATCTCCTCCCTACCCAAGACACAGGGTGATAGGCTCCTCAGGGCGGTGGAGAAAAAAGAGATGGAGGCCGCTGAGAGGGCGGAGATAATGGAAGGCGCCCAGGAGGTACTGGCCCATTGCCGGTCAAGGGACATCCGGGTCGTCGTTATCACTAGGAACTCGGAAAAGGCCAGTAAAAGGACCATTTCCAAGTTGGGCATAGAGGTCGATATGTTAATATCCAGGGAACACTCGGCGCCAAAACCATCGCCCGAACCTCTCAATATGGTCCTCGGCCATTTCAAGATCGAACCCTATCAGATGGCATTCGTTGGGGATTACCTCTTCGACATGCAGGCGGGCAGGGCGGCTGGGGTAAAGACCATACTGCTGACGACACAGGAGAGCTGCGACCAGTGGGTCCATGCCGCCGATTTCATCGTCACCGACCTGTACGAGGTCCTGGACCTTCTGAAGGAAGGCCGGGAGGCCAGGTGCAATGTCCGGTGATGCTCAGGGAGGTCGGGATGGACCGAGGCTCCATCTGATGCTCGTCGATTCCGAGCTGGAGATCGTCCCGAAGGAGCTATGGTCCCATCCCGCTGTTGTATCCAACGCTCGGAAGAGGGGAAAGAAGCCCTCTCAGGTACTGCTAGATTCCAACCTTCACCATACCGCTCTCGGCAGCAGGGACGAAGCTATGAGGAGGGGTAGGCCGGACATCGTTCATCAGTTCCTGCTCCTGGGGCTCGATTCCCTGCTCAACCTTGAGGACGGGCTCAGGCTCTACGTCCATACCAGGAACGATGAGCTCATAGATGTGGACCCGAAAACCCGTCTTCCAAAGAACCTGAACCGGTACATGGGCCTGTTCGAGGAGCTTTTCGCGTCCAGGGCCGTTCCGAGCAAGGAGGCTCCCCTCCTATCGCTAAGACCGGGTATGGACCTGATGAAGTGCATTGCCGCCGTCAGAGAGGAAGCACGGTCGGCAGGAAGAGAGCTCACGGTCGTCCTCCTCAGTCCCGAGGGAGAGACCAAGAGTGCTTACGATCTGTTCAAGGACCTAACGGGGGCTAATAAGGGAAGAAGGGAGGTCCTATGTCTTATCGGGGGGTTCTCCCATGGGGACTTCAGGTCGGATGTTAAGGGCCCGAGCGACCTTACGGTAAGCCTTTCCGATATCCTACTGAAGGTCTGGAGCGTCGAGATGGAGCTCATTGTCGCTTATCGATTTGCAGAGGGAAATGGGGACGATTCATAGGAGGCCATATTTCTGGAGGAGCATAAGGTCCTCGGTAGAGAGCTTCTCACCCCTCATGAACTTCTCGTAGATCTTCTCGGCCTCAAGCTTTGCCGAGACGGGTGAGGATTGTGTCGTTGATTGGGGAGAAGGTGCAGTCGTCTTCTGTACCTTCTTCTCCTGCGCCCTCTTTCTCTGCCTCAGGGCTATTATGAGCCTGTCCAGATCATGGACGAGGTGTATGAGCTCTATGTGCTTCCAATGCTCCTCGTCGGCCTTGACCTTCGAGGCTACGAAGCTTTCCTGTGCGGCGTCAGCTTCCTTCCTGACCTTGTCAGATTCGCCGAACCGTTCTATCATCTGGTCATGTTCCTTCTGGGCCAGGTCGGCATATTCATTGACCATGTGGTGGGAATCGTCCATATTCTTCTTTGCTTCGCGGACCTTCTGGATGATCTCCCTCATCTCTTCGTTGGCTTCGAACTCCTTCTCCTTCTTGTCAATTGAAGATTTGATCTTGGATATCCTTTCGACAAGGTCCCTCTCCTTGTCGGCCTCCAGGACGGAGGTCTGCTGCTTGAACTCAAGGTCCTTGACCTCTCTCTTGAGCCGGACCAGGTTCCTCTCCTCCTCAGAGGAGCTTGTCTTGGACTTCTTGATCTTGTCGAGCTTGGCCTTCTCCTCTGAGAAGACCTTGGTCAGGAGGTCCCGGTTGGCCTTCTCCTGCTGGACCTTCGAATTGAACTCGTCCCTCTTCTCCCTGAAGCGGGATGCATCCTGAAGGAGCTTTTTGACCTGGGCATTGTGCCTGTCCCTGGTCTCTGCGAAGCGCTTGGTCTCCTGATTCAGCCTGTCGCGCTTCTTCCTGTGCGCGTCGGCATCGGCATTGAGCTTGTTCCTACGCTCCTCCAGTTCCTCGAGGTATTCGGTCATCCCTATCACACAATGTCCATCTTTCGCCTGCTGGGGAGAACAGGAGCATGCTGGCCCCTGTCCCGGGCTTGGGGGCTATTATAGGCCTACTTTTTAAGGATTTCCATCTAAGGTCCGTTTGTCACCTGCAGGTCAGGGGGCCGGACCACACAGGCTTTGGCCGTGTGACCACTGTAACATTAATTATACCCCTGGACCGTTGTACCGTTCGTCAAGGTCGGTGAAACGGTATGGGCCCGGTGGAGATAGCATTGGTGGCGGCCATAGTGGCGTTGGCCTTGGTCCTTTTCTTCTGGACCCTGCTGAGCTCTGTTGTGATCATCCAGCAGTACGAGTCCGGGGTATATATGAGGCTCGGAAGGTATATAAGAACGCTCGGACCGGGCCTGCATCTCGTCGCACCGTTCGTTTCAAGGATATACAGGGCCGACACCAGGGTCCAGGTACTTGACATAGGGAGGATGGAGCTGATGACTAGGGACATGTCCCCTGTCGTGGTCGAAGCCTTCATCCAGTATCGAATGGTCAGACCGGACAATAGCCTCCTCAAGGTGGAGAAGTACAGGTCCACCCTCTCCCAGATATCGCACGTCACCATGAGGAAGCTGGTCCTGGAGCATGAGCTCGAGGACGTCCTCCGGAACATCCCTTCCGTTGGCAAACAGCTGAAGGAGCGGCTCTCCTCTGAGGGCGATTCCCTTGGAGTGGAGATCCTAAGGGCAGAGATCAAGGAGCTGGAACCCGTCGGACCGATCAAGGCTGCGATCGAGGACAGGATAGCGGCCGAGAAAGAGAGGCAGGCCATGATCCTAAGGGCCGACGGCAGGAAGAGGGCCATGATGATGGATGGCGAAATAAAAAAGGCCTGAAGTCGCAACTAAGGGCATGATCGGAGGCCCTATGGATGATAATCTAATAATAGAAGTAAGTGGTTCATTTTCGACGACCCATGCACAAGAAGATATCAATGACTGTCGATGAGAGGGTCCTCCTCCACCTGATGGATTTCATTCCGTTCGAAGAGGACTTCGAATCACCCGAGGGGACGACCCAGGCAGGGATAGCAAAAGGGGTCGCTATAGAGCGGAAGCACATCCCAAGAGCGGTCAAGAAGCTCATTACGGACAGCCTGGTCGAGACCAAGGTTTCCCATGTAAAGGGGGCAAGGCAGAGGAAGAAGGTATATTTCCTCACCTTCGAGGGCAAAGCGCTGGCCAGGAGGATATGGGAATCCCTGGCTAAGAAGCAGGTCATCATCAGGGACGAGTCCGGGAACGAGACCGAGACCACTTTCTCGGAGCTTTGCTTCACTTTCCAGGTCGGAAGGACCCCGCTCCAGCTCCTCCAGGACTTCCAGGATGGGAACGTATATTCCCCGACCGCATCTGCAAAACAGATGGTCGAGAAGGAACCCAGGAGACCATCGAAGGATGGCAGGGTCGATGGGGCCAAGGAGGTCTATAGAAAGGCCCTGGTGAAGGCATGGGAGGATTCCATACTTACCAAGGAGGAATCCCAGCTGCTCAAGGAGCTCAGGGACTCTCTCGGGATAACGGAGCTCGATCACAGGAACCTGCAGGAGGAGATACTCGGGTCCGGCAAGGAGCATGGTAGGGAGCTCAACCGGTCCGAGATCTACAGAAAGGTCCTCGAGGTCGCTGTCAGGGACGGGCGGATAACCCAGGACGAACAGGACATCCTTGATGAGCTGGAGAGATCGCTCGGGCTCAACACGGAACAGGCGATGAAGCTGAGGATGGAGATGCAGCTCCTCAAGGGCGAGGGCATCATGACCCCCGAGAAAAGGGACCGCAACTACAGGGATATCTACGGGTCCGTCATCAGGGAATCCATGAAGGACGGGAAGATCAGCAGGGACGAGCAGAACCTGATACTGCTCCTAAAGAGGCTCCTTGAGATAGAGGACAAGGAGCACCTGGACATCTACAACGAGATGAAGGGGTCATGAAAAGGCCGACCAATCTCGATATTATCTTCAAAATCCTTTTATAATACGCTCAGGATGAGGTTCCATAACGGGAAGGTCACGATATGCTGGAAGAGGCCACCTCATTGCTGGAACTTAGGGTGTATACCCCCTGGGGCGTGGAGATCGGAGGGATAACCAACCTGGAGATAGATTCCGAGTTGAACGAGATCTCGAACCTGGTCATCGAACAGACCAATGAGAAGATAGTGGAGGACGGGGCCAGCATCATGATACCCTACAGGTGGATCATGGCCCTTGGTGACATCGTGATACTCCGCCATTTCCCCAATGACCTTCCGATAAAGAACACCACGGAACTGGGAGTGGGCGAGTACAAGTACTAGGGGTCCGAGCATGCCGCCCGTCAAAGATGCTCCAGACGAGAAGAACTGTGAGGTCGAGAAATGCTCGCAGAAGGCCGAGCGCTCGGTGAACGCGAGGAAAGCGTTGAAGGCGGGCCTTGCGGTGAAGGAGGAGAGGGGGAACGTACACCTCTGCAGGGAGCATTACAGGCAGTTCAAGAAGGGAACGAAAGAGGAGCGGAAGCTCGAACGGCTCGGATGGTAGGCCTCGTTCCATAACGCAAGATTGATATCTTAAAAGGATTTCAACCTCCTGGAACCATATGGGTAATGCTATGGGCACGTAGTATAGCCTGGATAATGCGTTAGCCTCCTAAGCTAAATGCCAAGGGTTCGAATCCCTTCGTGCCCGCCATATTCTTTGCTAAGATATGGGGCACTCAGGGTTCGAACCCTTAATTGGCCTTACTAATGCTGTTAAATGAATGTTCATGAGA
>JALOTP010000076.1 GCA_025457865.1 Thermoplasmatota archaeon | reverse complement strand
GCCTACCTGGCATTCTACATCTATTATGCCTGGACCGAGGTCTATCTGATGGAGCTGATAGTTCCGGCGTCCATCATCACCGCTCTCTTCCTATTCGTCCTGTTCGGCCCAGGGATGAGGATCTCCCTTAACCTGAAAGGCAAGGCCAGGTCAGCATTCAGAACGTTCCTTCCGGAGAGGAGGCTCGCAGTCATGACCGTGCTTCTCCTATTGATCGCGGTCCCCATCTCCGTGGGAGCGTTCCTGGAGGACGACTGGTTCAAGGAAGAGCCCATGGACCAAAGACCGTACATGAGGACCATCGTGGAGATATCCGATTGGATCAAGGACAATACTGATGATGACGATAAGGTGCTTGCATGGCACTGTTATGCTGTACAGGCCGACAGGGAGACCATAATAGAGGTCTCGAACGCAGCAAGGTACGATGGGAGGAAGATCATAGAGGTCATGGAGGCAGAGAACATTACGGTCTTCGTCAGGTGCTACTACACGAACCATGGGCTCTGGGAGGACCAACCTTATTTCCAGGAATACATACATGAGAACTTCCGGTTGGACAGAACGGTGGACGGGAACGAATGCTACCTCAGGACCCAACGTTCATGAGAAAAGAATAAGACCCATGAGATGCGATTGACCGGAGAGCGTGGTCCCATATGGCCGAGAAAAGGATACGGAACGAATCCACCGGTAAATACTACAAGATCAGGGAGAGGTCTTCACGCTACGGCCGGAAAGGGGAGATAATGGGATTATGGCACAATGATAGCGAGAAGGGGGGTAAGAGAAAGAAGCTACCACCCCGGGACGAGAGCGGGAAGTTCAAGAAGAAGGACCGGGACCAGAATAAAAAGAAAGGGTTCTTCCGGAGATTGTTCGGTTGTTGATGGAGGGGGCGTTCATGGACGGGAAGGTAGGGAACAATGCCGTGGAGACCTATTCCCTGTCCAAATTGTACGGCAGTATCCAGGCCCTCAATTCGGTCGAGGCCAAGATACCCAAGGGCGCGGTAGGCCTCCTTGGACCAAACGGGGCCGGTAAATCCACTTTGATCAAGACCGTCCTGGGCCTTGCCAGACCCACATCCGGCAGCTTCAGCATACTTAACGAGCCCTCGGGGACAGGAAGGGCGACCATCCGTCAGAAGGTGGGTTACGTCCCGGAGTCCGACTGCCTGATACCCGAGCTCGATGCCCTCGCCTACGTTCGTTACATGGGCGAGCTATCGGGACTACCTCCCATGGACTCCATGCAGCGTGCCCACGAGGTCCTTCATTATGTGGGCATTGGCGAGGAGAGGTACAGGCCCATCAAGACCTATTCGACCGGCATGCAGCAGAAGGTGAAGCTTGCCCAGGCCATAGTGCACGATCCGGAGCTGGTCATCCTCGATGAGCCCACGAATGGTATGGACCCCAAGGGAAGGCAGGAGATGCTGGACCTGGTCAGGGACATCACCAGGACCCACGGGAAGGCGATCATATTCTCCACCCACCTCCTCCCGGACGTCGAGTACGTCTGCGACCATGTCCTCATCATGGACCAGGGAAATATCGTCCTCCAAGGTGGTCTCAGGGAACTGACCTCGCAGATGGACCATTTCGATATCAGGATCAAAGGGGACGGCAAGGTCTTCTCAAAGATATTGTCAGGATTGGGGTTCAAGTTCGAAAAGAGCGGTTCGTTCTTCAAGGTCAGGACGGAAAGTGATATCCTCCCGGTCCTGTACCCTGCCCTTAAGGGGACCGGGATACAGGTAAGACATGCATCAAGGACAGGCCTGACGCTAGAGGACCTGTTCATGATGAAGGTCAAGGGGGGTGGGAGCGGATGAAGGGGCCTACAAAGGACTACAGGCCTTTCAAGGGCAGCTACGGCAGCAGGGGTTACAGGGTCCTGCGACTGACGCTGAACACATCGGTCCAGCTCCTGAAACGTACGTCCTCCATTGTGCTCCTGGTCCTTTCCAGCCTCTTCGTCTTCATCAACGTCATAGCCCTTGCCATCACTCCGGGAGGGATGTCCCTCGATGACATCGATACGGTCGAGGCCGGGGCATACTTCGAGGTCTGTCCAGCGGCGGAGGAGGACCTTTACAGGATGGTAGATTTGGGTTCCACTATAGAGCTCAATTACATAGTGAGCAACAAAGGGAACAGGCCAGGCGAGGCCCTCGTCGCTGTCGTCCCACCCTCCCAGTACTGGACCGGCGAGGTCAAAGGAAGCTCGACCATAGAGGTGGAGGCAGGTAGCCACAAGCAGGTGACATTCGAGATCACTGTACCCCCGGACCAGGGCAGGTTCGATTCGGTATCCGAGGAGCTCCGCTTCGAGGACGACAGACCAGGGTTGTACTCTAGGAGGACCGGTGAGCAGTTCGTCACCGCTGTTGCGGCTTCGACGGAGTCATTGGAGGACCTCTACGAGAAATATCAGGACGGCGGTGCGGTGCCAAAGGGGATCGAGATCCCATCCTTTACGGACCCTCGCATGGGGGTGGCTTCCACCATGTTGGTGCTGGGGACGAGGGAGAAGGTCATAAGCTACGACCCGCTGGAAACGATCGATGTTCCTGTCAGGGGCTCCAACCTCACCTTTGCCGTGAATGACCCATTCATAAGGACCATAAAGGTCAAGCAGAACACATACATGGAAAGGAGCGTGACCGTCAGTAACGTGGGAGGCACCGACGCGACCGTCCACCTCAGCATCTACTACAACCCTCTTCAGTACACACCGGTCTATATGGAGCCAATTGGTCCCCCTAACGAGAGGATCGGGGCAGGACAGTCCAGGGAATGGATGTTCATGCTCAATACGGGACAGTACCCTTTCAACAAGGGGGTCAACGTAATCGTTCTCGCCGACAACGGAAGTGGGCCTTCGAACGTCACCATGCTGGAGATAGAATACCATACAAGGTCAAAGAGCGACAACGAGAAGCTCGGGAGACAGTATTATGATATGCTTTGGGGCGGGGGTATGAGGTACGAGAGGTTCCTATGGCTCGTCCTCTTCATGGCCATATCCGGCGCCGCCCTGATCTCCGACGACATCAAGAACAATTCCATAGCGCTCTATCTGTCAAGGCCACTCTCGTGGGTCGATTACATCCTGGGAAAATCCGCCGGGCTTTTCATCGCGCTCATGCCCATCTCCCTGTTGCCTGCCGTCATCCTCTATATCACTGGAATAGCCTTCTCGAACAGGGACCTGGGAGAGGTCCTGGGTACTCTATGGCTCCTTGGTACCATCATCCTGACATATCTCATCACGCTACTTATGATGGTATCCGTCTCCGTGGCCCTTTCCTCCGTATCGAAGAAATGGATCTATGCCGGTGTCGGGACATTCTCTGTCTTTCTCTTCTCATCCATAATATCGTCCATACTTAGGGCCATATTCGATCAGGACTGGCTCAAGCTCATTGACATAAGGCTCCTCATGAAATTGATGTACAGGCCCCTGTTCGCGATACCCTACGACCCCGGCGGCATAGGTTTCGAGTGGTACGTGACCGTTCTGGTGATGGCAGGCATCGTGCTGGCTTGTGCGGCCACTGTGGTCTTCAGGTTCCACAACAAAGAGGTGGCTAGATGAGGCAGCCCATCATCAAGGTCCAGATGGTCTCCAAGTTCTACGGCAGGGTGATGGGGCTCAACGATATCACCGTGGACTTCGGGCCCGGAACGACCGGGCTCTTGGGACCCAACGGGGCCGGTAAATCGACCCTCATCAAGCTGATGACGGGGCAGATAAGGCCATCCAAAGGGAAGGTCGAGGTCCTCAGCGAACGTCCATGGGACAATCCCTCGTTGAACGCTAGGTTCGGCTACTGCCCCGAGCAGGATGCCTTCTTCAAGGGGATGACGGGGCTCAGGTTCGTTTCCTTCACGGCCAGGCTCATGGGATATCCACAGACCAAGGCAAGGACGATGGCCAAGGAGGCCATAGAGAAGGTTGGGATGACAGGTGCCATGGACCGGGATATCCAAGGTTATTCCAAGGGTATGAGGCAGAGGATCAAGCTCGCCCAGAGCCTGGTCCATGATCCGGAGCTCCTCATACTCGATGAGCCCATGTCCGGGACGGACCCCGTTGGCAGGGTCCGAATGATGGAGGTCCTGAGGGACCTTGAGAAAGAGGGGAAGCACATTGTGATCTCATCCCATATCCTCCACGAGATAGAGAGGATGACGGAGAGCATAATCCTCATCGACAAGGGCAAGCTCGTTGCGAGCGGGAACATGCATGACATCAGGGACTCACTTGACAGGTTCCCCCTTACCGTGAGGATAATAACGGATGAGAGGTCACGTCTAGCCAAGCTCCTGATGGATGCGACCCCCATGAGCTCCATCACCTTTGGGGAGCAGGGGAACGAACTGCTCGTCAGGACGCCGACGCCCGACCTGTTCTATTCTGCATTCCAGGACTGTCTGGTCGAGAACCGGGTAAAGGTAACTGCAATTGACAGCCCCGACGATAATCTGAACGCTATCTTCGAATACCTGGTGGGGTGACATGGGAAAGAGACCTCCTTCCGGACCTGGTGCGGCCCTCAACAGGGCCTCTACCCTCATAGAGGAGACGTTCAGGTCGGTCCTTTTGAACAAGGGCGTCATAGTAGCGCTCCTTGTCCTCTTCATACCCGCCTTCATAGCCATCTATACCCTCATCGACCCACCAGTGGGCTCAAAGGATTGGCCCGAACTCTTTGCGCTCCTAGGCGTCCTTGTCTTCGTTCAGTTCTTCCTCCTCATATTCCCGCTCATCTATGGCACCTACGCACTGAACGAGGACATGGAGCGGCGTACGATGACATATCTGGTCACCAGGGGCAATCTCAGGATGGAAGTTTTCCTTTACAGGTACATAGGGACCTTATTGGCCTTGATACCCCTTTTCACTATCCCCATTGTAACGACCTTCCTTGTTCTGAGCGCCCATTCTGGCCTGGACAGGATGGTCGAGAACCTGGACCTCCTCCTCGACCTGCTCCTCGCGGTCTATCTCGGGACCATGGTCTATACGGCGATGTTCTGCCTTTTCGGCATAGCTTTCAAGAGACCTCTCGTAGTAGGTCTCCTCTTCGCCTTCTTCTGGGAGCTGGTCATGGCCTTCATTCCGCTTCGGATAAGGGAGTTCACCCTCATGTACTATGTCAGGTCCATGCTCCTGTCCAGGGACGATATCTGGTCATCGATGGTCGCCGTTCCGAGATGGGCGACCTACGGGGGCTCCATATTCCTACTGCTCTTCCTTACCGGGGTGTTCGTTCTCATAGGCTGCGTCGTCACGCATAAGAAAGAGCTTCTTTAGAGGATCCCAACACCAATATATATTGGTCAGAGCATGCATGTTCATGGATATAGATATTGACAAGGTGAAGTTCGTTTCAGAGACCTCCATGACCATTAGGGGTTCAAGGAGGAGGACGACAGTGCCCAAGGGCATCGTCGATGAATTGGAACTGTCCAATGGGTCTAAGCTAAGATGGATCCTGTTCGATGACGGAAGCATCCTTCTAAGGAAGGTAAAGGAATGATATCAACGGTCGATGGGTTCCATGTGACAAAAAGGTTTACTTTATATCAATATGTATTGAAGCCAATTAGTATTGGTTTGAAACCAATATAATATACAGGGAGTTCGTTGATGGGAACATGCAGAGATCATGGTCGTTCCTGGTCATGGGATTGGTCCTGACCGTTCCCATCCTCTCAGGTTGTTTGGACATAGGGGGAAAAGATGATAAGAGGACCATTACGCTCTATGGTTTCAGCGTCAAGGGCGAGGTGATGGAAAAGAAGGTCTTCCCGGCCTTCAACAGATATTGGAAGGGGAGGACAGGTACTGATGTCAGGTTCGTTTCCCAGTTCGCCGGCTCCGGCAAGGTTACCAACGAGGTCATTGCAGGGGCAGAGGCGGAGGTCATGGTACTGTCCACAGAATGGGATGTCATCCAGCTGAAAAAGGCCCGCCTGACGGATATGGAGCTTTCCACCCTTCCTTGGAACGGTACAGTATCGACAAGCCCCTGGGTCATCCTAATTAGGAAGGGTAATCCGAAGGCCATAGAGGACTTCGGAGACCTGGGCAAGAACGGGATAGAGCTCGTACATGCTGACCCGCTCACATCCGGGGGCGCATGCTGGTCAATATTTGCCATCTACGGGTCTGAGCTGAGGCGGACGGCAGCGGTCGAAGGAAGGCCAAATGGAACAAAAGCGGAGGCATTGCTTCGAAGTGTCATGGGCAATGTCATCAGCTGGCAGTCCTCCGCCAGGGCTGCCCTCTCCCAGTTCGTCCTCGGTTATGGTGATGCCCTCATCACTTACGAGAACGAGGCGCTCCTCGCACTTGACCAGGGGAACGACCTTGAGATCGTCTATCCCAGTTCCACCATACTCTCAGAGCACAAGGTCACCATCATTGACGAACATGTGGGTGATTCTGAAAGGGTGATGATAGAGGCCTTTGTCGATTTCCTCTTCACCCCCGAGGTCCAATCGTACATGATCGAATACGATTTCAGGTCCATGGACGAGGGGCTTGATTCCGGCATCGTTCACATCGACGATCCATTCCTGGTCGCATATCTGGGCGGCTGGGAGAAGGCCCATCCGGAGCTGATATCCGGCCTCTTTCGGGATATTAGGGGTTGATGAAATGGGCTACCGCAAGGACCGAGCGCCCATATCCGCAACAAGGTTGGCGGCGGTATCGCTCGGGCTCTTCCTCTTCCTGGTCATTATAATACTGCCAATAAGCTCCCTCTTCAGATATGCGTTCAAGGACGGCATCATGGACTTCTTCCGTGCGGTCGTGACAGATCAGGCACTGACAGCCCTCGGCAACTCATTACTGATAGCCACCATAGCCACCCTGATCAACCTCCTCACCGGTACACTGATGGCCTTTGCTCTTGTAAGGTACAGGTTCCCGGGGTCCTTCATCATAAAAGCCCTTGTGGACCTGCCCATAGCGATCCCAGCATCTGTCGTGGGATTGTCACTTCTGATGCTCTACAACCCATCAAGCCTCTTTGGGGGGTTCCTCAGGGACAATGGGATACAGCTTATTGGGCAGTACCCAGGGGTGCTCCTTGGGCACTTGTTCGTAACATTTCCGTTCATGGTGAGGTCCGTCTCTGTGGCCGTCGAGAAGCTCGACAGGGAGCAGGAGGACGCAGCCAAGGTCCTTGGGGCCGGGGGGGTCTCCATTTTCTTCAGGGTGACGCTACCATCCATCCGGAGCGGCCTGATGGCCGGGTCGGCCCTGACGTTCACAAGGTCCCTGGGGGAGTTCGGAGCGACGCTCTTCGTGGCGGCCGGTATGCTATCGACAGGTCCGACCCATATCTACAGGATGACGGAGGGCCTTCTGGACTTCCAGGCTGCCGCCTCCATTGCAGTGGTCCTGCTCCTCATACCGTTCGTTCTTCTCTTGATCATGGACCGCCTGGTCAAGGGATTGGAGGTGCCTGGATGAGCGGAGACCTGCGGCTCACCTCCCTTAGAAGGTCCTACGGGCCTACGGCAGTTCTGGCCGGACTGGACCTTGAGGTCTCCTCAGGCAGCATCATGGCCGTCCTGGGCCCCTCTGGATGCGGGAAGACCACCATGCTCAAGGTCATCACCGGGCTCATCTCCCAGGACTCCGGATCGGTAGCTCTAGGTGGTAGGTGCCTTGATGGCCTTCCCACCAGGAAGAGAGGGATAGGGATGGTGTTCCAGCACTTCTCCCTATTCCCTCATATGAGCGTCCGATCGAACATAGAGTTCGGTCTGAGGATGAAGGGGGCGAGCTCCTCCGTCAGGAGGGATAGGACCCGGAGGATGCTCGAGCTCATGGGGATATCGGAGCTGGAAGAGAGGAGGCCCGCTGCACTTTCAGGGGGCCAGAAGCAGAGGGTCGCCATAGCGAGGGCCCTTGCCCCGGAGCCGGGGGTCCTCCTGCTCGATGAACCTTTCGCTTCCGTCGACCATGAGACCAGGAGGAGACTGAGGAAGGAGCTGAAGAAGCTCCAGAAGGAACTGGGCACGACCATGGTCTTCATTACGCATGACCAGGAGGAGGCCTTCGAGGTCGGTTATCTGACCGCCGTCATGAACGAGGGGAGGATAGAACAAGTGGGGCGCCCTAGGGACCTCTACGAGGACCCGAAAACCCCCTTCATCCAGAGGTTCGTGGGCAAGGCGAACGTCATGAACGACCCGTCAGGGAATGGGGGTAGGATAATCTTCAGGCCCGAATCGGTCATCCTCGAGAGGATGGAACGGGTCACCACCCCATCCGGGTCCGTGGGAACCTTCGCCAATTATATCTATCTTGGACCCTACATCGACTGTACCGTGGACCTCGAATCCGGCGAAACGATATCGGCCCTGATACCAAGATCGGAGTTCATGGACAAGGGGTTGAGGAGAGGCGATAGGGTCTGGGTACAGATCAAGGAATCCAGACCTTACGGTTGATTGGAGGCGACCTGAGGAGGACGATGAAACCCTCTGTACGGCCATCCTCTCCAGGTATGGGCGATGACCAGACCTCGACATCCCTTTTCCTGCCCTTCCTATCCGTTATCGTATATCCAAGTCCCTCTCTGGGGGTAGGTTCCGAACTTTCCATGGCGGCCGTGGCCCTATCTATGTCACTGGGAGCGAGCAGGGACAGGCCTTCGGTCCCTATCAGCTCCTCGCGTTCCGAGGCGCCGAGCATCTTGGCGGCAGCTTCGTTCAGGTCAACTATCCTGCTCTCATGGTCGGTGATCAACATGGGTTCATTGGAGAACTGGAAAGCACGCGATAGCCTTATGAGCTCACGCTCCGCGTTCTTCCTCCGGGATATGTCCCTTGTTGCTCCTACTATACGGACTGGGACGCCCCCCTTCTCATGATGGATCGCAACGCCGATCTCTGTCCAGACCTTCGTCCCGTCCTTCTTTATGGATTC
>JALOTP010000006.1 GCA_025457865.1 Thermoplasmatota archaeon | reverse complement strand
TGCGTATCGAACGACGGATCCCACGTAACCCATACCGATAGATCATTGTCCCACCTACCCTCCGGATCGACCAAACCGTCAGAATGGAACCTGACGTTCCTTGGCCTGTCCGGTCCGTTGAAGTCCAGTTGCAGATAGAACGCCGGGACCACTGCCGTCACGGTCATGTACTGGGCCGCATACTCCGAGAGGATCACATCCATGGAGAACTTGTAGATGCCTGAATCCACCGACATCGGGATCTCCACGTATATCTGCCGGCCAGATGAGCTCTTGTCCTCGAATATCCTGCTGTACGAATCGAAGACACGGACGAAGAACTTGTCATCGGCAGGCGACACTATCGTACCGGGATGGATTATCCTCATTCCAGTCACCTTCAACGGCCCGCCAACGGCTAGATATTCACCACGGTGGACCTCGGCTCCGTCCCTGGTCACATAGAAATCGGTCCCTTCGAGCACCAGATCCTTCTCGAGATGCAGCCTCTCGTTCAACCTGATCTCTTCTATACCGGACTTCCTCACGGCCTGGTAGATCACATCGAACGGCTCCTGGTTCAGGAAGGTCAGGTGGAACTTCACCGACAGGTTGAACTCCGCTGACTGGAAGCCTAGATACTGGAAATTGCTCTGCTCCTTGACCAGGCTCATACCTTTTGAAGGATTGTTGATAGTGAAGAACGTTTTATTCTCCAAGCCATACCCAAAGCTGTACTGGACGCCCATTTGGATACCACGAAGCGACATTATGACACGGAGCTCCTGGACCTCGTTCACCGTCCAGCTGTCAGTCAGATTGCCGTTGAACGTATAGACACCGTCCCCGGTCAGATTGGTGGCCTTCTCAGACATCGGTGCACCACCGGTCTCAGGAAGGACGGTCTTCCCATCGAAACCGTCGGCATCGACTATGTCGAACTTCCCTAGCTCTAGCTTAGGAGGAACTGTCAGCTGCATGTAACAGGCCCCGAAGTATGACCCACCGTCCATGGGAGCGCCCATCAGGATATCCGCTATCTTGTCATTGTTGAAATCCCCGCTGCCGAGCGTCTGGTAGTAATAGTAACCAAGGTAAGAATATGATTGTTCACCCTCTGCAACCCAATCAGAGTCCGAGAAGCTCCATGTGAATTTGGCCTTCCACTGGGCAGTTGGTCTGCCGTAGAAGAGATAGACCTTACCTGCGTAGTAGTAACTTCCAACGTAAGCACCACCAGCTCCTATCAGCAGGTCATCATAACCATCCCCATCGAAATCATCGCACCATGCTGAGGAACCATAGGCATAGGTTTCGCTCCCTACGATGGTCAGGTCCGCTACCGAATCCAAAAGATTGTAGTAGCCGCCATACGGCCAGGTGTTCTGTTGGGTCTTCATTAAAGTGTTCAATCTTGTTGCGTCATTTGTCCCGAATATCACCCAATACTTACCCTCGTAGCTCCCGGTCCCTCTATAGGATGTGGTTATGAGATCATCGAAACCATCACCGTTGATATCACCCAATCGTGGGTTCTGCCCCGTATAAGCAGAAGACATATGATTCGTAAAGAACATGTATTCCCCCTGGCGAGCCAGTAGGTCATATTGTCCACTCCACCTCATCCAGTTCGTCCGGTTCATACCGAATATAACGGTTGTAGCGCCAGCATAGGAATAACTGCCACCAGTATATGTTAGATAACCGCCTATCACAAGGTCGTTGATTTTATCCCCGTTGAAATCACCAGCGTGAAGTGCCTGCCCACCATAATATCCAATATATGCATACCTATAGTTCGTCCCGCTATAGAGCGGGGCCCACCCCTTGATCCTAACCGTGTTTGCCGGGAGTCCGGAGTTCAGGTCATAAGTAACACCCTTTGCACCCCATTCTGTCCTTGACCTTCCAAAGAAAATGAAGCACAGACCAGTATAATTGTAAACGTTATATGAATACCCCTTCCACCTTTCCAAAACCCTACCTTGCTGGTAATAAGGTTCAACAACAATTACATCATCGACAAGGTCTCCGTCCAAATCTTCGACCCAAACATCCATCCCGAAATAGACACTGGTGCTAGTCCCAGATTGGCCTTTGAAGATGACATCGGATGAAGATACCGTCGTCCCCTTCCTCCAGGCTTTGTTCCCGAAATAAATATATGCTTCTCCTCTGTAGCTTGAACCATACATGGACCCTGAGATGATATCGTCTATCCCATCACCATCAACATCACCAACACCAATGGTCTCACCGAAATAATTTACTCCTGATGGAGCGGAAATCTTTACATCGGCCTGAGCGTCCGTCATCAACGGAGCTGTCGAGATCATTCCGAAGTACACTAGAATCTCTCCAGTGTATGAGTTGGCTCCCCTAGCACCTATAATGACATCATCGGCCCCATCCCCGTTCACATCCCCGGAGATAACGGAGCTGCCGGAATAGGCATAGTTCGTTGTATGTTTGAACTTCTGGGTCGCACCCTGGTTCTTCAAGCTCAGGGTCCCGCTGAGCCTTGTGGGTCCTGTCGGCTGGTCAGTGAGCTCTACCTCGCTCTCCTCTCCGGTTGCCCCGGTCGATACCAGGACCAAGAGCGATGAGACCGTGAACAGTCCCACCAGGAATATTGCCAGAAACGCTCCCTTTCCGTAGTTAGCTTTTAATTCGGCCATTGATTTCACCTCTATTAGGGGAGCACCCCTTTCCCAAGGGCGCTCTATCGAACACTGATAGCTCACCCCGGGATTTCTATATTTAAAGGCATTGTTACAAAATATTCATACTATTTAAAACCATCATTATTGGCGTTTTTACGGTCGCTTCAAAGGAACGCTCCTTAAGCCCCAAGATGTCCCCTTTCGTCAAGCTCGAAAGTTATTAGTAATCTCCAGCTATAGACCGTCCATCCCGCTCCGGGCAGGAAAATAGGGGGAGCTGTTTGGAAAGGCCGAAGATAAGCGTCGTCATCCCCGTCTTCAATGAGGAAGGGAACGTAAAAGAGCTCCACCGGAGGGTGACCGAGGAGCTCGGGACCCTGGCGGACGAACATGAGATCATCTTCGTTGATGATGGTTCCAAGGATGCTACACTCTCTAGGCTCAGGACCATCATGAAGAGGGACCCTCATACCAAGGTAATTACGTTCTACAGGAACTTCGGCAAGGCAAATGCCCTCTCGGTCGGCTTCGAACATGCGACCGGAGATATCATCTTCACCATGGACGGCGACCTCCAGGACGACCCTGTAGAGCTCAAGAACTTCCTGAGGAAGCTCGATGAGGGGTACGATATCGTGAGCGGTTGGAAGCTCAACAGGCAGGACCCTATAGGGAAGCGTCTCCCATCGCTCCTCTTCAACTTCCTGGTCAGGAAGATGAGCGGGGTCAATGTCCACGACTCCAACTGCGGTTTCAAGGC
The DNA here is from genome assembly GCA_025457865.1 of Thermoplasmatota archaeon. Lineage (GTDB taxonomy): Archaea > Thermoplasmatota > Penumbrarchaeia > Penumbrarchaeales > Penumbrarchaeaceae > JALOTP01. Next base: position 69,587 of record JALOTP010000006.1, on the reverse strand, counting down.
GTACAGACGGGAAGTGGTGAGGATGGTGGACGTCTATGGGGAGTTCCACCGATACCTGCCATTGATCGCTCACTGGCGCGGCTTCAGGGTCGCGGAGATCAGGGTCCGGCACCATAGGCGGAAGAGCGGCAGGTCCAAGTACGGTATCGAGAGGCTTTTCAAAGGCTTGATGGACCTTTTTACCGTAACCTTCCTAACAAAGAGAGGGCGGTCGCCGTTCTATCTCTTCGCAGGATGCTCCGCACTGCTGATGTCATTCGTACCCTTAGGTGCTGCGTTCACTGTGGCCGATGGACTGCTCGGTCTAACTGGGTTCTACTGGGCCTTCGGGCTTGCCACATACCTGACCTTCCTCTCATCCCTGGTCATCTTCATGATGGGATTCGGCTCGGAGCTGATGCTGGCCTCGGCAGGGCATAGGAACATCACGAAGAACCACTACAGGGTCCTTTCTGGAAAAAAGTGATGCTAAGAGAACATCATATCTCAGGTATCTCACATCTGACGGGACCCGACACACGCTGGATATATTCGAGCTCTTTTAGGACCAGTCCTCTTTCCACCATGAAGAGGAGATGGACCGTAACGTTCTCCCCCTGACCCAGTGCAGGATAGCTGAAATCCTCGCTGTTATGGACCCATAGCCGTTCTCCGCCATCGGTCTTGGCGAAGAAGTGGGGGACCGATATCTGGACCGATGAACCCTTGTTCAGGTTCCTCATGTCCACATCCACATACTGCCAGGTCTTCCCTGAGACGGGGGCCATGCCCTCGGGTCCTTCGGACGAGGCCCATGTCCGCTGGACCTCAAGGGCTATCTCGGGGTCCACCATCTCGGCCCCTCCCGGATATAGAGCGGCCGCCAATGAAATGGTCAATAGCAATGAAAAGGCAGCAAGAGGTATGAGCCATCTCTTTGACATGATGCCCGGCACAGGTCCTGAACCGTTCATCAGCGATATCAATATTGCTTAACCGACGATGATGAACGCCCCATCTAGGCCATGGGACAATCTCATAAAGCGGTCATGCGTTGAGGTGGCGATGGCAGGTTCCGTAGGTCCCTATACCGCCCAAAGAGGCAGAATAAGGGATGGCCAAGGTCCTGGACCGTTCCGTAAAGTCCTGACGGTCTCTTTCCTGGTTTACTTGCTGCTCCTGGCCTGCCTGTCGCTCTTCGGGAAGGACTGGTATGCCTTCAAGTTCCTTCACGGGGCCTGGTTCCTGTCATACCTGGTCCTCTTCTATCTTCTTGCCAGTTCGTCCCTGATAGAAGGGCTGGACCGGCTCGAGCCCTGGAAGGCTATGCTCCTTTTAGCATCCGTCTCAATACTTCTCCAGCTTCCCTTCCTTCTGGGCTCCCCCTCCATGTCCCAGGACATCCTCCGTATGGAGAGGAGGGGAGAACTGTTCATTGATGGCAACTTCCCCTACCGCGACTTCACGGTGAACAAGCCACCGCTCTACATCTGGATGGTGGGGCTGCTCTCCCTCCCTTTCGGACCCGACGAAAGGACGTTCAGAGCCTTCTTCGTTATCGTCAACGCTATGGTCCCGGTGGTTATGTATGCGGTCCACAAAGCTGCGGTCAGGCCATCGGAGAGCAAGGTATGGGGGCCTTTCGGGACCTCTATCCCTTATATGACCTGGGCAGGGGCAGCCGTTGCATATTCCCTCTGCCCTATCGTCATCCTCGAGACCTCACTGGCCGGTCATTACGACCCGGTCGTGGTCATCGGCACCCTGATCGCATTCCTATGCCTCATGAAGGACCGCCCGTACATGACGGGGTTCTTCCTGGGGCTTGGTTTCGCCCTCAAGCTGTATCCTATGTTCATAGCCCCGCTCTTCTTCCTTGCCTTCAGAGAATGGAAGCACAGGGTCGTCCTTTTCCTCGGGTTCTTTACGGTGCCTATCGCGGCCACGCTCCCTGTGCTTCTGGTCGACCCGGCCCTTGTGCCGGTCTATCTGAAGTACCAGTTCGTCAATTGGTACACGGGGTATTCTTTGAGGTACGCCCTCGAATGGCTCTTCGGGACGTTGTCCGTACCCCTGAAGGCAGCATATTACATCGTCACATCCATTCTGGGCCTTGGCACCATCTACTATGTCCTCAGGGGGCTCCTGGGCAAACCTGTCCGTTCGGACGCGGCACCACTTGTCCTTTCCATGTTCATACTTGCTTCCATGGGGGTCGGACTGTCATCATTGTTCCTCTCTGCAGGAGCAAACAGCATGGTCGATCTGGCCCTGGGAGGTATCGGGATCATACTAACGATCTCTTCTACCGTACTTGGACTTTACATCTACTTGCATGGAAAGGATAGGGTCCGTCCACTTTTCCAAGGGATGAGCATGGGGAAGCTCCTTACTGGTACGATCCCGAAGAATGATGTTCCTTTCCTGGCATCATGCATTCTTCTCCTCGTCATACTGGCATCGGCGCAGTTCCATCCCTGGTATCTCTCCTGGGTCCTGCCCTTCGCTCTTGCCTCAGGGGTCCCTCAATGGGGTTGGACCGTACTCCTATTCTTCTCCGCACTGCAATCCAACTCCTATCCGCCCTGGGAATTGTGAAGGGTGCGATCACCTTTTCACGTTCCTCTTCTCCCTTAGGCGGAGCAGTACGAGTGATACTACCCCCGAAGGGATCGATATCCACACCGATGTCGTGACCATCACGAGCGACGCAGCGGCCGCAAGAGGGCCATTGCCCGTCAGGAGCTCCAGGACGGACGTGCTTCCGACAACGTTCCCGGAACCAACGGGTAGGACGAAACCCAGGATGTTAGCTACCGAGATGGCCGCCATTGCGCCTAGAAGGGTGACCGGGTTGTCACCCGGCAATGCCTCGAGGATCAAGAACATCCTCAATGCCTCGTTCATCCATATAGAGCCGGTGAGGAGGATGACGCCCGTTCCGGTCCACGGGTCCCTCCCGATCCGTGCGATGGATAGGTGGAACCTCTCCATGAAGCCAGAGAGCTTTGAACTGGTCCTATAGACGGGAGATGAGGCATCTCCGCCAGATGCCTTGAGCATGATGCTTCCTATCCTGCCGGTCACCCAGGAAACGAAGCCCCTGTGGAGGACCAAGAGGATGATGGTGACGATTATGATGGCCCCCACCACAACGACCACGCTCAGTCCAAGGACCGCCCTCGCTCCGAAGAGAAGCATCATATGGGCCATGCCTATGAAGGCGAAGATGAGTATGGTCACCATGTCCAGCGATTTCTCGGCGAAGATCGTTGCCGCCCCAAGCGATATCCTGTTCCCAGTGTGGTCCTTGAGCATGAGCGCCCTGACCGGGTCACCACCGACCTTGCCCGGCGTGGAGTTGTTAATCGCCAGCGAGGAGAGGAATATGGGCAGTACTATGGGGCCAAGGTTCCTTGCCCCCATGCCCTTGAGCAGACCGTACCACCGAAGTACCTTCGAGAAGGTGTTCATGAAATAGAGGCCCAGGACTAAAAGTAGCAGCCTGAGGTCTATCCCGGACATCACATCAAGGGTGTCCGTGACATCCGCCCTGAGCAGTAGGAAGGCTATGATGAACAGACCGAGGCTTATGTAAAGTGCATCTTTCCAGTGCCTTTTGAGAAGGTCGGTCACCGAAGGCCCCATAGGATGCAGCTCCCATGCTCAGGGAAGAGGGGAGCCCATGGACCAGTACTTAATCCTGCCGAGCCTGGAGGGGTCTATGGTCCTCCTTCCGTCTATTATGGCCTTGAGGTACTTGTGTTGGCCCCAATCGATGCTCCTGTATTCGTTCCATTCGGTCATGAGGACGACCGCATCCGCCCATTCGATGGCTGTCGCTGCGTCATCGAAGAATGTCATGTCTGGAGCTATCGTCCTGAAGTTTAGAGCTGCCTTGGGGTCATGGCCTCCGACCTCGGCCCCTCTCCTTATCAAGGCCTTGATCACCGGCAGGGACCTGGTCTCCCTCACATCGTCCGTATCCGGCTTGAAGGCAAGTCCAAGGACGGTCACCTTCCTCTTCTTGAGCGTCCCCAGCATCCTCTCCAGGACATCCACCAGATGCCTGGGCTGGATATCATTGGTCCGCATCACGCTGTCCATGACCGGGGTTGGCTCGTCCAGCCCCTTGGCGACATGGATGAGGGCGGAGACGTCCTTGGGGAAGCATGAGCCACCGAAACCTACACCGGCCCTGAGGAAATGCGGGGATATCCTCTTGTCCAGACCGACCCCCTCCATGACATCGTAAACGTCAACTCCAAGCTTCTCACAGAGCCTGGACATCTCGTTCACATAGGATATCTTGGTGGCAAGGAACGTGTTGGAGGCGTACTTTATCATCTCCGCGGCCGTGGGAGAGGTGCGGAGGATAATGGAACCCAGAGGGGAGAAGAGCTTCGACATGGTCTCGAAGGACCTGTCGTCCAATGTCCCTACCACGACCCTGTCCGGATGGAGCGAATCCTGCATAGCGGAACCCTCCCTAAGGAACTCAGGGCACATAGCCAGTCCGAACCCTTTCCCCGCCCTCTTTCCAGATGCCCTTTCTAAAGCGGACCTGATCGTGCCTATGGTCGTCCCTGGGACCACTGTGGATTTCACAACCACTGTCCTGAACCCTCTGGCCGACTTGAGCGACCTACCTATCTGGCGGGCCGCTTCCCTGATGTAGCGGTCCTCCATTGACCCATCCTCGCGGGAAGGGGTCCCTACCGCAATGAACACTATCTCCGCCCATCTGGACGCTTCCAAAGCGTCATCCATTGTCCTGAGCGTGCCTGCTTTGAAGTGCTTCTTGAGCAGCTCGTCAACGCCTGGTTCGTAGAAGGGGGACCTGCCTTCCCTGACCGCAGAGAGCTTCCTCTTGTCCGTATCCACCAATACGACATCGTACCCAAGCTCGGCCAATGTGAGACCGGTCGTGAGCCCGACATATCCGCATCCGATTACCGCTGTTCGCATGACAACGACCCTGGCCGATTATATGCATCATCTATTTTAATCAAAGGGTCCTCTGCAACACCAGTGGTATCTCAGAAGAGGGCTATCGAAGCGTACCCGACCGCGCTGTGGTGGGGCATCACGTCGTAACTGGTCGTGTAATCGAGCAGCTTTGCATCGACCGCGCCAAGGTCCTTGGATGCCATGACCACCGCGGCGACCGGGCCTAGTCCGCATGCCGTCGAACCTGTGGCATCTCGAGCTTGGAAAGCACCCTCGACATCCATCTTTAGGAGCTTTCCCAATACGGGCATGTCCATGGACCTGGCGGTCTCACCGGCGTTCGTTCCGCGCGGTACATGGACACCGTAGTTCGGACCACAGTGCGTGAAATCTGAGGATGCGATGAGAGCGACCCTCCTTGCGGAGGAACGCACCGCTGAGGATATCTTCCTTGACAGCGTCCTTGCCGAACCCAACGTCTGGTCCATCATGGAGATACATACGATCTGGATGTCAGGGTCCAGGTACTGAAGGAACGGGACCTGTACCTCCATCGAGTGTTCCTGGATATGGGATGCCTTGTCCATGGTCACATCAAGGGACTTTGCCAGCTCCCTGTCCAGTCTGGCGACCCCCAGCGGGGTCTTGAGGTCATCGTTCAGAAGCCCGATGTCCTCCCCCATCCCTGTATGATTGGGCCCAATGATGAGAGCGGTCCCTGGCAGCCCCCCGTCGGATAGGGCCATATATCCATGGGCTGCGGTCGGACCAGAATAGGTGTACCCTGCATGAGGGGAGATGATACCTATTGCCCTCCTACCGGGTTTGGGCGCCTCTCTACCTGGCCCTTTCTTGAAGCAAACCGCAAGCTCCTTCCTCAATGCGTTCTCCGATGCCGGATAGAACATACCTGCGACGGCGGGTCCCCTCATGGGGCTGTATCTCACCGGGAGACTATCAAGGTTTTCTAAAGCGTGGCTTCGAAGTCCTTGATATCGTCCTTGAAGTCGGTATTGGACTGGAGCTCGCCCCTAGCTTTGAGCACCTCACGGGTGAGCAGCCAGTATATGACGGCTAGCGACCTTCTTCCTTTGTTGTTGGCCGGGATTATCAGGTCAACGTACTTGGTTTCGTTGTTAGCATCACATAGACCGATTACCGGTATCCTGGATTTCACGGCCTCTCTGAGCGCTTGCTGGTCGGCCGCAGGGTCTGTGACCATGATCAACTTGGGTTCGACATAGACATCGAGCATGGGGTTCGTGAGCGTACCAGGAACGAACCTCCCGGGAAATGCGCTGCAGCCGATCTTGTTCGAGAACACCCTGACAGGTTTCTGACCGTACTGCCTTGCCGAAACGACTAGTACCTCTTCGGGTTTGAAGCCCGCAAGCATCTTCGCTGCCAGCCTCAGTCTGGAATCGGTCTTCTTGATATTGAGGACGTACAATCCATCGGTCCTGACCTTGAAGATGAAATCCTTCATGTCAGCGCTCTTCTGCTGTGTCCCGATATGGACACCTGAGGTGAGGTAGACATCCTCCTCTATCAGAAGGTCCTGGGCGTTCTGGTTCTCCGACATAGCTTCAGATCTCCTTCCCGTGCTTCACCGTAAGCGGTATCACGCCCTTGTCCATCTCCTTCTGGGCTATCCTCAGGGGGTCGACCTCATTGGCCTTGACCAGGGGGGGTGCCCCTAGGCTCAGCTGCAGCGCCCTCGAACCGAGGATCCTTGCCCTTTCGAACCTTGTTAACATGCAACTCACCTGCGGACCGTTGTCTGGAGCGGGTCGGGCTCGAAAGGGGAAAAGGGGTTCCTCATATAAACCTTGTGTATGGTCCATGCACCATAGCATATTTTAAATACGGTCTGCTTTTTGAAGAGGACATGGACGAAGCAGGTGTTGTCTATACTTACTGTGACAGCTGTGCGGAGGAGACCCCACACAAGGTCATCAGGGGGCGGATGAGACCCCCCCCTAATACGGGATTCGAGGGTAGCGTCCAGTGCATAACCTGTCGGTCCATCCACAGCACCCACATTCCGCTGGAAAGGCCACTTAGCATCCAGGCCATCATTTCGGACGGGCAGGGCTCTACAAGGACCCGAATGGAGGTCCCGCCAGATGAGGTACTATCAGTGGAGGAGGAGCTCTTCCACGAGGGGCACAACCTCTTCATCACCTCGCTCGAATCGAAAGGAAGGAGGGTGCTGTCATCCGCCTCGAAGGACATAGACTGTATCTGGTTCAAGGTCTTCGACAAGGTAAAGGTCAAGGTGGCGATAGTGAAGGGAGCGATCACCAAATCCTACACATTGGAGGCAAGCCCCGATGAGGAGTTCTGTGTGGGTGACATACTGGAGGTAGGGGGTGGAAACGTCATGATTGACAAGATCAAGGTGGAGAGGGGGACCATCTATTCCAGCGACCGGCCTGTGGAGGCACGGGACATCAAGAGGGTCTTCACCAAGCAGATCAGGGATAGGTCTTGATATGGGCTAAGGCCCGGACGCTGGCGGTAGGGCAGGCGGGGGTGGTAGATAGGCCAGGTTCTGGACCGCAGTCCCAGGCACTTGCGGACCTTGAGGCAGCATCATCTGCTGTGGAGGCATGAAATAGGGCGGAACAGGCGGTATCGGTGCGGGTTTCCTGGCCTCCCTTACCAAGAGAGTCCCTGCCACGATGAATATCAAAATGGAGGCTATAAGGGCGATGAGGGCTAGCAGGGGGAAAGGTTCCTCCTTGATCCTGGACCCGGGGAAGTCCCCCTTGTCCAGTGGGTCGGTGCCAGCATAATATTCCTGGACATTGGTCCATTTGTCCCCGTCCAGATCCAGGTCCGCATCGTCCTTCAAGGGGTCCAGTCCATTGTCAGATTCGTACTTATCGTTCATGCCGTCCATGTCAGTGTCCCTGTTCTCTGGGTTCTCGGACTCGAACGGTCTTACCACAAGGACGAACGTCCTTTCGACCTCATGGACACCGTCGGACACGATGACGGTTATCGTATGGGACCCCACGTTCATCTTTGATGAGAAGGATAACTGGTTGCCGAATATACCGTCAAGGCTGGATATCCAGCTCACGGAGACGTCCGAATCGCCATCGGGGTCGGTCACTGAGACCCTGAAGGGGATCGAAACGTTGTTGAGATAGGTCTTACCGGGCGGAGGTGAAAGGACCTCGAGTTCGGGTGTCATATCGACCCTTATCCTGAACTGGCCCCTGGTCAGCCTCCCCACGTTGTCGATGGCCTCCACAATGACTATGTTCCCATCACCTTCTGCCCAGTTCTTCCTTATGACGAAATTGTATTCGAAGTAACCCAGGGAGTTGTTGTACCCCTCACCCTCAAGGACCATATCCGAGGAGAACATCGTCCCGTTGTCGATGGAATACCGGTACGAGATATTCCCAGCTCCTATGCCCGAACCCAATGTATCATGGACCAGCACCTTTACGGGTTCGTTCCTGGACGCGACCCATTCAATGGATGTACCGTTCAGATCGACCTCCGGTTCGACGACCTTGATGAATGGTGCGCGGGAATCCACCCAAACCGGGAACTCATCGGAGACCACTTCCTGGGATGATGCTATGTCCGTTCCCTTGATCTGGACCATGTTGTCCTTTCCCTCCTGGAGCGACGGCCTCACGGTTACATTGACGGTCATATCCTTGCGCCCGAAGGCGCTGCATGTTATCCAAGACCCGTAGTTCCTGCCGCCGTCCCGGGAGAACCTGTATAGCAGGGAACCTCCCTCGACACCTGTTAGACCATCCCTGGCCATGAAGGTCACCTCCGGGTCGTTCCTCACGGTCCATGTGCCTACGGGTGGGTCAGTTATGGAGAAGCTCGGTCCGGTCAGGTCAATCTTGACCGTCCTGCCCTCAGACCTCTGCTGGTTACCGACAATATCAAAGGCAACGACAAAGATCTTCAGCGTACCCTCTGGCAGAGGTTTGTTATGGTCGGTCCCTATCAGGACGGACCTAGCGGTCGGACCGACGCTCTTCTTGACCACGGTCACTCCGTCAGTGGCCTCTATGTTGTATCCCCCAACGCCGGAACTGCCATCGTCGGCCTCCCTCCAGCTTACGTAGATGCTCTGGTCGTTATCGATCTCCGACGGTTCATCGTCCATGCTGTCAGGTCTGATGGTGATATCCTCTACCTTCAGCTTTATGGGAGGGTCCGCATCCACCGTCAGTGCGAACTTGAAGTTCTCAGACAACAATTTCTGCTTGGCAATCCCGAACACGTTGAATGTCCAGGACATGGCCGTGCTGAAGTCCGGAAGGCTCCAGGTCACATCGAGCGAGGAGCCGGGCTGGATGTAGGTGACCTTTTTAATGTCGAAGTTATCCGTGACATTGAACTGGACCAGACCTGACCTGGGCTGGACGGTCGAGCTCTCATAGAATATCTTGACGTTCGTGAACTGGATGGTCTGCTCTGCGGCCGCATAGTCCCCATCGCGAAGGATCTTGCTCTCACCGGAGACCTTCCATACGACCAGATCCCCACCGTTCCATTCCAGCTCCGTTTCGACCCAGTAGACGTTGCCTACGTCCAAGAAACCAGGTACCGCTGCTTTGCCGCTGGCCTTTGCGCTGACGTTCCTCATGTCCTGTGAGGGGTAGGCCACCTTGAAGTCAACGGCGAACTGGACCTTCATGTACTTCGTATCATGGAGGGAGGCCTTTGATAGGGATGGTACTATGACGGCATTGAGGTCTCCCGTGAGCTGAACGAAGGTCTCGTTCTTGTGATAATATATCATCCTTATGTTCTCCTGGGAACCGTAGGAGCCAAGCGTAAGGAGGACTGAGAGTATGTCACCCCCTTCCCTGGTATGGAACACATCGACGGAGAAGATGTAGTCGGTGGAACCGGCATAGATCGTCTTGCCCTCCTTGCCGTGACCGTTCTCGAGCTTGACCTCGGTCACCGTTACGGTCTCCTTCGTGAATGCAATGGCGAACGGGAGGCTGAACAGGTCAGTAGAGGTATACTTCCAGTTCTGATAGGAGGTCCCCTTGGTGCTGTCGGGGCTCTCTATGCCTATCACGCAGTACGAACCAACGGTATACCATGACTGGACCGATTGATAGAGGAACATTATCATACCGCTCTCGTACAGGATCGCCTCGTACTGTCCCCCGTTGTTGCAGTTCCATTCCGCGATGAAGACCTTCTCGCCGTCAAGCTGGGTCTGAAGGACATAGAGGCGGTCCTTTGCCGTTGTCTGGCAACCATCCCAGTTCCAGTAGACCGCCATCAGGCCAAGGGGTCTGGAGGTCGATGGTATGGAATAATCCCAGTAGCTCTCGAAGGAATTGGCGGACGAATCCGTAAATGACATGGCCCCGTAGTCACACACATATATCTTGCTGTAGGTCAGACCGTAGTACTCGAAATTGAACCCCAGGTTCACACTGAATACCTCCGCCCCCCAGTTCGAAGTGTCCAGTCCCACGGCCTTGGGATTGTTCTTGACCGGAATGTACTGGGCTTTGATCGTAGGTTCTGGTTTATTGCCGTCAGTGTACCTGTAACCACCACCATCGGGACTGGACTGCTTGGCCACGGCATCGTCCGATGTCCGGATAGGGCTTGGCATGACGAGCAGTGCCAGAAGCAGGGCGGCTATCAAAAAGGTCAGTTGGGTCCTTCGGGACATTCTTCTATCCTCCAGAGTATTAGCTGGGTGGGTCCGCATGGTCATCCGTGGGAAGTATGAATAATTTTGCGGTGGCGCACTTGCCATCTATATAAGATTGACTATTCCTCCTTGAAGAACTCCTCCTGCAGGCGCCGTGTCTCCATCCTGTTCCTCTGGACCAGTGCGAACAGCAGAATACCTATTACGACCAATACGAACAATGCGACTATTATGAAGAGCCAGGTAGCAGCCTTCTCCTCTTCCGGGGTCCTATCGGGCGAGGTCCCGTCCCTGTACTCCTGGAGATTGGACCTGCCATCAGAGTCGAGGTCACCTTCGGCATCCTTAGGGTTCCTGGGGTCAAGGGCATACCTGGACTCCCATACATCGGGCATACCGTCACCGTCATCGTCAAGGTCCTTGTTGTCCCCGATCCCATCCAGGTCAGTGTCCTCGCCCTCCGTTGGGTCGTAAGGGAACATATCAAGGTCGTCAGGTACATCGTCATCGTCCGTATCAATGGACATATCCGGTGCCCCCGTTGTGAAGGTCCAGTTGAGGTCCGAGGCGAGCTCCACCCCCTTCAATGATGTGATGCCATGGGATATCTGGATGGAATAGCTGTTATTGCTCCTTAGAGGGTGGTTGCAAGTGGCTATGATGGACGGCCCGTCGATCTCATAGCTGACGTTCAGAGGGACCTTGATCCCCGTGGGGCCGATCAATGAGACCGTATTCCCGCTGACCGTAGAGGGGTCGAGAGGAAGGTCGAATGTCACCCTTATGATAGGCCTCATCTTCACCCCTTTTCCCTGCGGGGCATAGGACCTGACCTCCGGAACACCGGCATCTGACCTGGTCAAGAACTGGAAGCTGAAACTGGACGGACCGCCAATATTCTGGCCGTCCAGCTTGTTCCCTTCCGAATCAAGGGCCTGAGGGGTGATGATGAATGTGAACTTGCTTCCTAATGGCAGCGCCGAGCGGGGCCTCCATTCCAGTGCGGATGTCGATATCACCGTCAAGGAGCCTTCCCTCCGCAGGAACGACTGGCCGTCTATCACATAAACGGTCTCCTGGTCGAGCGTTGTCGGTGTCATTTCCTTTGTGAAGACCACCCTTATGACCGGGTCCAGATAGGCGCTTTCCCTGCCGCCTTCGATGATACAGCTCAGTACGCTGGGATGGTCTATCAGAACCGATCTGTGCTGGACTATTATGGCTGGGGAATAGATGGTCACGGGGGGGTTCACATGGTCGTCAATGGTCGCATTTATGGTGTAACCGCCCGGTGACAGGGATGACGTATTGAAGAACAGCTCCCCCTCCCCCTTGTTGATGGTGGTGTTACCCCTTAAAAGAAATATCTGGTCGGAAGGGTCCAGATCGTCATCGTAATGGAGCTCGAAATGGGCGATATCCTCATCGTCACCGGCGGTCCATCTTATGAACATGCCCTGGTCCGATGAATCATCGGTACCGTCAGGCTCGTTGAAGATGAAGAGCGGGGGCATATTGATCAGGGTCCTGAACTGGATCGGTTGGCTGTAGGCCTTTCTGCCCATCTCGTCCTTTACCATCAGCCTTACCTGGTATATCGTATCCGGGTCAAGACCATCGAAGCTGGCGGACCCCCCCAACCTGTCACTGGTCATAAAGTCGTTCTGGAACTCGTTCGGTTCCTCGGTCGCACCCTTGCCCAACTTGACATAGAGATACTTCCATCCCATATCTATCGGTGTGGACCACTCAAGGATGAAGGAACCCCAGCTGATGTTCCTTGCCCTCATGGTGACCGGGGAGGGGGCAAGTGGCATCCCCTGGGCAGGGAAGGCCATGGCCGTGTAGGGATCAAGGTCCTCAGCGATCGAATTGGTAGGGACGGGATCGGTCCTGCAATCGAGCCAGAAGACATGTGTCCTGTCCCCGAAACAGAGGACCGATACGGTATCTTTGTGCATCTGGGCTATGTAGATCTGTGGGTCCTTGACGAACTTGCCGAGGGATATCGTGTTATCGACTATGTGCTCTCCGGAGACGGTCTCGCCATCCCGGGATAGATAACCTGCTCTGACCAGTACGAAATCCCGCAGGTCCTTTTCCGTCCATGCCACTGCGAAGGACCCCGAACCCCAGCTGACCCTGGGCGAGTACTGTTCCACCCTGGTCAGGTTCTCGACGGTGGCCTGGTGGTCTGTTGGCATCCGTCCATCCCACCGGACGGAGCCTGACCATCCCATGGAATACCTTATCCTCCAACCGTTCAACCCGTACTCCTGGAAGACGATGATGCAGTCGTTCCTTGATGAGAAGGCGATGTCCGGGTTCGACTGTCTGTCCAGCCCCCCATCGGACCCTACGAGCTGGTTCGGACGGAAGGACGTTCCGTCCTTGGTCATGGTCATCTGAACATCCAAGTTCGACCCGGTCCCGTCATCGTTCCTCGCATCCTCCCATACTATACCTACCGTCCCGTCGCCCGCCACAGCCATCCTGGGGTTCATCTGGTCGGCAGCGTTGTTGTCATCATTGACCACAACAGGTTCGGAGAAGGTCAACCCCTCGTCAAGGGACCTTGTGAACATTATATCCGTGTGGACGTTCCCACCCTGGTCCCTTGCCTCCATATAGACAAGGCACAGACCAGCCGTGCTTGACCACCTCAAGACCGGAGAGGATACCGCTCCCGTCACCTCATCGACCTTCCGCCCGGTGGTCCAGATACCCCCTGAATTATTGGATGTGGATATCCTGAGGTGCGCCTGCGGCTCCCTCAGGTCCAGCCAAACGACATAGACCCTTCCCTTCTGGTCCACAGCTATGGATGGGTCCAGGTGGTCATAGCCGACCTCGGAATCGTCGTTCACTATCTTATCGTTGTTGGGTACCCCGTCCCCCCAGGATGAACCGTCGAGCGATTTTGTGAACCTTATATCGGCATCAAGGAGCCGCGCATCCGCCCATACGGCGAAGAGGTTGCCATTCCCGTTGATCGCTGTGTCCATGTCCCACTGCTCGTCCGCACTGGGTTCGTAGTCATGGAGCAGTGAATTGGTCGGGTAAGAGGTCTGCTCCGCTCCCGTTTTGGTAGGTACGATGATGGCGAGCGATACGACCAAGATAATTACCGATATGAGGTAGCCCCAGCGTGCCTTCTGCATTATCTGCACCTTCCGTTCTTATCCAAATCGTCCTACATCCGTTAAAACCTTATGCCTCTTATGCGCCATTAAAGGGGTCGGGAACACCGCAGGTAGGTCAACAAACCACCCTCCCTTAGGCCTCATAGGACGATATGGTCGAACACCCATTTGGGGGCCCCCTCGAGGCGCGATATGAGCCCCTGGCGGTCCTTAGGCGGGTCCCTGAAGATCGATGCGGCCCTCTTCTTACCTATTCCCGGGATGGATCGTAGGTCCCCGAAGGATGCGGACCCTATATGGAAAGGTGTCCTGAACCCAGTCACCGACCTGCTAGAGACCTCGCTGACCGCAATATCCAGAAAGCTTCCCACCTTGGCGCTGTGCTCCATCCCGACAAGGACCGGGTAGCTCCCTATCTGCCTTCCGAAATGGACCCTGCCAACTTGAGCCTCCACCAGGACCCCTCGGAGGACCGTACCTTCTGGTAGAAGCCTTCCGAGAAGGGCTGGGTCCAGGTCCGACCTCACCTTCTCCCTGAAGGAGCGGAAAGCTGCCTCGAGCCCCAGGTCCCCGATCATGTCCTTTGCCCCTCCAGTGCCGCTATCGAACCTGGCCGCCCTGATGTTCACCCTTCTAAGCGGTAGCTTCCTATCTACGATGTCCTTCAGGAACCTGATATCGCCCTCGAAGCTCTCCCGGGTCTGCCCCGGCAACCCACCAAGGAAGTTGATCCCGGGTAGTAAAACTGGCATCCCATTGGGCCCCCTTGCTCCCCCCACTGCGGCCGTGAGCTCTATCGCCGAGATGGTCTGTTCTGGTGTGGAATTGAGGTTGTTCCTGGCCTTGACCTCAGGGTCCGTGGATTCCAGACCGAACGCAAGGACCGAGCCCGAGGTGACGTTCTCGACAATGGCCTCAAGGGCCTGCTTTGCAAGGTCGGGATGATCGGCTATCACCGCAGGGTTGGCATTGTCGGTATGCATGATACCGGTGTCTATGCCTGGCCTCCGGCCTGCGATCAATGCCCTGTCGATACCGACCCCATCGTAGAGTGCCTTCCTTATGCCGTTCATGAGCTCCCTTACTCTACCAGGGTCCGGCGCCGGGACCTCTGACCTTCCTATCTCCCCTGAGCCGTACGATATCAGGTCGGACTGACCCCCGACCCTGACGTTCTCCAGACCATAGGATGCCAACAGAGCGACCTCTCTTTCAAGGGCCTCGGGCGCTCTTGAGGTCATGGGACCTTTCCGGGGTTCGCAGCAGAATGAACACCCTCCAGAGATGTACCGAGGGCAGCCGCTCGTTGTCTCCAGCTCTGCTATCAAGGGGCTTGGGAAGTCCGGATGCCGGGTTATTATAAAGGCCCCGGTCTCCAGATGGTTGTCCCATTCCGTGGCAGTCCTCTTCCTTGAGACCGGCCTGCCCATGGAAGCTAGGTTCTCACCAAGGACCCCGAGGTCTTCCGTAACGATCGAAGCACCGCTGGTGCGGAAATGCTCCGCAGCAGGACCGCAGACGACCATCTCTGGACCTTTCAGGGACGAGATCATCTCGGATGCTTCCCTCAGGGATACCGGGGTACCGCGAAGGTACTTCCCCGGGACCACACAGCCAGCCAGGAGGATGACGTCATCGATATGGGGCAAGGATCGGACCGACCACCCATTGCCCCTAAGGTCCCTCCACTGGTCGATGGTCATGTAACCGATGCTGTCTGTTGAGGCACCCCCGGAAACTAGACCCCCGGCTAGCGAACGAACGTTCGGAGATATGTATGGAGGCACACCAAAGGCTGCGGGCTCATCGACATAACCGTCAATTATGAGGTACCTCCATCCCTCGAAGATGCTCGGGGGTCTCTGTCTGGCCCTTGGCCTGATCATAAGCACGTATCAACCTACCCCGTCAAAACGTTTGCTGGTAGGGGATATCCCCCTTCAAGGGCTTTCCGATGCAACTTTTAATTGCATGCGGCCCCATTCAAGTTCAGTGGAGGCAATAAGATGGAGATAGCAAGGGATGTATCCACCATGAAGGTGAACACAGCAACGGCCGAAGTTGTCAAAGCTTATCTGGAATATACCAGTAAGATAGTGACCAGCGTCATAGAGAGCAAATCATATTCGACCCCTTTTAAGGACATAGGCGATGAGCTTATCCTGAAACCGGATGAGCTCATCGAGCTTATCAACAAGGTCCAGAAGGCCTTCGTTTCGACCAAGGATTGAGCCAATGGCCACTGTAGCCAGGTCTGACAACGAGAACACATATTGACGGAAAGGGCTTGAACGATGTCTTTGAGAGGCTCTTCGACAGGGTCCTTGTTGACGATTTACACCGCGCTCTACGAACACTTTGGCGACCCGCACTGGTGGCCTGGGGAGACACCCTTCGAGGTCTGCGTAGGAGCTATATTGACACAGAACACCGCATGGTCCAATGTGGAGATGGCCATATCGAACATGAAGGGGAAGGGGCTCTTGGACCCGTTCGCCCTCCTCTCGGCACCCCTCGATGAACTGGTTACGGCCGTATTGCCCGCTGGATATCATAATCGGAAGGCCGCCTATCTGAGGTCCTTCTCTTCCTACATGGTGGAACGGTACGGCGGTCTTATCACCTCCATGGGTCAGGTCCCTGCGACCAGGCTCAGGGACGAGCTCCTGAAAATGAAAGGTGTGGGAGAGGAGACCGCCGATTCCATGCTCTGTTACGCATTCAACCGACCTGTGCTGGTCATGGACGCTTACACGCACAGGGTCCTTGAACGGTACTACGGGACTTCTTGGCACCTCCCGGGACCGGGAACGAAGGGCTCATATGCGGCCGTTCAGGGCCATCTCATGGAAAGGCTCAGGGGGGATGCGCTCATGTACAACAGGTTCCACGCTCTCATCGTCCTACTGGCCAAGGACCTGTGCAGAAAACGTCCTCTCTGCTCCGATTGCCCGTTGAGAAGGTTCTGTGACACTGGGGTGGAACAGACCATCTGACCATCTCCCGGAACCTTTGAACAACTATGACAAAACAACATATAATAAAAGGGTGCTATGTGGTGACAGGTCGGCAGGAGATATCGATGCCAGTCAGCAGAACGGAACTTCTGGGTGTTGAGGCCAAGAGGGCCGGACAGATAGCGAACAAGATGAACATAAGGATAGATGTGAACTCCAACATCTCCCAGATATACCTCACGGACCCCGATACCGCCAGGGTCGATTTCCGGTTCATGGCCAACTACACCGGCATAGGGACCATCACTGTCGAGGGAAGGATAACATATACAGGGGGGGCCAAGGAACTTTACGACAGCTGGACGGAATCCGGCCAGATGCCGGACGATGCGGCCCAGGACATCCATACGAACATCATGAAGGCCTGTATGCCGGTCGCCGTTATCCTTAGCAGGGAGGTCAACCTGCCCCCGCCCATGCCGATGCCTCCGGTCAATATCAAGGGCCAGAAGAAGCAGAAGACACCCCCTTCCTCCGGTATGGAAGTGGTCTGACCAGGTCCTGACCCCTGGTTCCGGATGCCAAAATGACATATACGATGATAAATAAGCCGTTGATTTTATAATCCAGTGGGCTCTATTTATTATCATGGGACGCCTCGGGACGTTGCATGTCCTATTCCTGTTCATAGCTCCGCTGTTCGTCCTGACGGGGCAAACCATTGAAGGGGGGGATGGGATAAGTGCAGATCCTTCCGCGATTGACGCGGCGGTCTCCTACGCTCTTGAAAAGGTATCCGCCATTAGGTACCCGGGTCCAGGTCCGTTCCCGCCATTGGGAGCCACCTCGTTCATAAGACAGTTCTTGGAATCAGGTGGTGGAACTAGCCCATCCAGGACGAATCCCATCCCGACAGACTGGGACCTCAGGGCGACGACGGCCCATTCCAATATATATGTGGCAGCCGGCCAGTTCGTCCCCCAATCGGACATAGACGCCATAGCAGCGACCTTCGAATCCCCCATCTATTATAACGTAACGGACTGGTTCCATCCGGTCTCGCCCCCCGCAACCGTCAATATTAAGATATATGACCTCGGCGACGGCGCCGGTGGTGTCGGTGGTTTCTTCATACCATCTCCGTTGACCAGGTCCGACCTGTATGTTGACTCGCAGGACCTGAGGTATTCGCAGACATGGGCATTCGAGATCGTGGCCCATGAGTTCCAGCATCTGCTGCATTATGACCTGGATGCCAACGAGGATATCTGGTTGAACGAAGGGATGGCCGACCTGGCTGTGAGGGTCTCTCTAGGGCCCGGCACTTCCGGGATACAGAGCCATATCGACGTATATGAGAGCTTGCCTGAGAACGATCTCCTCACCTGGGACGAGGGGCAATCGCCAGATTACCTGGGGACCATAGCGGATTACGGGCGGGCATATGCTTTCGTCGCCTACCTCGTTGACCATTTCGGCGGCAAGGACCTGGTCCGTTCGATATTGTCCGACGGCAGGAACTCGTTGGACTCCATAGACAGGCAATTGGAGGCCAAGGGATATACAGAAAGGACCTGGGATGTGGTCTCCATGGAGAAGGGGGCGAACATCGTGGACGACCCGACCTACGGCGGCAGGGTCTATCATCAGGGCCTTATCAATATCAAGATGACCACGATGTTCGCTACCAAGAACAGTTATCCCTACGAGGGGACCATAACACCGACCGTCAGGTACTCCGGTTATTATCTCAAGTTCTCCAATGGCGATCCGATGCTGGGCGTCATAGTCAATTCCACCCGGGCATATCATACCGCTATCATCGGCACATTAGGTGGTACAACGATGTGGTCCACCAACCTTACAGGACCCCCCTCGGTCCCTGCCTTCGTTCAGCTCTCCAGGTTCGGTGAGCTCTTCGATACGTTATATGTGGTCCCACATACGAACGTAAAGGATGCATCGATAACCATAGCCGTCGAACGCCAGGAACTTACTCCCCCGGTCACCACCGTGCAGGTCTCACCTGAGCTGCCAGACGGAGAGAACGGTTACTACCTTGTACCACCTGGAATACTATTGACAACAAGGGAGGGTTCGGATGTTCTATATGCCTGGAACGACGGACCCTTCTCTCAGGTCAGCGGTCCCATCACGGCCCCCGAAGGGACGAACCTGCTACGGTTCTATTCCTCCGGGCCTTTGACCCTTACCGAGGAGGAGAGGAACATGACCTTCCATGTCGATACCATGGACCCGGTCACGGTGTCGAACGTGGACCCTCCTTCTCCTGACGGTACGGATGGTTACTACATAACCCCCCCGACCCTGTATTTCTCCAGATCGGACCCGTTGGACAAGGTCTATTACGATATTGGGACCGGGATCACGGTATATGATGCTCCTTTCGATCTCACAGGTGGGGTATGGACCGTGAAATATTGGGGTGAGGACGAATCTGGCAGGAAGGAGAGGGAAAGGTCCTTCGAGATCAAGGTGGACGTTTCCGATCCCAAGGTCGACCTGACGATCTACCCACTGGAGCCGACAGGAAAGCTCGGATACTATATCGAAAGGCCTATCATCACCCTAACATCCGAAATCGGGAATTCCATCTACTATTCTCTCTCGGCAGATAGCTACCAGCTCTATTCCGGCCCGCTGGAGCTCGGCGATGGGGCATGGGACCTAAGGTATTACAGCGAGTCACCTTCGGGAAGGACGGGCAGCATAGGGGCCGAGACCTTCAGAGTGGATGCGACACCGCCCGACCTGGATGTGGAGTTCGACCCACCTCTCTCGGGAGGTTGGAACAATGCCAACACATACATGACCATAACACTTACCAAGGATGGGGACAGGGCGTTTTTCATGCTGGGTGAGCAGGGGCCTTTCCCCTACAATGCACCCTATCTGCTTACTGACGGGACATACGATATCACTTACTGGGCCGAGGACGATGCGGGGAATTTGGCACCAAAGGAATCCATGAGCGTCATGGTCGATATCACCACTCCCGTCACGAGGATAGTATTCGACAGAGACCCCGACAACAACATTTGGTTCTACGACAGATCACCTGTGGTAGACTTCATGCCCAGCTTCACTCCCGTTTCGGAGGAGACCTCATACTATTCTATAGAGGGGGGTCCCTTCATTGAGTTCACGGGGGGTGACCTGGACCTGAGGCCAGGCATAAGCACCATCGAATATTACTCCATTGACCTTGCAGGGAACAGGGAGACGACCAGGAGATGGGAGATAGGACTCGATATTACGAGGCCGGAGCCCGCAGTGAGGGTGAACCGGACCCTCATCCCCGTACGCGGTCCCGTGCGCTTTGACCTATCTGGCTCCTCGGACGATAACGGCATCTACAGGTACAGGGTCGATTTCGGCGACGGCTCCGAATCTGGGTGGATCTACGAGAACAAGGCCATCCACAATTACGATAGGCTCGGGAAGTTCAAGGTGCAGGTATCGGTCGAGGACACCTCAGGGAGGATGAGCGTCCGTATGGCCTCCGTGACGATCGAGGTCCTCTCTCAGAAGGACTACGATGAAAGGCTCGAACAGGATTATACTGGAACGCTCATAGCGATAGTGGCCTCGCTCCTCATCCTGATCGCGGTCCTGGGAACTGGACTGCTGGTTCTCCTTAGGGCCAGGGCCAATAGGGAACATGAGGACCAAGAGGTCGTGTTCGAACTGGATGAGGAGAACAAATGAGGTCAAAGGGAAGGCCCATCCACCCTTTTATTCAATTATCTTTCATGATAATATGGCCTTAATGGCCGCCTTCCTCAGAACGGACCTTTGTACAATGAATATTGCCAGGTTAATGGTGGAACCGACCGCTCCCATGAGAAATGAGAGGAGCATCCCCTGGAAGCCGAGGTCCCTGCCTATGATAAGGGTCAGCATCATGGCTTCTATGAAGGATATGGAGCAGCCTTTAAGGGCCCCCTTCCAGTTAAGCTCCACTGTAAGGCCTTGGTCCTGCCCGATCCTGCGAACACAAGCTTCAAGGGCCCTGTCCATGCCTAGCAGGACCAGGACCGTGGAGGTCTTCCTTGCCGCCAAACATCCTCTTCTCTGGTCGAAAAGTTCGATGGTGAAGGCGCGTGACCCGAGGAACTCCTTGAGCGCGGCCAAAATGGTGCCGACATCGGCCATGCAGGACCTTGAACGCAGGATATCCTTCATCCCTTCACACATCCTAACTGTCCATGGATCCCTCTTACCATCTTCCGAGGGCTTCGAGGTGGGACCTGATCCTCTCCTTATAGTCGAGTGCGGCCTCCCTAGCGCATTCCTCTATGCCCCTACCCATGTTCTGAGGCCTCTGGAATGCGAACATGATGTCCCTCGAGACATTGATGAGTACCCCTGAACCTCTCCCGTTGGTGCCCATATCGAGCACCTTTCCCAGGTCACCACCCTGCGCACCAACGCCCGGTACGAGAACCAGCATGTCCGGACCGACCTCGGACCGAACAGCTTTGAGCTCGTCAGGGAATGTCGCGCCCACTACCAGACCGAGGTTGCCGTTCGTGTTCCATGACCTGACGAGCTTTGCCATGGAGATGAAGACCGGTTCCCCTGGTGCTCCTCTGTCCTGCAGCTGCCCCGCGCTCTTATTGGATGTCCGGCAGAGGACGAACGAAAGCCGGTCCTTGTAGGTGGAAAAGGGGCACACGGCATCGGACCCCATGTAACCGTTCAGCGTCACGGAATGGGCGTTCATCGTCACGAATGCCGCTCTGGCATAGGCCTCGGAAGTGTTCCCGATATCGCCCTTCTTACCATCCAGTATCGCTATGCACTCCGGGGCAGCCTCCCTGATATATGAAACGGTCCTTGACATGGCCCTGGACCCCTCTTCGCCCTCTGACTCGTAGAAGGCCATATTGAGCTTAAAGGCCGCAGCGTGGTCCTTGGTGCCGTCTATGACCTCCCTATTGATGAGGAACTGGGCATCGGTACCGGATCCCCTATCGGCCGGGAACTTTGTCATATCCGTGTCCAATCCCACACAGAGCAATGTCCTTCTCCTGCTGGCGGAGCCCTCCACCATTCCCATCGCATCCATGGGGATGCGGAGGCCATAACGGATATATCATATTATTTCATGGATACGAACCTATGATGGGATAAGGAACCGTTTTAATCCACCGGACCGATAGGGTGCCCGATGCCTACGGGTATGGACGAAGCGGGAAGGGGGCCAGTGATGGGCCCCATGGTCGTCGCCGCTTACTGGACGGATGAGGAGGATGGATTGCACAGGATGGGCGTCAGGGATTCGAAGGTACTTTCCCCTGCTAGGAGGGAACAGCTTGCCTCCATGCTTGCGTCCAGGGGTGCTTATTCGGTCCTTGTCGTTCCGGCTAGGTCCATAGATTCGGCAAGGGAACATATGACCTTGAACGACCTCGAGGTCAAGTGTTTCTCATCAGCCGGTGCCTCCCTGCTATCAGGGAGACAGGTCATGTCAAGTGCAATGCCGGATGGGATAACGGTCTCCATGCGAGGAAAGGCCCAGGGGGACCCGATCGTCAAGGTTGATGCTGCCGATGTGGTCGAGAGGCGTTTTGGAGAGGAGATAAGAAGGGGGATCCTGGAGCTCGTGGGGGAAATGGACCTTGAGGTCCTCTCCATGCACAAGGCCGACAGGGACCATCCTTCCGTTGGCGCAGCCTCCATCCTTGCCAAGGTCGAGAGGGACCGATTGATAAGGACCATATCCGAAGGGCTGGGATCGGACATAGGGAGCGGATATCCAAGCGACCCCGTCACAATGAGGTTCCTTAAGGGATGGGTCGACAGGACCGGTTCCCTACCCCCTCACTGCAGACATTCGTGGGAGACCGCTAGACGGCTCATGTCCGGCTCCATACAGTCGACGCTAGAGGGGTATTGAAAGGACCGACCCCTATCCCCTGGACCTCAGCACGAGCGGGGCCAGGTCACACTTTGTTGTCAATCCCAACCTACCGCTCATGGTCACGCCCCAATCCGTTGAAAAGGGCTTCAATGCCTTGAAGGAGAGCTCATCCCGGTTGGTCACGGCCCACAGGTCGGTGCCGGGACCCAGCTTGGGAACGATGGATGAGAGGACCCCATGGACATCTGGTCGGTCCCCCAACCAGACCAGGACGATCTTGATATCATTGTCGTCCAATAAAAGGGCGACCTCTTCCGGTGGTCCTACTGGCCAGGAACCCTCTGGCAGGACCATGTCTATCCAATCTATGAAATCGGGTGGGGCCCCGATCATCAGGACCTTCCTTCCCGTGTCGAACCAGAGGGTCCGCAATACCTCCGTCCTTGAACAAAGGAAGTGTAGGCCCATGCTAGGAGATGCACATGGTTGATAATTAGATTGATGGACCATTAGGGACCTTGGACGGCCCATAGGAGGCTCATCCGCCCCTGCTCTCTTTGGCCTTGAGGCGCAGGCCCTTATAACCGCACTTCCTGCACTGTGTGGCCTTGATGGGGTTTCTTGCGCAGCAGTGCATGCAGATCTTCTTGATCAATCTCCTGCGCTCCACTATCTCCTTGATTGTGGGGTCAAGGCTCTTTCCCATTCACATCACCAGAGTGACGCGCTATATATCGGTCGTATTTAAACCCTTTGCAGTTGCGGGTCTATCATATCACAACTGTCGGTCAGTCTCTTCGAAGTATCTGACCTTCGGCGAATCTATGAGAGCCAAGAGGACGTTCGCCCATTTGAGCTTGCGAAACTTGCGGGCGTAAGATACATCATCGATCGGCTCCCTGCGCCCGCCGTCCATGAGCTTCGATGCAGGTCCGCCGAGATCGAAACCGAGAAGTGTTATAGAATGACAACCGAAATGCGAAGCGATGAACGCTGCCCTGTCCCCATCCGAAAAACCCCCGAAATTGAACACTTTTCCCGCTCTGTCAGGCTCTGTCTGGATGGTCCCTATGACCTGTCCTTTTAGCATCGGAGCGACCCTTGATATGACAGGGATATTGTCACCGTGGGCATGAACGAACAATATGGACCCGAGGCCAAGGCATGATAGCTGGTCCTCCACACCTCCATCAAGGTCGGTCACGATGATCTGGGGCTTATAACCCCGGGAAAGGACCACTGAGGTCGCACCATCAGATGCAATGATGACATCATTACCGGTGCCGCTCTTCCCCCACCGGCCCCTGGCGGTCATTCCCGCTATCAGGCGGTCCAGCTCCTGCTCTAGCCGGGGCCCGGCTCCGAGAACATAGACATCCCTTCCCTGGACGAGACCCCTGACGGAAAGCAGGATCTCATCGGGATCGTAAAGACCACCTTTCGAAAGAAGGATGGACGAGAGCACTGCACCCGACCTTGCATCTTCATCCTTATCGAGCGACAGGTCCCTTGAGATGGCTTCATAATATGGCATCCACTCCTTCCAATCCACGGAACCACCAGCTTATCTGACCAGTCCAGACCCCTTGCCGGTAAGCTTGCTCCGGTTATAGATATAGATCATCCCGGAGACAAGCAGGATGATGATGCCCGTCGAAAGGTACCCTATGGTCCACTTCCAGTTTATATATGACCTGATATCTGTGAAAGTACCTACCATGCTGAATAGGGAGTGGATGACCAGCCCGGAACCGATTATGGTCAGGAGCACCGTTCCCGAGGAGTTCGTGAAGCTCCCGGTCCTAATATAGGTCTCGAGGGAGTTCGTCAAGGTGTAGATGAACACACCGGACAGGAGGAACACCCATACGTTCTCGAAGAACCTGAATATGAACTCGCCCAGGACAACCTCCTCCTTGGCCCTGATGAAGCTGAACACTAACCCCCCGATGATTATCGCAAGAGATACGAAAACCCCAATGAAGAGCAGATATCTGCCCTTCTTCAGGGCCTCACTTGTATCCTTGAAGAAGCTGGTCAGCTGGTCCTCGACGCTCAGGGCCTTGATTATCAGGAACAGGGCAAAGAATGTGACCATCATCCCAATGGCCTCCTCAACGAGGCCCATGATCATGAGTATGCCCCATATCATAAGGATAAGGGATATTGGGACTATTATCTTCTTCCCGATCTTCGGGCTCTTGAAGGCCGACATGATG
Organism: Thermoplasmatota archaeon; assembly: GCA_025457865.1. Classification (GTDB taxonomy): domain Archaea; phylum Thermoplasmatota; class Penumbrarchaeia; order Penumbrarchaeales; family Penumbrarchaeaceae; genus JALOTP01. The sequence goes on along the minus strand of JALOTP010000006.1, from coordinate 44,784 downwards.
ATGTAATAGGTGGACTCAAGGTTCTGCGCCTGCTTGATGACGACCCTGGCGATATGCTCAACCTGGACCCTCTGGGAGATCAGGGGGAGTATCACCTCGTCCTCGGCCCCGTCCGATACGAGCACGAGGGTGTCCGGAGTGAACTTCTCAAGGACCATATAGAACTGCTTGACCAGGTTCGCATCGGACTCTATCCCTACGTTCTTATTGCCGCAGATGGATGCGAGCTCCACCTCGCGGCCCATGGCCTTGTAACGTTTGTAAAGCTTCAATCCCATGAAGATGACGTTGGTATCGGAGTCCTCCGGGTCCTCGACACCTAGCGCAAGTGCTGCCCTCAGGTTGTCCTTCCTGCCCATGACAGGACTTGCAACCTTTGCCTTCTCGCCCAGGTCATCGTCCCGGTCCACGCACAATATGAGCGTTTTCATATTCCGTTCCACATGGGCCTAACGATATTTAATCGTATTCGAGACGGACCGAGGCCCATGGCGTTTTTCTAGGATTAAAATGATGAAAAATATGGAATTAGCGTTCGTAGGGCCCATGACCGAAACATGATTGGGCGTCCCAGGGGATATCCCACATCCGCCATTATATTCCACTGGAAATGATGGGAGGTGGTATGAACCCTCGTTCCATAGTGATATTCCGGACCTACCAGATGTCCACCCACAGGACCCTTGGCTTCTTTACGGGCGATGAGGAGGCCGTTCTCTCCTTCTGCCATCTCAAGTTCGATATGGAGCTGGACGATATCGCTCTTGAAAGGGTCCCGGTCAGAAGGGTAACCCGGTCCGAGGCACTTTGTTTCGGAGAGATCATGGACCAGCTGAAGGCTCACAGAGAGCGGCTGCGGGACAGCGAACAGGTCCTTACCGCGACCCCCATTGGCGAGCCCCTGCTCCTTGAGGATGACATCAACTAGATCGGGATATGAGGCCCTTCAGGCCCTGGACAGGTGCTTGATCAGTTCGTCCACTGCCCTTATCCTGTGGCTGAGCGAGTTCTTCTCCTCTGTGGTCATCTGAGCGAATGTCCTGTCATGGCCTTCAGGAACGAACACCGGGTCGAAACCGAAACCGTTCTTTCCTGCCTCCCTGTCCGAGATCGTGCCCCTGCATTCACCGGAAAGGAGCGTCAATCCCTTTCCAGGCTCGTTCAGGCCAAGGACGGTCCTGAACACCGCCCGGCGTTCCTTGATGTCTTCCATAAGGCGAAGCAGGCCCCTGCATGACAGGGTCCTGTTGACATAGGCCGAATAGACCCCCGGGAACCCTCCAAGGGCATCGATGAATAGTCCAGAATCGTCCTTCATGAACATCATGTCGGACAGCCCCTCTGACATGAGCTTTTCCATCCCGTAGATGACGACCTCCTCGAGCGTATCGGCCTGTACCTCGATGAAGGATGTTTCCAGCTGTTTTACCTTGATGTCCAATGGTCCCAGGTATCGTTCTATCTCGCGAAGCTTTCCCACATTCGTCGTTGCAATATGGAGGGTCCTTCCCGATCCGATGCCTGTCATGTCCATCTCTCCGCCGAGTACCTTCCCCTCGATGCGATCTCATTATGCCTTTTCGATACCTCTTCCCAACCCTCGAAAATGCTCGAGTACCCCTTCCAGAACGAGAGCCCCATGTCCCCGAGCCCGGCATGGGTGGACGAGAAGACCTCGAAGAACAGCCTCAGGTCAACGCCCATCTTCTCTATCTCGTCGGTCCTCTCCGAAAGGGAACAATCTATGACGCTCAGCTCTGGCCGGCCCCCCTCCATGGATAACAGAACGAAGTTGGACGTTGTGAGGTCACCGTGGACAAGGCCCCTGGAATGCATGGTGCCGACCAGCCTGCCCATACCTTCGAGCGCCATCCTTTGCGCTTCCGGGGCCATCGAATTCAAACAGCTTGCGAGCCTTGGCCCCCTAAGGAGCTCCATGACGATCGTCCCGCTCCTCTCGTCCAGGTCCAGGACCACAGGGGTCCTGACCCCAGCCTCCCTCATGGCGCGGAGCATCTTCGCCTCCTTCCTGACCCGTGATATCGTCAGTCTCTCATCAAGGGACTTGGCCCTGTACCCTTTGGACACCCTTCGCTTGACGGCCGAGGGGAACCCCGCAAAGGATGATGATGTTATCGTCGCTTCCGCCCCCCGTCCTATCACCGAACCTTCCCCGGGAACTGCACCCATCCCGATCTCGACGGTCCCGGGGGTCCTCAGGTGGGCCACATCCCTGTCCTTCTTCCAGGTCACGTCGACCTGGTCGGTCCTGAACCTCTGGTCGATGATGGTATCACCTATCTCATGGGAGATACCGTGTTCGTGCATGACCGCGGCAAGATATGCTATCATGGCGCCATTGTCCACAAGGAGGGGCCTCTCTGGTACGAAGCTCCTTCCCCCCCTTTCCCTGGCCATGATATCGGCCATCTGCTGCAGCCTCAGATTGCAGGCGACGCCCCCGCCCAGCAGGAGCTCATCGGCCCCCACGTGGGCCATTGCCCTTTCCGCCACCTCGCAGAGCATGGAAAATGCCGTCTCCTGGACCGAATGACAGATGGAGGGGAGCCCGTATCCGCTCCTGGAAAGTGACAAGGCCGCTGTCATCATCCCCGAGAACGATACGTCCATGCCTTTGACCGAGTAGGGCATGTCGAGCAGTTCAGGTTCGGCAACTGGACCACCATTGAAAAGACCCGGAACGTTCTCTCCCCGAGCTATCCTCTCTATCACCGGGCCGGCAGGGAATGGGATGCCCAGCTCCCTTCCCAGTTTGTCAAGCATGTTGCCTATGCCTATGTCAAGGGTCTCGCCCAGGACGCGGTACCTCCCTTTCAGGTGAGCGATCACCTGGGTGTTGCCGCCGGATGCATACAGCAGGACCGGGTCGCTGACCCCCAGCATACCACCTATCTCGAGATGCGCGACACAATGGTTTGCGGCGACGAGAGGTATGCCGTACCTCAATGAGAGCACCCTTGCTACGGTCGCTCCCACCCTCAGGCACGGCCCAAGTCCGGGACCCTTGGAGAATGCCACGAGATCCAGGTCGGTCCCCTGAACCTTGGCCGCCTCGAGGGCCCTGGTTATGACAGTATCGGAGACCCTGACGTGATGGTCGGCCGCCTCCCTGGGATGTATTCCCCCTCCGTCAGGGACGTACATGTCCCGGATGTTCGATAGGACCCTTCGGTCCTCCACGATGCCTGCACCGAAGGTATGTGCCGTGGACTCTATCCCGAGGACCAGCATCAGCGCTCCATGGAGGACCCTCTATTTTACCTTCCTCCCCTTATTGAGCGGACCTTCATCTTCGCCCTTGCCCATATCATGAGGAGGACGGGCAGGACTATCACGGACGAGAGGAACGAATAGAGGATGGAGAGCGCGGTTATGGAACCGAACTGCTGTAAGGGCGGCATCAGGGCGAAGACCAGGAGGCCGAAGCCGGCTATGGTCGTACCGGCCGCACCCATGAGCGCACCTCCGGTGTTGATAAGGGTCTTCCTCGTCGCCTCCTGGATGTCAGAGGTCGTCCTCAGGTCCTCAAGGAAACGGTGAGTTATGTGGATGCCGTATGTGATACCTAACCCAACCGTCAAAGAGCCTATTGTGATCGTCATGGCGTTCAATGGTATCTTCAGGATGTACATCGTCCCGACGATCCAGATGAGGCAGAATACCATGGGGAGCGTTGCGACGAGCCCTATCAGTGGTGAGCGCTCCTCAATGGTGAAGACCACCATGAGGACTACCAGAGAGACGGTCAAGGTGATGATGATGGACCATATCTGAGAGTAGGTCAAAGAGTCGACGATCACCGCTGTGAGCACCATGGTGCCCGAGATGCTCACATCCTCGATTCCGCTACCCTCCATATCCCTCAACTGGGATGTGTACCTCCTCAGCTCACGCTCCAGTTCCCTGCCGTCCGCATCGTCCTGTGCGGAAACGGTGAATGTTATGGAGCTGGAAGTGAAACTGTCCTGATGAAGGTAGAGCACCCTCCTTGCTATAGATGGATAGCTTTCGTAGTACTTCATCAATACCTCTTCGATTCTCTCGTTGGTGGCCGAACCTAGAGGAAGACCTGTCGATGTATTGAAGGTCGCATCATAGGAGTTCACGAACGGATCATCAGGGTCCAGGACCCCTATGTTGTTGGCCATGTTCAACATGGAATAGAGCAGGAAGTCCGCCTTTGGTCTAACACCAGATGATGTCGTTTCGAATGCGAAAAGGTCCGAACGGTCATCGACGACATTGTCCATCACACCGTTCATGGCCCTGAGCACGTCCGGGTCTGTCAGGTCCCCATCGATAATGACGATGCCAACTTCTCCGGAACTCCCGAGGTTGAAACGGTCAAGCACGAATTCCAGGTCCTTTGCTTCTTGCAGGTCGTCGGGCAGGAAGTCGCGTACGGAGAAAGTGACCTTGCTGAACGATGCGAGGTAACCCATACCACCAGTTAGAAGGAGTATGACGATGATTATGATCAGAGGCCTCTTCTCGGCGCCAAGTGCGAGACGGGTTATGGCCCTATTGACGATCCGTTTAGACGGATCGGTCCTGCCGTTCATCCCGGCTCGGCACGTCCCTTCCTTTACTCCCTGGAAAAGGTTCCAGCACCTCTTCGCCTTGAAACCGTCTATGAGCGATTTCACTGCTGGGACGAACGTGAACATGATTAGGAAGGATGCCATCACACCCGCTGCGGATAGAACGCTGAACTGCTGGAGGAGGCCCACCGGTGAGAAGAGGTTGGACATGAATGCTAGGACAGTCGTGAACGTTGCCAGGAGAAGTGCGACCCCAACCGAACCGCTCATCTCCGATAGGGCCTCTATCACTTTCTTACCCTTCAGTATCTCCTCCCTGTACCTCAATGTGAGATGGATGCCGTAATCGATGCCAAGACCCACCACAAGGACCGGTACCGCGCTTATCATGGGATTGTTATAGTAGCCCAAGAGGGAACCGAGACCGAACATCCAGAGTATGGCCATGGTCAATCCGATAAGGTTCACTATCACATCCGAGACACTTCTATAGACAATGCCCAGAATGAGGATTATCATAAAGAAGGCTAGGGGCAGAAGTATGGTCATGGACTCGTTGGAGGCATCGTTTATCCTCTTGTTCACCAATGCGTTGCCAAGGGGGTGGACCGAGAGGGAGATATCCCTGTCCATCCTTCCAACAGCATCCTTGATGCCGCCTTCGATGCCAATGACGAGCGATTCGTCCGTCACTGATAGTTCGGTCAGGGTGTAGTTGAGGCTGACTATCAAAAGGGCGCCCTTTGCCTTGTAAGACCCCTTTGCCGGGTCGAAATCCTTCGTGAGGAAGTTCGTAAGTGTGAACAAAGAGGTGCCAAAGGATTGCTGGACATAACCGTACCGGAGCAGGCTCCCACGGCCAATTGATTCGGAAGTGGCGTTCGCGATGTAACCCTTTGCTTCATCTATATCATCCAAGAGGTCCTTAAGCCGTTGCCTCGAGCCTGCTGAAAGACCTGTGCCCCCGAGAAAGGCATTCAGGGCATCAGATGCCCTGTCCAGGGATGCAGGGACACCCTGGGCTGCACCAAGGAAGTACTGTGACCTGACGGACCCGTTGAGCACCGATGGGTCCCCTGCGTCGTAGGATATCAGGGCCGCTATCTCATCCTTCAGCTCCTGGTCGCTTGCGAAGGAAGTGATGTAACTCAGCTCCCCTCCATAGCTTTCGGATGCTGTGGGGGGTCCGGAGCCGTATGCTCTAAGGAGGTCGTCAAGTGCGTCCGTGAGGTCCTGGACCGAAGAACTGACTGCCCCCGCATCGGCAGGGTCCGTGAGGTTGAGCCTGTCATCGATGCTCTCTGCCTCCTTTGAGAGACCACCGGATAAAGGTATGAGAGGGCCTATCCAATCGCCCAATCCTTTCAGGTCCTCCGCCTGGTCCACCGCATCCCTGAGGGAATACAGGGAACCTGCCGGGGAGGATGGGTTCTGGAGGACCGAACCCGGGTCCTGCCAGGTTCGGAAGCTTTCGGACCTGGATATGTTCTCGGAGAGGAGCACCATATCCTTGAATCCCTGGACCGTGACGACATCGCCCTGTGGTGACTTGAGGAGGATGGTCATCATATAGGACGAAGTGAACTTCTCCTGGTAGGTGGTCCATGTCCTTGCTGCCTCTATGTCAGGGAGGAAGTCCTCGTTGTCGAACTTCTGCTCCATTGGCTCAAGGATCATCTCCGTGACAGCGCCAACAGTGATGAGGGCGAGGATGCCTATCACAAGCCATGGGTGCCGTGATGCGAAGCACCCTACCTTTTCCGTTATGATGGGGACCACCCCGGCCCCTCGAACGACTGGATTTATAAATAGTTAACCAAAAGGGTTGACCATTGGTGTGAGGGTACGGGACATCCCGTAAGTAGAGCTATAGGACCTCACCGCATCTGTTCCAAAATCTCGACCTCGCAGGGGCAGAGCTTCTTGAAAAGCTCCGCGTCCGCCCTTCCTCCCACTATATCCCCCCAGTGCATAGGTATGACTTTCTTGGGCTTAATGACCTTCACAGCTTCTACAGCCTCCTTGGGACCCATCGTATAGGTCCCACCGACCGGGAGGAGGGCGACATCGATGTTCCTAATGCCTGCCATCTCCGGGATGACGTCCGTATCCCCCGAATGGTAGATCCGGAACCCGCCCAGGTCCACAACGAAGCCGAGCCAGCCGTTGGCCAGGGGGTGGAACTGCTTTTTAGGATTGTAAGCATTGTATCCTTCGACCCTTATAGGGCCCATCTTGCCCTTGACCGGGAACTCAAGGTAGCTCCTTGGCCTCAGCTCGTGGGCTTTCTTCATCTTCGATGCGACATCGGCGGGTCCGACCACCCATGTGTCCGGACCGCTGAATCTCCTGATGTCGTCCATGCTCAGGTGGTCGTGGTGCGAATGCGTGACCAGGATGAGATCGGCCTTGGGCCCGGAGGAGACCTTCCAGGGGTCAATGTAGATGATACCCTGGTCCGAGATTATCCTGAAGGATGCGTGCCCCAACCATTCTATCTTAGGGACCATGATGTTTCACCTGTGAGAGGTGTATGGGCCTCTAAGGACATTGATTTTTCTGATAACAGAAATCGACATGGACGTTCTCAAGGCCTTATGACCTTGCCGCACTTGGGGCATTCGGCCTTCCCCCCGGAGAACGTCATTCCCCTCGAACCGCATTTGGGGCAGTCAACCTTCCTGAAGAGGTCCTCGAGCCATGCATCCCTCACCTCGGGCTCGTCGGCCTTCATCACCCTCTCGAGTGCCTTCTTCTGCTCCTTGGTCCTTGCCAGAGGCTTCAGGTCGTCCACCTTGGCCTTCTTCAGGCCTGCCTTCTCCTCGACCGGTTTGGGCCGGACCAGGGCAGCAATGGGGAACGCTCCCACGAACCCGGCGAAATGGGCGATGTGGCTGACATTGCTGTCTGAGTCCAGTATGATGAACAGCGCCGTTATCCCTATATAGATCGCAACGATCAGCGATATGGGCCATTTCTTTATGATTATCAGGGGGAACACTATCTGGTCCCTGGGATAAAGGAACCAGTAGGCTCCCAGTATCCCGTAGATGCATCCCGAGGCCCCTATTGAAACGGTGTCCATGGACTGTCCCAGTATCTCGAAGGGCGAGACCATCAGGACGACGGCACCAGCTATGATCCCCGAGCCGAAGTATAGAACCAGGAACCTCTGCCACCCCACCTTCCTCTCCAGCTGTGTACCCAGCAGGTAAAGGCCTATGAAGTTCATTATCAGGTGGAAGCCGTCGGCATGCAGCATGGTGGAAGTTACGAACCTGTGGTAGCCGTAGTCATCCACTATCGCCCTCGGCGAGAAACCCAGGGAATCTATGAGCCCCCATCTGCCCTGATATTCCCAACCAGATAGGAACGGGAGCTTGTAAAGTGCCTCCATGGAAAAGAGCATCTGCATAAGGAATATCACGGATATTCCCAGGGCGATGACGGATGTGGCATTTGCCCTCTTCTTCCATGGTAGGAGAATGGAAAGGACCAGGAACAGGATCATGACGCCCAGGACCAGTATGTCCTGAGGTCCGGTCGGTATGGTCGATGTCATCAGGCGCCACCCCCGGACCTCTCCTTGGCAGACCTCCCGGACGCATCCACCGTTCCGTTCTGGACCCTTGTGGAGGAGAGCACATTGCCCATATCGTCCAGGACCATTTCCACCACGAACCTCCTTAGGGGAAAGAGGCCTTTCTTCGCTCGAACCTCATCTATCATGTCAACGTACCTTTCGGTCTCCTTGGAGACGACAATGGCCTCTATCCGGGGCTCATGCGCGAAACCGACCTTGTCAGTTATTGGACCGATGGTGTAAGGGACCCTATGGACCTCTGAAAGCCTATCCAGTTCGTTCCGGAGGTCGCGCTCACGGACATCATAGGGGGTGACCTTCCTCGACCTGCCCAGGGATGCGAAATCATCGGTGGTCAATCCCACCCTGACGACCCTCCCGACGGAGAATGCCGTCTCAAAGAGCCTCAGATGCCCTTTATGCAAGGGGGAGAACGTACCTCCAAGGCATATTTCCCAGCGTTCCATTTACCTACCTCGTATCTCTCGAACGACGTATGGGGTCTTTGTTCATCCCATGTTCAGGATGATGTACAGGAGTATCAGGAACACAACGCCCAGGAGCGGGAGGTACGTCCAGTACTTCTTCCTCTTGACCATCTTGTCCCAATCGGTCTGGCACTTGTCCGAGCAGAGGTCCTTGTCGGGGGACACCGAAACACCGCAGTTGAAGCAGTGCTTGTGCCTGGGTACGACCTGAACTGGCAACTTCTCGACAGGTGCTTCCTTGACCATCCCTGCGATGGACCTCTTCTTCTTGGGACCTGTCCCCTTCGGGGATTTCTTGACCTTTTCTACCATCATCATACCTCCTTACCATCGGGGACGACCGTGGTACCCTTGAACGGTTTCCCGGCCAGTACACCTCTTAGCGAGGGTATGTCCCTGCCGTCGATGATGAAAGTGAGCAAACTTGACCTTGATATCACCTTTGCGGCTAGAGGGTCCATGACGGAGTGGGAACCAGCTTCCGATCGGACGTTCGATACCAGATGCATGAGCTCGGAAGATGTCATCCTCGGTATCCTCTTGGCCTTGGGGTCCTTCAGGGGGTCTGATGTGAAAGCACCGGGAACGGCCGTCATGTTCACGAAGATATCTGCCCCCCACCTCTCCGCTATGATGGCGGACACGGCATCTGTCGTTTGACCAGGATGGGTGCCGCCTCCGACGACGAACCTATGGACGGAGGCCTGCTCAAGCGCCTCATCGATGTTCCTGAACGGAACTGGATTGCACTCATTCCCGAGCGCGCTGATAAGGAGCCATGCATTGAGCCTGGTCGCCTCGATCCCCATCTCATCCAGCGTGGACTCGTCCGCACCAAGCTCCCTCCCCGATCGGATGTAGTCCCTTGCCAGTCTGCCCCCTCCGGTGACTATGACGTAGCGTGTATCCATCGTACTCGTGAGAAGCTCTTTCACAAAGGCCTTGATGTAACGTACATCCTCTTCGCCCCTTATGATCACGGAGCCGCCGAGCGAGAGCACCACCTTTCTCAAGCCATCACCACACCTACGGGTGTCTCGGAAGGGGGCGGTCCCTAATTAAAGGATTGCCCCTCAAAGGGTCTAGAATATTCCTCAACCTAGCAGGTCGGTCAGGTCAGTGGACTTGGCTGTTGCTGGCTGGCCTGGTTGAGCAGCTGCTTGAGCCGGAGAGGCTGCGGGGGGTTGGACCGGCTGTGGGGCTGGAGGCAGACCCGGGGCTGCATTTGTTGGAGGCTGCTGAAGTCCGGGCAGGGTCCCTGCCCCGCCGAACACATCGTCAAGAGATCCGGCCTGGGGCGGTGGGGGAAGGGCTGGCTGCTGCGGAACGGCTGCCATCTGGGGCGCCTGGTCAGCGGCAGGCAGGTTGCCGTAGAGGTCCTGTCCCTCGTAGACGCTCTTCTGCATGAGCTCGGCCTGCTTCCTCCTCTCCTCCTCCTCCCTGGACCTCTTCCTGCTCCTGATGAGAAGGAAGACGATGAGGGCTATGAGGAGTGATACCACCACGAGGATGATCAATAACAGAAGGATTATGTTCAATGGATCATCCGTCCATTTCTCCTCGGGTTTGGGTTCCTCCCAAACTGCCTTGTCAAGTGGGGCAAAGTCCTCCTTGTCGTTGAAACCATCGCCGTCCGTATCCCTCTTCTTAGGGTCCGTTCCGTTCCGATACTCATCGAGGTTGCTCAGCTCATCCCCGTCCGAATCCGCCATTGCGTCCGCAGGGTCGTACTTGCTGAAGCTGAAGGTGTCCTCCCACTCATTGGGGAGTCCGTCGTTGTCGTAATCGTCGTCGTCCTTGATGCCGTCAACGACGATGTAGGTGGTGTTGGACACATATGCTCCGCTCGAATCCACGGCCCGGATCGTTATCGTATAGTTACCGGCCCTGGGGAAGTTCCAGTAACCGGTCTCTCCGACACGTTCGACCTGCCACCCATCGGATGCGTCGAAATCCCACTGGTACTCGATGGTATCATTGTACATCGTATCCGGATCTATCGCTGAACCCGCCGAGTATCTGATATTGTAAAGGATTGGGGATCTGGCCCCCTTGACAGGTGTATCGATCGAAACGAAAAGGGGTGGGTCGTTCACATTGAGGATGGTTATCCTTATCTTGAGCTCAACGAAAACGTCCTGATTGTACTGGTCAAGGACGATGACCTCCTCCTCTATCGGCGGATAGTCCAGCCCGTGGGTGGCAAGATAGCCGTACTTGCCCTCGGCCACGAAGTGAAGGTATGCCTTGAACGGGTCTTTCGGGTCTATGTCAAGATAGGTATTGTTCCGCAATGTCAGGTCGCTCTGGAAGAGGACGAGGTCCTGAAGTCCGATATCATGGTCCGGGTCACCGACCTCTATGGTCAGGTTGAACTCCTCGTGCTCGTAGACCACGAAATCATAGAACTTGGTGAGATCTGGGTTCTTGAACTCCTTTGTCTGGTTCGCTATCCTTTTGATAAAGGGCGCGTCGATGACATTGGACACGTTGAAATAGAGGACCGTGGATATGTTCGCCATCCCATCTGTGACCCAAGCGGTCACCTTGTGGCTACCGTAATGCTTGTTCAGGGGTTTCCAGGCCATGCGTCCCAGCTCATCGCAGGTCAACCAGCTCTTGTCCGTTTCATCATCGTAATCGAAGTAGAACTTGAGGAGGCCCCCGGCCGGGTCCCCATCGTTCGCATCCGTTGCCTTGAATATGGTCGAGCCGAAATCGTCCTGTCTGAGCTGATAGGTGAAGTCGTTCTTCGGTATGCCCTGCAATGGGATGACAGGTAGATCGTTGACGGACATTATCCTGACCGTGAGGCCAAGGTTCTCGGAGAATAGCTTGCCGTCGGATGCCCTCATGATTATTCTGTCTGGTTCGCCTGCGACCATCTTATGGTAGAGGTTCGGTTTGGGGGTCACAAGGAGCGTCCAGTTGTATGGGTCAGCGTCAGAGCCGTTGACTAGCTCGGCCCGGAACAGGTCGTTGTCGTCGAAATTGGGCCAAGAGTCGGCGCTCATCGAGTTCCTCAGGTCTATCTCGAGCATATCGTAGGCGAGACCGTCCTCGATATCCTGGTCGATGAACCAGTCATAGACATTCTCGATATAGGTCGGTGTATCCTCCATGATGATGAGGGTCCTGTTCTCAAGGTCTATCTGTGGTTTTCTATTGTACTGCCTGACCCTGAACAGGAAGGAGTCCGAGGATTTCACTTTCTCCCTGGGTGAGGCCATGTCGTACATATTGAACGATACCGTGTAATCTCCCTGCTTGACCGTATCAGGGACTATGACCTCGAACTCATAGTAACCGACATATTTGTTCCCGGGGTCCACCCTTGGCGACTCAAGATAGACGAATGGGAGGCCGGCGGACGAGAAGTCCACCTCGAGCTTGGACAGGTCCCATGAACCGTCCATGTCCTCTACGGTGATGTTGAACTTGGCCAAGTTGTTCTTGTTCTCGACTGGCTGGGGGCTGATGACAGTCCTTACCTTGTAAGGGATGTTGTTGGGGGGGAAGCTCGTGAGCCCGACCGTGATCTTGCCGCCGACATATACGATATCATCGTAACCTTCCGGGTCGTTATCGAAGTTTCCGATCGATATCCCCTTGATGACCTGCATCGGAAGGGATCCGTCCACGGTGAGCAGCACCTTGAGGGCGGTCATCCTATAGGGGAAAAGGGACCTCCCAGACAGGAACGTGAGGCCGTAATCGTCGATGCTGTTGTAAGAGCTCGGTGGGGTCGTATCCATCTTGGTGAAGCCGAAGAGGTCCTGATTGGTCGCATTGTCGAGCCTTCCCACTGCTAGGTCCCTTAACATGAAATGCTGGTCTTCGGAATATGCAATATCGGGGTCCTCGAACTGGCCGGGTGTCGCTTTCTGTTTGATTATGGACACACCGGTAGCCCCGAATGCCGGGTTCTCGCCCATGTTGAGGTTCGTTCCCACAGCTATGTCCCTCAAGGACCCGCCCACGAAGTCCCCAATGGCAAGAGCGAAGGGGAGGGATAGGCTCCCACCGGTCCCACCGCCCTGGACCAACTTCGAATTGGGGTCAAGGTCCACAGGGGTGGAGAAGGAAGAGCCCTGGTTCCAGCGCACAAAGGCCTTGATGGTCCTCAGTGCGTTCCCACCGTTGTAAAGACCGCCGTAGGAATAGACCATGTCAATGTCGCCATCACCGTCCAGGTCCCCCAGCTCCACCAGCGTGGTCCATTCTGCTATGACAGCGAAGGTCAGGTTGAGCAGTTCGGTCCTCACAAGTCCGCTGGGCGTATAGGTGAGCTGTTCCATGACAACGCTCTCACCGCCATTGCTGGTGACCCCGTCATGGTCCTGCTGGTAAACAAATAGCGTATCAACATCATTGTCCCCGTCCAGATCGCCGGAGGCTATATCGAACTTGCAGTCCGAATAATAGAACAGGCTCGCGTACTGGTATGAGTCCTTGATATGGTGGTAGGTCTCGACCGAGAACGAACCTGCTGTGTTCTCGATATAATAGACCCTGGCATTGCCCCTCGATGGTCCACCCGTGGTGGTCTCATCAGCCATTATGTAGACCTCCTGCCCAAGGGCTATGATGTCATCGTCACCGTCATTGTCGTAATCTACGACATTGATCCTGGTGATATAATACCCAGGAAGGGATATGGTCCTGGAGAGGGTCATTCCGAACGTGCTTCCGGACCCGCCATTGTTCGTGAAGACCTGGATGGAACCGAAAAGACCAATGGCAAGGTCGTCGTTCCTTGCCTTATCAAAGTCACCGGTAGCAACACATATCGCTTCGGATGCCGGGGTCGATATGACCTTTAGGTCCGGTGTGAAGCCGTACCTCGATGGGGTTTCGTCCCCACCGCGCACAGATACGGTCCCTTCGTTCCCAGATGCGAGAACGGTAAGTCCCGAGGTCACGAGCAGTATCAATGCTAGAATGGATAGGGTCCTGGACATATCCTTCACCCGAACGTATGATTCACTCCAACACCTGTACATGAGGACTGTTGGGCAATCGAGTTCAAAGTGCATCATACTATAATACCGTTTCCTACCTTTGCGAATAAGCCAGGTCATGGCTTGGATAGGCTCTGTGCAATCTTTAAATACAAAGAACCAATGATTCGATGAAAACATTGAACTGATGGTTCGGGACCGGTGCACCGATGGTCAAGATGACACCCCTCCAGAGGTACGATTTCAAGAGGGCCATAGAAGAGCTGGAGGGCTACAAGGGCAGGGCCACAGAGCTCGTGACCCTCCTGATCCCGCCCTCAAAGCAGATCTCCGATGTCAGTAATTACCTAAGGAACGAACTATCACAGTCCTCCAACATCAAATCGAAATCGACCAAGAAGAATGTCAGCTCCGCCATCGAGTCCATACTCTCACGGCTCAGGGGTATCAGGCAACCCCCTGATAATGGCCTGGCCTTCTTCGTGGGCCATATACCCATAGGCGCTGACAGGACAAGGATGGTCATCAAGGTGGTCGAGCCGCCAGCACCTCTCCCGACCTTCCTATATCGCTGTGACAGCTACTTCTATATCGATTATCTCAAGGAGATGATGATGGACGACGATATCTTCGGCCTCATCGTCATGGACAGGGCCGAGGCGACCATAGGCTTCCTCAAGGGGAAGAGGGTCGAGATGGTCAAGAACTACCAATCATTGGTACCATCCAAGCACGGCAGGGGTGGTCAGTCCGCACAAAGGTTCGAGCGGCTAATAGAGATCGCCGCCCATGAGTTCTTCAGGAAGATAGGTGACACTTGCACGGATGTGTTCCTCAATGTAGAAGGGCTCAAAGGGATACTCATAGGCGGCCCTGGAGCCACCAAGGACTTCTTCCTCAGGAACGAGTACCTCCATCATGAGCTTCAGAAGAAGGTCATAGAAACGTTCGATACGGGTTATACCGACGAATCGGGGTTGAGCGAGCTCCTGGAGAAGGCAAGGCCGACGCTCCAGCATCTGGAGGTATCCAGGGAGAAGGAGCTCATGGTCCGTCTGTTCGAGGAGATAAGGAAGGAGAACGGGGGGCTTGCCGCCTACGGGGAGGCTGACGTCAAACAGGCCCTTCAGGCGGGCGCGGTGGATGTACTGCTCCTCTCCGAGGGCATAAGGATGATGCACAGGACGTTCAAGTGCCCCACATGCGGCAAGGAGGTCGCTGTCTTCCAGAAAGCCAGTACCGATCCACTTCTGAAATGTCCGGAAGATGGTTCGGAATGCGACCTCGAAAAGGAGGAGGACATGGTCGAGGAGCTTGCCAAGGTCTGTGAATCGTACTCGACCACGTTCGAGCTCATCTCAACGGACTCGTCGGAGGGTTCGATGCTGCTCAAAGCTTTCGGCGGGCTTGCGGCGCTGCTTCGATATAGGATGAAGTGAGGGCAGAACAGCGCAGTGGAGATATGGCCTGTCTAGTATCATTCTGCCGCACCGGACTCGAGGAGCTCCTTGACGGTCCTGAGGCTCATCCTGCCTGGTCTGACCTTCTTGTCCTTGATCAGTTCCATCAACTTATCGTCAAGACTGGTCTCACTGGCTTCGTTCTCGGGCCTCTTGACCTTGTCCGCATTGCTCTGGTTGGTCATCCAGTCCACCATTGCCTGCCTGATGATCTCCGACGGGTTGAACCCCTTGACCCGGCAGTAGGTATAGAAACGGTTGGCATCCTCCACAAAGTCCTGGGTCACCACGATATGGATGGGGTCCCCTGCTTTGTAGCTCTTGTAGCCGTCTCCTTTGCGGGCCATTACAACCACATCTATCCCTTTTCAGCCCGGTTCCGATTATACATACTTTTTGTTCTTTTTCTAAAAAATCCTCAATCTGGGCTGATGATGTCATTCACTAGATGTTCCCGCTGGGACCTCTTCTCTTTGATATCTCTCAGGAAGGACCCGAGATGGGAGACGGCCTCTTTCTTGCACTGGCCGCAAAGACGGGACCCTGTCCGGCAATCCTGCTCGATCCTGGATATCTCCTTATCGTCGGTAACCGTATGGAAGAGCATCGTCTCGAAGACGGAGCATTTATTGGGGTTCCCACCCAGCTTCCTCTGCTCCTCTGCCGTATCCCTTCCGCCCGTCAATGCTTTTTTTAACTTCGATGAGGCCTCTTCTATGTCATCGTCAAGGAATATGGCGGTCTCCGGCTTTGAGGAGCTCATCTTTTCTCCTGTAAGGCCACGGATGAACAGATGGTAGGTGGAAGCGGGAGCCATCATGCCAGGGTGACCCATCCTGTGCTCAAGCTCGGCCAGGGCCGAATCCATGGTGGGGATGTCGCCAGGCGTGGCAGAATCCACATAGATGGCCTTGTAATCCGGGATGGGCCTTAGGTCCAGGAATCCTATCTCCCTTAAAACCCCCTCCGCCCTGGAAATGAGGTCCCGAACGTTTTCGTCCACTTTGACGAACACCCCTACCTTTCCATCCGATGTGACGGTCGGATTGTAGATACGTGTGGACGCCGAAAGGTCCCTGCAAAGTCTCATATGTGGGTCCTGGTCCACGCCCACAGGGACGACGACGGGCATGGGTCCGAGCTTGAGCTGAGGGTGCAGTATGTCCCCAGCTTGTATGAGAGGGGCATGCAGGTGGGCAAGGTTCGTCTGGTCCCCGAAGCCATATATCGACCTCATCGTAGAGAGATTGACCTTCCTTCCGAGAGCGAAAGCCAGGTCCTTGACGACCGACCTTGTGGATTGGAAATAGACCTCGAGCCCTTCAAGACCTATGTCCAAGGCAAGGTAGTTCTTGATGTAGCTCTCGACCGCGATCTCCCTTGCCTTTGCCAGTGGCATGTTCCTCGTAGCGTAGGATTCCAGGTCCGCGACCCCTATGAATACCTTGGCCCCGAACCTCTGGAAGTACTTGATCTGGTCTATCACCATCTTATGGCCAAGGTGCATCCTTCCGGAAGGCATCAGACCTGACATGACGGCGAACGGCTGGCCCATCCTCATCCTGGATAGGACCGGACCGAACCCCCTCTGCCCGAAGACAATGCCTTGTTTGAAGAGCCTCGGGACCTCCACCGTGCCCGGTAGTTCCGAGGCCAGGAACCTCTCTATCCCGAACTCCTCCATCAACCTGCCGTAGTCCTCTATCTCCGCATAGGTCCATGGGTCGAGCAATCAACATCAGCCCTTTATCGGTCCTAGGTCGACCAACTGAGGTTTGAACCGGCAGGCAATATAAAACATTTCCTTGCAATGGAACGAACTCCTTGGACCCTTTCTTCCCGACGAACATTATATATCCTGGGGGACCAATCCCAGTTGCGCAGGGAGCCAGGGGGTCCCAGCCTTGGAGGATAACACCGTTTTCATAGGCAAGAAGCCGTCAATGAACTATGTTCTTGCGGTCGTCACCCAGTTCAATACTGGAACGAACAAGGTCTTCATAAAGGCCAGGGGAAGGGCCATCAGCAAGGCCGTCGATGTCGCCGAGATCGTCAGGAACAGGTTCATCCAGGCAAGTCAGATCGGGCATATCAAGATAGGTACCGAGAATGTGGAGGACGAGGAGAGGGAAGAAGGGATCAATGTTTCCTGGATAGAGATCACCTTGATCAAGGCGCCTCCCGGTCCCGCCCCCTGATCCTGGTCTTTGGATGGTCTATCTTCGCAACCAATTAATTATTAATAGTGGTTCCAGAATAAGGCCCCCCTGCACCGTACTTGGACCCAGCAACAAGGTGAACCACTATGAAGATGCCCAGGACCATCAAGAGGCACTGTCCCCACTGCAAAAAGCACACCATCCAGGAAGTGGACAGGGTAAAGAAGCGGAAGGCCAGCGAATTGGCATGGGGACAGCGGAGGTTCAGGAGGGTCACCTCAGGCTATGGTGGTTTCCCCAGGCCTAAACCGGAGGGGAGGGAGAAGCCGACCAAGAGGATCCACATCAAGTTCAAATGCAAGGGTTGCGGCAAGATCCACCAGACCCAGGGCTGGAGGGCCAAGCGGTTCGAGTTCACGGAATCATGAAGGGGGTTAGCTCGATGAAGGATACGACGAACACCATGTTCCTTAAGGTCAAATGCGCCGACTGTGGCAACTCCCAGACGGTCTTTGACCGGACCAATATCAAGATTAGCTGCTCCGTCTGCGGCGCCACTCTGGCCATTCCGAAGGGTGGTAAAGCGATCATCAAGGGAGAGGTCTTGGGCAGACTTGACACCGACCTCGAACAAAAATAGACCAGCAGGGAGAAATGGATAGCATGGGAATCTCTGACATGCCCGAAGAGGGAGACCTTGTAGTTGCCACTGTGAAACAGGTCAAGAACTTCGGCGTGGTTGTGGACCTGGACGAGTTCCCGGGCAAGGAAGGTTTCATCCATATAGCAGAGGTTGCCTCGGGCTGGGTCAAGTATATACGTGACCATGTCCGCGAGGGACAGAAGGTCGTCTGCAAGGTGTTATCCGTAGACGAGAAGAAGAGGAACAAGTTCGTTGACCTCTCCCTCAAATCTGTGAACGAGCACCAGAAAAGGGAGAAGATACAACAGTGGAAGAGCGAACAGAAGGCCATGAAGCTCTTCGAGCTCGTTTGCACCTCCTCTGGCTTGACACGTGAGCTGGGTATGGAACAGTTCGGTCAAGCGCTCCTCAGGGAACATGGCACCCTTTACGGAGCGTTCGAAGCGGTCGCCATCAAGGAGGACCTTCTTTCCGACTTCGGCCCCGAAGGCGATTGGAGGTCACATTTCATAAGGATAGCAAGGGAGAACATCACACCCCCTTACGTTGAGATAAGCGGGATCCTGGACCTCTCGTCACAGGAGCCACTAGGCATGGACATGATCAAGGAAGCGCTTTCGATCGCTGCCGCCGTACCAGAAAAGGAACCTGAGGTCAAGGCCCGGATACTCTATATCAGCGCGCCCCGGTACAGGATTGTACTATCGGCACCCAACTACAAGCTCGCAGAGGAACTGATGAGGGAAGCAGCCGAACAGGCCATTTCCTTCATCGAAAAGAATAACGGGACCGGAAAGTTCATCCGGAAGGCCTGACCATCCTGGGAGCGGTGTTCCTTTGAGGAGCCGTATAAAGAGATGCAACGACTGCAGGACCTATACGCTCAAGGACCAATGTCCAAAATGTGGCCTTGCGGTCATTAACACGTTCCCACCCAGGTACTCCCCCGAGGACAGGTACGGGAAGTATAGGAGGATGGCCCGATACGGAAATGGGACCGAGACCGATGGGAAGGGCGGGGTGCAATGATGATGCAAGAGGTCATCGTTAGATACATTGAACGGCCTCAACTGGACCATCCCCTGCTGATAGAGGGTCTGCCAGGAGTGGGCAACGTTGGGAAGCTGGCGGCCGAGCATCTCGTGGAAGAGCTCAAACTGAAGAAGTTCGCAGAGCTCTTCTCAAAGTACCTTCCACCCCAGGTCATGGTCGGTGATGACGGGACCATAAGGCTGGTCCGCCATGAACTGTTCTACGGCAGGGACATCGGCAAGGGAATGGACATCGTGGTCCTTGCAGGGGATTTTCAGGGCTTGACCCCCGAAGGCCAGTACGAACTGGCCAACTCGGCAATAGGGATAGCGAAGGACCTTGGCGTTGACAGGATATTCACCCTTGGGGGTTACGGCGTCATTAAGCTGATGGATGAACCCGGCGTCCTTGGTGCGGTAACGGAACCGGCCCTTAGGAAGGATATGGAGCCCCTTGGCGTCATCTTCAGGAGGGGAGAGCCTAGCTCAGGTATCATAGGGGCCTCCGGCATCCTATTGGGCCTTGGAGAGCTCGAAGGTATCCCTGGTATCTGCCTTATGGGCGAGACCTCAGGTTACTTTGTGGATCCCAGGTCCGCTAGGAGCGTTCTCAAGGTACTAGCTGCTTACATTGGCCTGGAATTGGATTACTCCAAGCTCGATGACAAGGCAAGGCAGATAGATGAGATAACATCCCGTATCAAGGAGAACATAGAGGACGAGGTCGAGGAGGGGAAGGACGACCTTCGATACTTTGGATGAATACCTAACTCAATTTATCCTATCGACGAACACAAGGTTCATGCTGTCCTCTATCGTCGAATGCACGAGCTCCTGTGTTATCGTATTTCCCATCGATCCGAACACCACCCTGACCACGATCCTGTAAGTTGAATAATGGCTGCCAACGAAGTACAGCCTGATCTCTGTATTGTCCCTGCTCAGCAGAGTCTCGTCCTCGAAGCCCCCCCTCGTCATTTCGATACCGTCGGTCATCATGACATTGACGCTGCAATCGAACCCGGTGACCTCCCTGTTGCCTTTGTTGGTCAACAGGATGTTCACATTGATCACGCCTCCCGTCCCACCACCGCCTGGTGACTCATGGTAGACGGTCCGGACCTCGAGATCTGTCCTGGGCAAAATGTATTGGTAGGTGGTGAAAGCTACCAGAACCACCAAGAGGACGATAAGGGGTGCCACCCATTTCATGACTGACCTGCCAGGTAGGACCTAACCACCCCCCGCGACCTGGGAAAAGACCCAGTACCAGAAGGTAAAGAGAGGTGCCGGAACAATGACCTCTCCCGAGCTCTCCTCCATGTTCAGAGCGGATGTGTCCTTGTCTATGGACAGTCCCGTTATCAGGTCAAGGCCGAGGACCTCTCTGGTCCTCAGACTGATGAAGAACAGGTCGGGCGAGAGCTCATTGCCAGAGAAGGCGATGGTGCCGGACACCTTGATCTGGACGCTACCACCTTGACCCTCGGATAGGGTGAAGACAGGATAGGCCCCGAAGACCATCTCCGATGAAATCCTCACATGTTCCAGGTCCCTTCCAAGGAGGGTCAGGGATGAGAGGGTGAAGCTCTCCATGAACGGTAGCCTGTCGAGCTGCAGGGATATGAACCCGATCCCTACGCTGTCGATTATGTAGTCATCCCCGCTGTAATAGGTCCTGGTCGGTCCTATGTCCTCTGCGAATATCTGATACCTGCCTCTCTGACCGAAACCGGTCCCGTCATACTCTATGAAAACGTCCAGTTCATTGCCCTCGGTCCACAGGTCCAGAGTGGGCAGGCCTTGGAGCGGGAGAGGTTTCCTGATCGTGAACTCCGTATTGGAAGTAATATCGACACTGAATGCCGTCGGAAGGTCGTGGAAGATGGAATATATCTGCGACCACCGGCCGTCCAGGACCTTGGATATCTTGAAATAGAGGTATTCAAGGGACCGTGATGCCGAGTAATTGGCCCTCACACCGTTCTCCAGGACCGCATCGAGGGAGAACCTCCCTGGGACCTCGGGCAGGTACATCTGCCTGACGGACAGAATTGGGGCGGCCTTCCTAAGGGATGCTATCATTTCGCCCAGGTCAAAAGGACGTCCAGATGCATCCTTGACCGAGATGTCCATGCTGACGACCATGCTCCCGCCAATGCTCAGATCGGTGTATACCATCAGGTCCAGGGTAATGTCCAAACCCTTTGCGAGCCCTGTCGCGTAGAGGGAGATGTCACGGTCCTGGACACCTGATGTCCTGATGAGCATCCAATCGAAGTCCGGGCTGTAACCCTTGAGGTTAAGCTTGGTGCTTATGACAAGCTCGGAGAACGAGATGTTGACCTCGCCCATCATGGGCATCCCCTGAAGGTATATCCTCCCGTTCACGGAACTATCCTCACCGAGCCCTGATTGCTCCATCCATATCCCGTGGGTCCAGCGGGCCTCCTCCAGTTCCTGCGCCCCTTGTTTCTCAAGGGTAACGACAAGGTCGAGCGTCGAAGTCTCCTCAGACAGCTCCCAGGACATTGACAGGCCTGTGGCATAGGTGCCTATCGCCTTTATCAATCCGTCCGCAAGGGATGCCGCTATGGAGAGCGGGGCCTCGCCCAACAACCCGAGCGAGATGATGATATCGCTGTACTCCGTAATGGTCCTGACCGATGTGATATCTGGCACCTGGAGCTCGGTCCTGTCGATGACCGACGGGAAGTCCAGATGAAGGTTGGAGGGGAGCGGTGCCAGGACGGCCTGGATGGACAGGTCCGAGGTCCTATCGTCTATGATGGCGTAGAGGTTCGACCCCGCCCTGCTGCCTATCTCCAGGAACCCTGCGCTCTCGTTACTGTAGACCAAGCGGTCCAGGTCGTTCATCCTCAGTCCCAGGGATGAGGACCCTTCCGTCCTTATGACCGAAAGGAAGTTCTGTCCCTTCAGGTCCGTCGGAGGTTCGAGCGTGCCATTGGAGACGAAGAGCTCGACGCTTCCTATCCTATCCTTACCTGTCGAGACCTCCAGAACGCCACCCTGCCTTCTCACTTCGAGCTGCGCTGGGATGCCCTTGATATCCGCGTCGAACAGGAGGTCATCGGCCCTGTACCTGTAATTGAGGTAAGGAAGCCCTGCGGGCCCATCGTCATTGGAACCCTCGTAGGTGATGAGGCTCTCCGACATCCTGAGCCTCACGGTCCCCGGGAGCTTTCCAAGCTCGATCCAAGCGTCAGCTTCCGGTGAGGAGGCCAGGACCTTGAGCCCGTTCTGCCCCCTGATCCGAATGGTTATGTCGTTACCGTCATCGGAGAAAGAACCCTTATAGTAACCTATACCCTGCAGCCGTGCCGATATGGATGAGTGGCCGTCGGCCTTGCCCTGGAACGAGATGGTGTCAACAGGGCCGTCAAGGTAAAGCCCAGAGGTCGATATGAATTCCATATAGGAAAGCATGCTCCCCGACATGTCCACCAACGAGGACCCCTTTCGGCTTGGAAGCTCGGCCAGGCTCCTTGGTATCTCTCTGAGGACATTGCCTATCCGGTAGACCCTGCCCGCTAGCTGTCTCATGAATGCATCCAGTATGTTGAGGTTCGACGCACCGTCGTCCACCACGAACGGGATGTAGGCCACCGTCTCCACGTGGACCGAACTTGGAATCCCCCTCAGCCTCACCTCGGTGGCATTCCAGGGACCTGTTCCTCCCCCCGGTTCCCACGTGGGGTACAGCACCTCGAGGAACCTCAGGGATTGGAACCCATTGGGCGTGGTCAGGTCCAGGACCGTCAGGTTCCTGCCGTTCTCCAGCTTGGTACCCAATTCCAGCTTGAGGCTGTGAGGAAGGACCGGGATCTCTAGATGGGCGTCTATAAGGTCCTTCGAGAACTCCGTGTATCTGATGCTGAGGGATATCGTATCCTCCGCAGAGGAACTTGCACCAGCGCTCCATTCGAGCCCGTCTATGGGTGAGCCCATGTCCTTAACGGACAGTACGATCCTTCCGTAAGGGACCAGTCTCTCATGGAACGAGTCCCTGTCAAGCCCCAGCTCGACATAGGCCATGTCACGAAGTGCCCTCTCCTCCAGCCTCATGACCGATAGAAGTACCCTCATCCCCTCGGGCGGGGTATCGAACAGATAGGAAACGGTGAAGGGCCCCAGGACCTGCAGCATCTTCAGGTCCCTCAGGTCTATGCCGCCTGGCTGGAACAGCTGCTGGATGAGCTCAAGGCTCGGACTGAAGACCCACTGCTTGGCCTGGACCCTCAGCACCAACCTGTCCATGAAGCTATCCAGGTCCACCCCTATGCTCCACAGGTAGTTCTTTCCTTGATAGGAGATGCCCTTGATCACGTAAACCTTTCCACCCAGTGCGGAGCCTCCATTGACGGTTTCCAGTGCCTCTATCTCGAGCCTTATCCCGGCATTGTTGAACTTGAGCTTGGGCGGTAGCGGTAAGAGGCTCGCTTCCCAGTCCCTCTCCAGGAGGTCCCTTGAGAATGTAACCCTGACCCGGATATCGTTCCCGGTCGCATCCCCGGTCGAAGGGTCGTTGTCACAATCTGCATAGACCCATTTGTCAATGGACGAGTCGACCAACAGCCCGACCTTGGGGACGATGGAACCCAGTTTCCATGTGGAACTCGTACCTGAGCGGATGAAAATGATATAGTTCAGGGTCCCCTGGTCCCCAGGCCCAAGGGGCGGAAAGATCCAATCGAACACCCTTGTATTGTTCACCACGGGGTTCTGCATGAGAGCATCGTATATCACAGGGGAGCGTGTCAGGGCCGAGGGAACCTCTAGCTGCCGCTCTGTGAACTGGCCAGGGCCCGATCGGTCGAATTGATACCCAGAGGGGGAGATCGGCCCAAGGATGCCCTGGACCCTGGAGACCACTTCCGGGTCGTCGGCCCTCGACATCTCCTCCCTGTCCAGGTCCGAAATCCTCTGGAATATTCCGTAATCAGCGCTTTTCGTACCACCGTTTTTGGTGCCTTCGTTCCCGTAGATGGCCGGACCTATCAGCTGGACCGTCATGAGGAGAAGGGCCAAGGCAAGGACGGCCGCCCCTGAGGAACGGTCCCGACCAAGCCAGATGCCCATACCTACGGCTGGTCGTGAAGGCAGGCGACGGGGTCTGAACTG
The DNA here is from genome assembly GCA_025457865.1 of Thermoplasmatota archaeon. Taxonomy (GTDB): domain Archaea; phylum Thermoplasmatota; class Penumbrarchaeia; order Penumbrarchaeales; family Penumbrarchaeaceae; genus JALOTP01. The sequence goes on along the minus strand of JALOTP010000006.1, from coordinate 20,755 downwards.
GTCCAGCCCCCTGGCCCGCTTCCCTGTCGCTGCAACGTTCATGTCCGTTCGGCCTTCCTTCCCTAGCATCCTGCTGGCCTCTTCGCGTACTGCCTCCATATTATTCTCTTCGGAGTATAGATTAGTTTTGGACAAACCCATAATAAGACCATAGGTCCTATGCCGCTTACTATGGTAAGCGCATCCTCTCCGGCAAAGGCGATCCTCTTCGGGGAGCATGCTGTGGTCTATGGACTGCCCGCCCTAGCTGTTTCTCTGGACAGGCGGCTGGAGATGACCGTCCACCCCTCGGAGGTCTGGACAGTTGACGGGGCCCCGCTCGAGTCCAGGAAGCACCGTTATATCAGATGGGGTGCGGAGAACCTGTGGGATGGGGGCCCGCTTAACATAAGCACACGATCATCCATACCCAGCGCTTCCGGGCTCGGTTCGTCCGCTGCCCTGTGCTGCTCATTGATCTCATGCTTTCTGGAGATGAGGGGAGCGATGAGCCCTGAAGAACTGGCCAGAAAGGCCTTCGAGGTGGAGTACAACGTTCAGGGCAAGGCCTCGCCGACAGATACATCCTGCTGCACCCACGGTTCCGCGGTCCTAGTATCCCCGGACCGCAGGGATGACCACCTCTGGTCCATATCCAAGGAGGAAAGGACATGGCACGTGCATCATGTCCCTCTCCCGCCCATGGAGCTCGTCGTCGGGTACACCAGGACGCCGTCAGTCACTACCGTCATGGTGGCAAAGGTAAGGGACTACTATCAAAGGTCGGGGTTCGCAAGGGAGACCATAGAGGAGATCGGCCAGCTCACAATGGCAGGTCTTGAGGCCTTGAAGAAGGGGGACCTGGTGGAGGTCGGCGCCCTCATGGACCGCAACCAGGCTCTGCTCTCCATCCTGGGCGTTAGCACCAAGGAGCTGAAGAAGCTGTTGGACGCTGCCGCCCCTCATTCATACGGCGTCAAGATCACAGGTGCTGGCGGTGGGGGGTCCATGATAGCTCTTACGGACCGCCCAGAACTGGTCGAACAGGCCATAATGAGGATCGGCGGTACCCCATATAGGGTGAGGCCGTCCAATACAGGTACGACCGTTGGTCCATAGGGTCCCACCTTCTGGCCCAGATGTTCTTCCCCCTACATAAAAAAATCATAATAACACTTATATAACAATGCCCTGTATTACTTTTTTATAGGACCAGTGGACCATCGATCAGGGGAAGTTCGATCCTTATGAGGCACGGGGACCGGGACGGATACAAGGTCGTTTACGACCATAATGGACAGCCCATGCTCCATCCCAACGAAAGGAAGCTGGTGGTAGAGGAGAACGTCATACCCACCTTGAAATCGACGTGGAGGTACTATGGCGGGGAATATCTCCTTGAACCTTCGAAGGGAACGATAGTGCTCACGAACGAGAGGCTCATTTTCATAAATACACCTGAGAGGATGTTCGCAATAGGGGGCGGTGAGGAGGCCAGGGCCATGGCGGCCGCCTCCGATAAGACCTTCGAGATAGGTGAAGGCGCCCAAGGAGGTTCCGTCCGCGAATACTTCGAGATCCCGAACATAGAGATCATGGCCTCTGAAAAGAAGGAGGGGGCCGTATCGGTCGGGGAGATGGTCAACGTCTTCATCCTGTCAACGGGCAACCAGTTCCACCTGTCCATGGTCCTACCGAAGGATTCGGGCCTGCTTTCTAGGCTCATGAACAAGAGGGTCCAGTCGCTCGATGAGCTCGTGAACAACCTGAAGGACCTCTTCAAGCAGACAGAATGGATGTACAACGAACAGGAGAAGCGGATGATAGGGGCAGGGACGACGGCTCCATCATCAAGCGGTGCCCAGGCAACCCAAAAACAATCGCAGCAGACGGTCCCGACCATTCCCGGTATCAGGGCACCTCCCGTGAGCTCAAAGCCCATGACCGCAAACACGGACGCACCGACAGGCCCTTCTTCCAGGCCCCCATTGGATGAGAAGGGGGGAAAACAATCACTTGTCTATTTCGAGAACCTCTACAAGAAAGGGCTCATCAAGGAAGATATCTACAGAAAGCTTGTGAGCCAGTACAAGGAACAGGGACCTCCTCGCCCAGTGGCCGATAAGAAACCGACGCTCCCACCGCCCGTCCCTGCCGTCCCGAAGCAGAAGGCACCTATGGAGACCTTACAGAGGCAGTCGTCCGGTCATGAGCTGGAGGACCTGGAGGTCCCCATGGACGGAGAGCTCGAGGTGCTCTCGCCAGAAGCGGCCCCGGAACCTCTCGGAAAGAGCGATGACGAGCTGTTGAGCATCCTCGATAGCACCCTCAACGAACTGGGGGATGAGCCGCCAGAGACCCCTTCCAATGCCTCCAGCGGGAATAAGCCTATGCCCAAGAGGGTGTTAAGGGGCCCCACCGCGTGATATCGGGTCCACCTGATATTTTTCCAGGAAGGCCTTGAAACCTTTCACTGCCATTGACAGGTCCACTTTGGCAGACACCTCGAGCGGGGAATGCATGGACAGGAGAGGGATGCCTACATCGAGCACGTCCATGTTCCTTTCCCCCAAGAACTTGGCCACCGTTCCCCCGCCGCCCATATCCACCTTGCCAGTCTCCTGCATCTGCCAGATGATTCCCTCTTTGTTGAACAGCCTCCTGATGCCAGATACCATCTCGGCCGATGCATCGTTCGCTCCCGACTTCCCGCCCCTTCCTGTGTACTTCGTGATCGTCAGTCCGGCCCCGAGCCTTGCGGAGTTCGTCGGGTCCTGAACGCCTTTGAACACCGGGTTCACACCGGATTTGACGTCTGCCGATAGAGCGAATGAGGAACGCAATGAACCGCTCAGGTCCCTTCGCCTTCCCCTCTGACCCGCAAGCTCGAGGAGCCTATAGAAGGTGAGCTCTAGGGACATTGACCTGGCGGAGGTGTTGCCCTCCGACCCTGTCTCCTCCTTGTCGAAGCATATGACACCACCCCACCTCTTAGGTCCTATCTGATGCCTCTTCATGTCCATCAGCGCCCTCATGGCGCAATAGCTGGATATTCTGTTGTCCTGGCCGTAAGCCCCTATCAAACCCCTGTCCAGTCCGACATCCCGCGGCGGCCAGGAGGGGACGAGGCATAGTTCCGATGATACAAGGTCCTCCTCGACCATCCCGTACTCCTTGTTCAGATGTTCAAGTACCTGTCTCACGACCGAGGGTCTGCCCTCGTCCTTTTCCATATCCGCACGACCCATCCCCGATAGGGCCAGAAGCTCCTCGCCTTTTATGCCCTCCATCAGCCTCCTACCGTCCTGGACCTTCCTGGAAAGGTGCGGGGCCAGGTCGGGTATGACGAACACGGGCTCATCGGGACCGTCCCCGAGCCTGATGTCCGCGAAAGAACCGTCTGACCTGACCACCCTGCCGTGCAGGGATAGGGGTATGTTGACCCATTGGTACTTCTTTATCCCCCCATAGTAATGTGTCTTCAGGAACGACAGACCCGTATCCTTATCTCCGTCAATGGGGAGCGGTTTAAGGTCCAACCTGGGAGAGTCCAGATGGGTGACTATGATGTTGACCCCCGCATCCGGTCCCTCGCTTCCGGCAATGAACGCCGAAATGGCCTTGCCTCTGTTCGTGAAGAATATCCCATCTCCAGGGGAGAGCCTGCTCACCTGCGTACAATCCCCATCGATGAACCCGGCCCCGAGGAGAGCCTCCTTCCAATATGCCACCGCTTCCCTCTCCGTCCTGCAACGCGAGAGGTGGCCCATGTAATCGCTGGCAAGTTCTTCTATACCCTCCTTTCCCCCCATCTCGGGAGCGGTCCACCGCCGTTCCCATGAATATCTGTCCTTCACGACCTTCCTCACTGCCTTCTTCGCCACCTTTCCGGTCATCCTTACCCCCAGCGGCCTGGAGGGACAAATACCTTTTCCGGACCACCCCTCCAAGGTGGCCAGGTATTGGTCCGAGGTATTATCCTGGGGGTGAAATATCGACAAAACACATTTATATCCACACGGGGGATGGTCAGGATATAAGTGCATCCCCCCCAAGGAGGGCAGAGCTTGGTAAAGAAGGATACTAAGGTCTACAGACCCGGTGACCAGATCCATATAGCGGTCACCCAGAACTTCGAAAGGACTGCGACGGAGTTCTTCGATTTCTGCAACACCAACCATTACAATCCCTCCGAGGTCATAAGGTCATGCATGGAGCAATGGCTCGAGCGCCAGCAGAAGCTCAGGGATATGATGGACAGCCCCGTTGAGAGGGATGCCAGGGACCTTGTGGAGAGGGAGCGGCGTATCCTCCAGAGGCTCAGGGAAGAGGGCCTTTCCTGATATTCTCCATCTTTCTTTCTTTCGCCCCCCTTCCATGCAAACCATTTATTAACCTGGGGTAGATTGGCCTGTGCTAGGGCGAAAAAGAGGTGATGGTCTGCCCGACCCTTCCCAGGACTTCGGTATAGAGCCATTGGACCGATTGCTGAACGGCGGTGTACAGGTCGGTTCTGTCCTCTCCCTTACGGGACCTGGAGGTGGGGGGGGGTCCAGCATCGCCCTGCGCTTTCTGGCACGTGGTTTCGAACGGGGGCAGCCCGGCCTTTTCATCTCCTTCACATCGATCCCCTTGGGCTCCATTGTAAGGGAGATATCCTCAAGGAGGTCCCTGAAGCCCCTCGTTGACTCGGAGGAGCCACTGCTCCTCTCAACCCAGGACCTTTCTGGGCTCGAGCTCGTTCTCGGTGTGCTCAAGGATGGGGCCATATCACGGCTCGTCCTTGACAGGCCCGAGGTGCTGGGGATGAGGGGTTACGATAAATGGTTCAAGAAGCTCGAGGAGCTGCTCTCCAAGGCCCGGGAGATGAAGGTAGCGACAATGATCATAATGGGGGAGGGGGCCGAAGGCGTCGGTGGATATCTCACGGAGGGGGCCCTCAACATATCCAAGAAGGGTGGCAGGATGAGGGCCGAGCTCACAAGATGGCCCTTCGCCCCTGCTGGCTCCGTCGAGGAGAGGGGTGAGGGCGAGTGGATACCCTGACAGGCAACCTTTCGAGGGTCCAAGGGGTCAAAGGTCTCGGTGAGACCAGGTTGGGAGCACTGCTGTCCAACCTCGGCCATACAGGTCTCGAGACCGCACTGGGCAAGGGGGATATCGCAGGTCTGGTCCAGGCCGGCAGCATCCCTGAGAAGCTCGCCATCGACATGGTCCTCGCATACCGAGCGGAGGATCTGAGGAGGCTTAGGACATCCGAGAACGCAGAGGATATCTTCATGGACATCCGGTCCATGCTGACGGACCGCATGCGAACGGACCATGCCAGGAACCAGGTATCGCTCATGGTACCCTCCTGCGACCCGGTCAAGAACGTCGATCTCTCATCGGAAAGGTACCTTTACAGGTCCCTGCTCGAGGGTAAGGACAGGGACAGGGTCAACAGGCTCTTTTCAAGGGTTGGGGCCAGACCGAAGGCGAAAAGGGCGTTGAACGGTCCAGACCACATGCTTCTCGCGGAGTCTGAGAAGGTGAGGGCGGCCCTGGCGGAGAGGGGTCTCGACAAGACAATGAAGGTCATCACCCCGGAGGAGCTCGATGATATCCGCCCCGAGGAGGTGGTCCTAATCTTCGAGAACAGGGAGCTTGACGAAGAGAAGCTCCCTTTGATAGCCGCTGTACCCATCACGGCCCAGGACCATGAGATAGCCCCTGAGTGCGTCCTAGAGAGGCTACTACCATCGAGGGACCGCTTGGTGGCCGTTTCCGAACTGGAGGATACCTTCTGCAGACCGGGGAGGGCTGGGGAGGCGGTCCTGCTCCTGGACGAGCTCTCATCATTGAGCTCACAACCCCCAGACGAGGCCAGGGTCCTGGGGACGCTTGAGGTCATAAGGGAAGAGCTGCGCTCGTCCATGAAGGACAGGATCGAGGCCTTGAGCTTCACGGGCGAAGATGCGATCGCACTTCTCCTGCGGGAAGAGCCCCCGGCCTTGAAGGACATCTATAGGGACCATGCCAGGATGGCCTCCGAACTGGTGAGGGAAAGGCTCGGTGTCCGAAAGGACCTATTCATCATGACCTTCCCTCCGGACCTCGATATGGAGGCCGTCTCCTCCATGCTTGAGGAAGGGAGGTCGGTGGCTGCATCATCCAGGTTCTCATCAAGGGTCAGGGCGGCAGCTTCACTGGTAGGTATGGGGCTAGAGCTGGAGAAGGAGTTGCATTGGGCCGAGGAACTCGACCTGAGATGGGGCATAGGATCATTCGTATATGACCATGACCTGAGCCCGTTCTCTGCCTCGGACGACCTGTTCGAAATAAAGGATGCGGCCACGCTCGAACTTCGAAGGACGGGCAACTACCAACCCGTCAGCTATAACCTGGGTGGGGTCGGGGGGCAGAGGACAGCCCTGCTGACCGGAGCGAACTCCGGTGGGAAGACGACCCTCTTGGAGACACTTGCCCAAACGGTCATCTTAGCCGCCATGGGCATGCCGGTCCCTGCATCCCAGGCGCTCGTTCCGCCACTTGAGAGACTGGTCATCTACAGGCCCAAGAGGAGGCTCGACGCCGGTGGGCTGGAGGGGTTCCTCAAGGAGCTCCTTCCCTTATCGCTCGACGTGGACGGTAGGACCCTGGTCCTTGCCGATGAGCTAGAAGCGATGACAGAGCTCGATGCGGCATCGAGGATAATCGGCGTCTTCCTTGACGAGCTTGTCTCACGGAAGGCCTACGGTGTGGTCGTTTCACACCTCGCTGATGAGATCTGCAGGTTCACATCGTGCAGGGTCGATGGCATAGAAGCAACGGGCCTTGACGATAGGAACGAGCTCATAGTTGACAGGACGCCTCACATAGGACAGAAGGCCAACTCCACTCCTGAGCTCATCTTGAAAAAGCTCGAGTCGATCTCCGTAGGAAGGGAGAGAGAGCTCTATTCCAGGGTTCTCACGCGGTTCGGTTGAACTATTCCTCCCAAACCTCGACCGGCAGGGTCCTGTTCCTCCTGCTGAGGAAAAGCAGCATCAGGACCATGAGGACGAGGAGAACGAAGGCGGTTATGAGCGCTGCGGGCAAGATAAGGTCCATAGGGTCATCGTCATCATCGGTGTCATCGACCGGAGGTGTTGGCCTCTCAGGCGCTCTGAAGGTGACCTTGGAGACCCCCTCCTCAAGGATTGCAATCTCGGCCATCTCCGTTCTGTCCGAACCATCCGGGAAGAGGTCGAATACTACCGTGATGATGAACTCGACATCGGCCCAGGGAACGGAGAAGCTGCCATTGTCCTGGTCCAAAGCGAGCTCGTAGATACGATATTGACTGCCATTTATCATGGCCGCTACCTTAAGGGACGCTGCCCCCACCGGAGGTGTCCATGAGACATTGACAATTAAGCCGTCCTCACCATCCACGTGGTATCCCCTTATCCTTGCATCCTTCACATGGTCCCTTTCCCTGGGGACGATCACTGCTTGATAGGTCGGGCCAATGACCAGGTCCGATGAGTCCGGGACCGCCTTCCAGGTGATATTGAACTCCCCGACCCTGCCTGTCGTGTTCCAGAGGAACACCGCCTTCGAGGTCATATTCATAGGGTCAATGATATGGGCCACGGTCCTGGACTGAGAATTGAAGAAGAGCTCCAGATGGTCACCATCGGTCAGGTTGCCCAGTTCGCAGGAGATCTCGACGGTCTCACCCTCGAGAACCCATTCCGTGACATTTTGGGACCATACCTCCTCATGGTCCCTGTTGTAGGCGCTTGTCGATAGGAAGAATGGTTCAGGTCTCTCAAGGCGGAGCTTGAGGTCATGGTCCGGGAGCAGTCCGTCGGGGTCCATGTTGCCGAACCTGTCCGTGAGCCGGACCTCCAGATAGTACTGTCCGTACCCCTCCATATCGTTCGATGCCAACGTCCCAAAGAACCGGTCCTCCTCCAGGGTAAGGTTGGTCGTTCCCCCAATGCTCTTACCAACGACGACCCACTCCACCGCACATCCCATCCCTTCCTCGAAAACTAAGGGCCGAACGAAGATCGAAGCGTTATTGGTCGAGTTGATGGTTAGGGGAACTGTTATTTCGATACCGTTCACCACCATGCTCAGGACCTCCGGAGGGGTAAGGTCCAGCATATTGAACGAGAGGTCATAACCTTCCTGGGTCCCATCCGGAAGGAAGTTGCCAAGAGCGTCCCGGAGCCTCCCTTCCGTGTGATAGGTCCCCGTAGGGACGTTGTATGAGTCCCATCGGAGCACGAACGTATCATTCACCGGGTCAGGGATGGCCCCCGTCAGGTCCAGGTCCAGTTCTGGACCAAGGACCCTGACCGAAGCGTTGAGGTGCGGTTCCATGACGAGCGGTTTGATGACGAACTCCATCATGGTCCCGGACTTGTAGGCCCCTGTCTGGTAGTTGCCAAGGTACATGATGAACGTAGGTCCGGTCGTATCGGCTAGTTCGAAACCTAAAGGAGTTGCGTTCATACCGTTCCCGAACCTGTCAGAGGCAAGAACGGTCAAGCTGTAGTTGCCAAGCGGGAGCCCTGATGTGGGTATGGCCGCTTGGTAAGAATCGGTAACGGGCAGCCATTCCAGGTCAATGATGGATGAGGCTCCGGCCGGTCCTATGATGGATGCATTGACCTCTATGCCGGTCTCCCATGTGGCCCCGCCGGTGATATTGACGGAAAGGTCGATGTCCTTACCCTGCTCGAAACTACCGTCATCGTTTTTGGTCCCTTCCAGTCCGATATCGTATATTGAGGGGGGGAGGGTGTCGTTGAGTTGAACGAACAGATCTAGCGTGTGCGGGTCCGAACCGTCCATGTCCCAGTTATCGGATGCATCCTTCAGCTTTGCTTCAAGGGCATATACCCTCTGTGGTTCGAAGGAGAACGTCTCCCAGAAGGCTTCGTAATGGGTCCCGTTCGGTCTGAGGTCTAGCAGAGCGAGCGGTCCGGTCCACCCGGGATCGTAGACCTCCAGCGTTCCGGTCAGGTTGGTTTCGTTGTACCTCTCCTTGACCCTTATCGTGGCATTGGCACCCCATTCGACCATTGTCGTGGGCACCCCTCCGACCAGCAAAGTGACGTTTTCGACCTCAGGCGGGACGTTGTCCCTCATGATGTAGGTCTCGTCCGAATATACGTCAGGGTCGACCACGCTCACCGTCGAGTTCAGGAGATGCCCCTTGACCATGGATAAGTTATAGGTGCCAGGTTCGAGGCTGACCCGAAATGTGCCGTTTAACAAAGTCGTGATGTTAAGGTCCCTGCTCATGCCCTTGATATTGATGGACGCTTCCGGCACCGGCCTGCCCATGATATCCCTCACCGTTCCATTTATTCCCGAACCGAAGACCGAATATGGGTCGTGCGAAAGGTCGGCCATCAGCGTGCAGACCTCCCTGTTAAGGTGGCAGTCCTCGGACACTCTAGAGAGCTCGGGTATGAACCTGCTGTTGCGGTGATTTATCTCAACAGTGAAGGCGGGTATCCTGTAGGTCCCGTAGACGTAATCGACGAAATCCCCGCTGGTCGCATAGAGGGACGAACTGGGTATAGGTGCATAGCCGTTGTACTGGGTCATTCCCTGAGCTATCCTTGACAATAACGGCGTGTCAACGGCAGGGTCCGTCGTATATCCCCAGGGGTATAGGTTCAGTCCCGAAAAGGAGTGAAGCGATAGGGCCATCCTGAAATCTCGGGCCTTGAAGAGCTCCCTTATCATCTGGGTCTCCGGCTCAGAGAAAGCACTGGAGCCTCTGTAGGTCGGATAATTGGGGTTCGTGGATGAGCCAGGATACCCCCATTTATGACCGAAGTTCCGATTCAGGTCGGTACCGTCACCCTGCGCCGACCCGTAGTTCTGGAACCCCGGGCTGCCGTTGGTCTCATTCGTGTTCTTCCTCCAGCCGTAGTAGCCATACGAATTGTTGAAGTCGTCTCGGTCTATGGACTCCTTAAAGCCGTCAGGGTTCACTATTGGTATGAACCAGAGCTGGGTGGAATTGACCATGGACGATATGGATGAATTGTATGCATAGTTGCGAAGGACATAGTTGATGAAATACATGAGGACCTCGTTCGAGATCCATTCCCTGGCGTGGGTCAAAGCGCAGTAGAAGACCTCGGGCTCGTCCGTTTCGTTCTGGTCCGGTGCATCCGATATCTTCAGACCCCAGATGGTGCGGTTATGTACGGAATAGCGCGGGGACCCAGCGGGATACGGGAACATGGCCGATAGGTTGTAGAGCCTGCAGATGTCTGGATATGAACCGGAGAGGACCCTTAGCTCGTTCTCCGTGTCGTCCAGGTCCCTGTACCTGGTCCAGACGGTCTGGTCCCATGGGCCTGATGGAGCATCGTTATCGACCAGACCATTTGCAGCGACCGAGCTGTTGGCAGAAAGGACCATTATGACGGATGGGGCCAACAGGACCAGTGCCATCATTGCTGAAAGTTGCGCTTTGCGTCGGTCCATGATGATCCAGGACCATTACCTGGACCTTATAATAAATCTTTACTGGATAAATATCATTCCTATGGAACCTTCACGGGGCAAACCGCCAATGGAAAACATATTTCTATCCATGGATGAATAGCTCCTGCTGTCGTCAAGGTGATACGGGGTGGCTGTAAGGAACGTTATCAGGGCAAAGAGCTGGACGGACCTCATCGAACAGCTATATGTGGACTCGTGGGACCCAAATCTCAACAGGTTCAGGTCCAACTACGCTTTCAGGGGCCTATCGAATTCAGATTATGAACTTGCCACATCCCTGATGAGGCTAGGCGGCAGGTACTGGGACCTGGAGTTCCATCTGATGAGGAACTTCATCAAGTACGCGCGGGTCGACAGCTCCGATAGCTATTCCGCATGGAACTGGCTTGTTCTGGCCCAGCACCATGGTCTTCCAACTAGGCTTCTTGATTGGACCTTCTCCCCTTTCGTCGCCATGCATTTCGCCACAAACGACCTGACCAAGTACGACGAGGACGGGGTCATCTGGTGCGTCGATTACGTGAAGCTCCACGAGCGGGTCCCGGAGGTCCTGAGGATGGAGCTCATAACAGAGGGAGCTAAGGCCTTCACCATAGAGATGCTCTCGAACGTATCCAAAACGCTCCAGGAGTTCGACGGCCTGTCAAAGGAGGGTTTTGCCCTATTCTTCGATCCACCCTCAATGGACGAGAGGATAGTGAACCAGTATTCCATGCATTCCGTCATATCCGACCCTAAGAGGTCCTTCGACGATGTCTTAAAGCATAATCCCGACGTTTACAGGAAGATAGTGGTCCCGAGCGACCTCAAATGGGAGGTAAGGGACAAGCTGGACCAGGCGAACATCAATGAGAGGATGCTGTTCCCGGGGCTCGACGGATTGTCCTGCTGGCTTGCCAGGCACTATAGTCCAAGGACATGAGGATCAGTAGTACCTGCCGCAGGTCGGGCATTGATACCTGTTGAAGTCCTTGTTATGGACCAGCTCTGTCCGGCACTGCGGGCAGACGGACGGAAGTTCAAGGACCTCTTCCGCTGGTGGACCCTTCTTTCCTGACCTTGCCCAAATAATGACACCTATTGACGCAGCGATTATCAACAGGAGTGCGGTCCCAAGGACCATGATGAGGATGATGGGGGACTGGTCGTCATCCTTGTTCTTTGGGTCCTCATCGACAGGCCCCAACGGGACCGTTGCATGGACCGTGACGCGGTCAGGGGCCGAACGGGCTCCCTGGTCATCCGTGACGACCAGCTGGAATATGAAGTCCCCTTCCCCATCTGGGACAAAGGAAGGCGATGGACCGTCTTCGTTCTGCATTGTGACGGTATGCGTCGTACAGGTCCACTCATAGTCCGATACATAACCGTCAGCATCCTGGCTCCCGGAACCGTCAAGTGTTATTTTCTGACCGACCTCTACGGTTCGGTCCGCCCCGGCATCGGCCACGGGGGGCAGGTTCACATCCTTCCCCAGGACCGTGACATCGACCATATCGTATGCCGACCAGACCCCTTCGTTGTCTCTGACCCGGAGCTTGAACCGATAGATGTCCTCTGTCGCAGGCGTGAACCTTGGACGGCTCGTCTCGAGGCCCGAAACGGGAATGGCGGGGTGGCTGGAGCACTGCCATTCATAGCCTTGGACGGTCCCATCCGTATCATAGCTCCCCGAACCGTCAAGGACCACTTCCTCATCGACGTAGGATATGATATCAGTGCCAGCATCGGCGACAGGGGGCTGGTTCTCGTTCAGGGCCGTCGTCGTAACGAGCCATGCATCTGCCCCGTCCTCCCAGGAGCATGCGGCAACGTCCAGTTGACCGTTGCCGTCCCAATCCCCGAAGTTCGCCCCGTAAGAGTCGCCCCCGACCTCCAATGCCAGGGGGCCAGTGAATATCTCCGTCCATCCCTCTGGCAGGTCGTTCAAGAACAACCGGGCATAGGGTCCGCTGTTGCTCCCGGCTATCATATCAGGTCTTTCATCACCATTGATATCGGAGAGCTCTATCTGATCGAACTGTCCCTCGGCAGGGAGGCCTGTCGAGGCTTCTGTGCAGGGAAAACCGGTCAGGGAAGTCGTGCCCTGTCCCAGCCAGACCTTGATGCCCTGGCTGACAGCGCCGTAGATCACATCGCTGTTCCCGTCACCGTTCATGTCCAGGACCTTGGTCCCGAACCCGCCTGAGACCTCCTTGAAGGGTATATCACGCCAGGACCTTCGGGTTCCGAGCGTGTACATCTCGACGTCCTGGGAATACTGGTATGGGGTTCCTACGATATCGAGAAGACCGTCGTTATTGAGGTCCCCTATGCCTATGCCCGATATCTCGGTCCGCTTTGCATGAGGCGGGGATGATTCGACCCAGTTCGTCCCGGAACCGTCACCGAAGAAGACGTTTACGCCCGAATAAGTGGAGACCACTATGTCGACGAACCCGTCATCGTCAAGGTCCGCTGCCTCAGCTTCGTTGGACGAACCCGCATCCCCCGATTCAAGGGGGATCGTATGGAGAAGCGTGAACTTACCGCTCCCCGAGCCCGAATAGATATCCACGCCGTTAACGGGTATATCGTACCACCGGCTGGGTTTGGGTCCGATTATGTCCATGTGACCGTCGCCATTGATGTCGCCAAGACCAAGTGCCCCGTAGTATTCCCCGGACCCCTTGCCCGGCAGTCCCGAACCGAAGGGGGTCCACATATTGGCCCCCGGGGAGAACTCGTAAGCATGGATGCCCTCGGTCCTTGTCCCCATGTCAAGGAAACCGCACCCTCCCATGTAGATCTCGTCCTTGCCGTCAGAGTCCGAATCGAACACCTCGACGGAGCTGAAGGAGGATGGGGACTGGGGGAGGCCGCTTGAAATATCGGTCCTCCCGGACAATATGACCTCACCCGTTGTCGCTCCTGAGAACAATGAAGATAACATGACAAGGACTAGACAGAAGGATAGTCCATTCCTTAAGCTCATATCGGACCACACAGAACCTGGTCAAACCCTATGGATTATATTAGCATTGGTCAAAGAACCCAAGGTCCTGGGTCCCTTGGACCAGGGTAAGTCTTTTATATTATGAATATATATTCATAACCGTCCGGAGCTCAAGCTCATCGGTTTGCGGATGGTGGAAGAAATGTCCAGACCCAGGCTCTGCAGGAATATAGAAAGGGAGCCGGGTGTCGTCTACTTCAAACCGAGGGGTATGATGATGTCGGAGCTCGAAGAGGTTCGTCTCGGTTTCGATGAACTTGAATCGGTGAAGCTCAAGGACCTGATGGGTCTCGAACAGGAGGATGCTGCTTTCAGAATGGGCATCTCCCAACCCACTTTCTGCAGGCTCCTATGTTCTGCCAGGACGAAGATAGCCGAATCCATCGTCAAGGGAAAGGCGCTTAGGATAACCGGTGGCGATTACTGCATAACTGGAAGGACAGATATCTCAGAGGTGAACGAAGATGAAGATAGCCGTTGCAAGCGATGATGAGAGGACCATCTCCCACCATTTCGGAAGGGCCATGGGTTTTGTGGTGTTCGACATTGACACTACCGAAGTGAAGGGTAGATCTTACAGACAGAACAAAGGCAAGCATTCCGGCGAATGCGGGAGCTGCGACCATGCGACCATGATAGACAACATCAAGGACTGCAAGTATGTGATATGTTACGGGATGGGGAGGCGCATCTACGACGATCTGATGCAGGCAAGGATAACCCCTATCGTGACGGAAGAGGAACTTGTGGATAGGGCTCTCGAGAGGTTCGTATCGGGAGCACTAAAGAACAGACCGGAGAAATTGCACGACCACCATTGAGGGCTATCGAAGCAGGATCATGTTCATGCCTTATTCAAGTCATTCTCATATACCATACCGTAAAACTTTTTAGAAATCTCACACGGTATATAGGTAAACTTTAAGTAATTCCATTCTGATATATCCACATGGACATCAAAGAGGTCCTAACTGACCAGAGAAAGGACCTGTTGGATATGGGTTCCAGGGAGAGATTGATCGACAGGGAACATTTAGATGATGCCAGGAACATGCTGGACCATCCCAATATCCTGGTCGTTACAGGTGTCCGGAGGTGCGGTAAATCCATCTTCTCATATCTTATTGCCAAGGGAGAAAACTTCGGTTATGTCAATTTCGACGACGAGCGTTTCCTGGGTATGAAGACAGATGACCTCAACAACGTTCTAAGATCGTTATATGAGCTCCACGGCGATATCAATTACATAATTTTGGACGAGGTCCAGAACATAGTGGGTTGGGAGCTATTCACTAGCCGATTGAGACAATCAAAACGCGTGATCGTTACAGGCAGCAATTCCAAGATGCTGTCCGGTGAATTGGCGAGCAGGCTAACCGGACGTTATATGGAGGTTTCGTTGTTCCCCCTCTCGTTCAGGGAATTCCTTGACCTCAATGGTTCTCTTCCCCCAGATGACATGGGCACCTTGGACAGGGCAAAGGTCCAAAACGTCCTAAGGAATTACATCAGCATAGGTGGGTTTCCAGAGGTTCACAAGTTCGGACCCGCCATCTTAAGAACGATTTACGATAACATAGTCACAAAGGACATAGTGATGAGATATGGAATAAGGAAATCGGAAGCCCTCAGGCAGCTTGCCAAATACCTGATCTCCAATCATTCCGAGGAGTTTACGTATAATAAGTTGTCGAAGGTCCTGGATGTCAAGAGGAACGATACGATAGCGACATGGGTCAGATATCTGGAGGATGCGTTCCTGATATTCCATTTGGAGAGGTTCGATTTCAAACTGAAACAGCAATTTAAAAGCCCCAAAAAAGCATATTGCATCGATACAGGCTTGATCCATAAGGTCGGGTTCTCTCCCGGTCCGAACATAGGCCGTCTCATGGAGAACGTTGTGGCCGTTGAGCTCATGAGGCGCAATATAGCGGAAGGTGGCTCCGAACTGTATTACTGGAAGGACCATTCTCAGAATGAGGTCGATTTCGTAGTGAGGAAGAACGGTCATGTGGTCCGTCTCATCCAGGTGACATATGCAAGCGACATCGAAGGCGTCAGGGACCGGGAATTGAAAGCGTTATCTTCAGCCTCCATTCGTCTCGATTGTAACGAAGCCCAGGTCATAACGTGGGACCTTGATGATAAAAGATGTTCGAATGGGCTGAACATCCAGTTCATACCTTTATGGAAATGGCTTCTGAAGCGATGAACGAGGACCAATGTATTCTTTCCCGTTACCATCTGGCCCTATAAAGGAGCCTCGAAGATCAAAGGTCATCGTCCTTGACGATAGAATGTACAACCAAGACCGTGCGGTCAGCGCTTCCTCATTAAGAAGAACTCGTAACCGGACCGGTCGGAAAATCTATTGTAGAGCTCGATCTCCCTCTCCATGGTACCGAGGAGGGTCATAGCCTTGGTGTTCAGGCGGTATTTGGGCATGACCTCCTTCAACCTGACCTTCATGGGGTCGTAGAAGTGGTCGAACCAATCCTTCTTAGGGACCCTGAAATGCGATAATGGTTCGAACCCGGCGCTCTCTATCCTATGGAGGCACCCCGGGATATCGGTGATATCGGGGTATTCGTTCTCCCAGAAGTCCTTGACCTCAGGTGGGACCTCTCCCTTGAACAGGACCGCTTCGCTGGCTGCGAGGCAATGGCCGTCCTTTAGGACCCTGTGACAGGACTTAAGTGCGTTCTCGAATCCCACGGAGTAGAGGGCTCCCTCCGACCAGATGAGGTCGAAGGAATTGTCAGGGAAAGCAAGTTTGGACATGTCCATTTTCAATGGTTCGACCCGGTCCCTGAGACCAAGCCTCACTGCTTCGGCGGTCAATCTGTCCAGGAACGGCTGGTGCAGGTCTATCGCTGTTATGTGACCCCCGGAGAGCCTGGCAAGCTCCAGCGTCTGCATTCCCGGACCGCACCCCACATCGAGGACCCGAGGGTGTTCGGGCATATTCTCGATCATCCTGAATGCCTTCCCGGTAGTTGCGTTGCTGCCGGGTCCGCCTCGCGGGAGGTGGTCAAAGACATCGAAGAAATATTCCCACTCATCATCGTCCATAAGACGGTCTCCTTTGGCCCCATATCTTATTTTTTTGACCGCACAAACATGTCGCCTTCTTGTTCTTTTCCCTTCGTGATCCTTCAGAGGGGGTGATATATGTGGTCAGCATAGGATAGTTCTATTGAAACACCTGTTAATGACAATGACTATGTTTATATAAAACAACTGTCATTATCAATGACAATGGAGCTGTCCATACTGAATCCATGGTGGGATCACGAGAACGCGATCGAGCTCGACAGGCATCTGCGAGAATTGAAGAGGTTTCCCTTTGTCCATATTCCGTCCCTACTGGAAGAGGATTTCAAAAGGGGCAACCTTTACATCATCAGGGGTCCGCGCCAGGTGGGTAAGACCACATTCCTCAAGATGCTCATCCGCAAAAAACTTCAAGACGGTCCCAAGGAGGGGATTTTCTACTGGTCGTGCGACGATCTCACCACAAAGGAGGACCTGATAGATCTGATCTTGAAATATGCAGAGTTCTGCCGCATCAAGAACAGCAAACCCCACTTCATCATCCTTGATGAGATCACCGGATTGAACGAGTGGCAGAAGGCGATCAAGTTCGTCATCGATAGCGATATGGTTCCCGATACCTGTTTCATTCTGACGGGTTCCAATGCCCAAGACCTGAAGAAAGGTTCGGAGAGACTTCCAGGACGAAGGGGTGAACAGGGCAGGGACCTGTATCTTTTTCCGCTGACCTTCAGGGAATACGTGAAGCTGACCGATCCGGATTGGTTCAACGAACACGAGTTCGAAAGCCCCGAGGAGTTGAGGTACCAGGAGGGGAGATTGAAGGTCTTTTTCGAAAGGTATCTGATAACGGGTGGAATACCTCTGGTGATCAACGAATTCAAGAGGCACGGGGAGGTCCCTCTGTACATCTACGACCTCTATTATTCATGGATCGTCGGGGACCTGCTCAAAGAAGGGAAGAACGAGCAGTCGTTCAAGGAGCTTGTAAAAAGCCTTCTGGTCACCTACTCGACACCGGTGAGCTGGGATTCCCTGGCCAAGAGGTCCTCGGTGAGGAGCCATGTCACGGTAGGGTCCTACATCGAGGTCCTATCGAACCTGTTCGTTATAACGGACTGCTACTTTTTCGATATGAACGAAAGGAAGGTCGATTACAGCAAGAACAAGAAGATATATTTTTACGATCCGTTCATCCTCAGGATATTCGAAAACAGGTTCAATATCAAATTGGACAAGGAAAAGATCATCGAGGGTGTCGTAGCATCCCATCTGAAAAGAAGGGATGTGACGAAAGAGGTCCATTATACCAAGTTCAAGAAGGAGACGGATTTCGTCCTGGATGGGAACGGGGTGGAGGTGAAGTATCAGGCCAAGATATCCGACGAGGATTTCCAGAACCGGAGGTTCTTCAAAACATACACTATCCTATCCAAGGACACGTATGAAAGAGATATCCTGCCCGTACATACCTACCTTTTCTCCCTGAAATGAGGTCCTATCTTCGACCCGTCCTCGTAGGGTCCGACCGAATGATGAGGCGGATCGACTTTTTTCTTATTAAAAATCATCTTCTGATAATTCTGCATCCTCAATTATCCTTTTCAATATCTTCGGATGTATGATGGAGCCTGAATGAACTGGAACAGTTACCCTTACATTTGCGTCATTCCTGAGTATCATATGACTTCCGCTCTGACGTACAATAACAAATCCTTTCTTTTTTTAAATCTTGACCAATTTGGCGGATGTTATCCTCGGAATCCTGAAGGTCATACGGTAACTTCCAAGGATGTCAAACTTATCATGCCTTCCGCTTCAATCATCTCTCAAAGTAATATTCGATCTTCAATATGGAGAACGATCACATCGCGTATGTTCTCGATGACCTCTTCATAAGTTGGTCCTTGAGCATAGCATCCCTGAAGCTCCGGACAAAAGGCGGTGTATCCATCCTTATCCTTTTGAACAACCACACTGAATTTTTAATTTACCATGGTCAAGACCTCGGGCCAACGGAATAAATAGGTCAACTTCATTTTTTACTTTTTCATTGCATTTTGACTCGCCCCTTCACTTCGTCCATAAGAATTCACTGTCCTCAACTCATGTTCAGAACTGAACACCGAAAGCCCTATCCCTACTTTCTTTCGTCTGCGGGATTCTTCGTATCACCTTGTACTTCCCCACAGACCACCCAACGCTCCGTTCTGCTTTCACTCCGCTTACCTATCTGGTCGCTTCTCCTTCTGCCTGCATTTCAAAGATCATTTACCCTGGGACCAGGCTTCGAATTGGGCCCCCTGATAGGTAATTACAGGACCCGACATGACACATGTCCATCTCGGGGTTTTTGAAATATTGTTTCCCCCCAAAAACGTTTCTTTGAACCTTATAGAGAAAAAAATTTCCTCATACCGTACCGGGGCCACTACTCACCCTATCTTTCGGATATCCTTCTAACCAACGAACTACTTCATTGAACACTTGTTCGAAATCTGGTACTGTTCTCATCTGGTGCCTAAGGGAATTGTTCCATGCCTTTTCCAACAGGTCCTTCTTTCGAACAAGATCGTCAATGTCCAAGGTCATCCCTTTGTTCGAGAATTTTTTCTCGATGATCCCTTCCACTTCAACTTTATCATTTTTCAGGTACCAAACATCAAAGAGGTCACGTGGTCTCGTCCTCTGGAACAAGGACCTTATTTTTTCCGCTAACATCTCCTCGAGAGAATACGCGAGGACGACCGCCTCCAAGTTGTCTGGATAAGGATGGTAGATGGTCTTCCGCTTGACAGGTAGCAGTATGATCTCATTTTCAATATCGGTGATGTCCAATTTGACCCTCATTGCCTCTCTCGATACGTTCTATCCAACCGCTCTTCTCCATACGGGATAGGATCACCTTAACGGAAGCCTCTTTCACACCAAAGGTTCTCCTGGCATCTTCGATCGTGAAGACCTGTTTTTCCATTGCTATCGCATCTATCGCTCTATTTCTCATTTACATACACCGTGGTATACATAATTGTTTACTTTGGTGCAGTATATTGAGATTCTTGAGATTCTGATTTATCTTTTTATTCCTTCACGATTTTCCTAATGTCTCGACCAAAGGACTCGACATACCGAAAAATCCTTTAGGGATTTTCCTTATGTCTCGACCTTAATAGGTCTCGACATTCCAAAAAATCGTTCACACGATTTTCCTTATCCCTCGCCTTTCAGGCTTCGGGATGGGGCCCCGAGTGGGGCCTCGGGATGGGCAATTTCAGGACCCGACTTGGACATATCATTCCGGGTCTTTTCCACTTGAGCCAGGCATCAGCATCAGGACCCGACATAGGCATTGTCCATCTCGGGTCCTATTTTAAACGGTTCCCCACCATCGATCTTGCAGTCGCTCGGCCCAATCGCCCCTTTACTCCTCATTGACAATTCACTGTCTTCAGCTCGTGACCCTGTCACCACTCACCCTACCCCTATTCGTTCTCGCTTCCAGGATTCTTATCACTTCGTCGTACTCCCCCACAGACCACCCAACGCTGTGTTCAGTTTTCACTCCGCTTCCCTCGTTGGTCACTTCCCTTCCGGCGCTCTGTTCGATTTTCGCTTGGAAAGTCAGGGGCGATTGGAGGTCATTTGTCATTATTTAAATTTGCATTTTTTATTATAAATTCATATATCTGGTCATTTGCTAAATGATAATTATATGTATTTCCATTTTTTAAAATAAAAAGAACTTTATGAAACTTAATATTATTTGATTTAATATCATTTTTATCTTTTATATAACTGATTTTTCTAATATCAAACAATTTGATTGTTTTCCTTTTAAATATGTTTGGAAAACTACCTATAAATTCTATTTTATCTGAATTGATTTTTATTGTCTTATATGATTTCCTCAAAGAGATAAAAAAAACTAACATACCAATAGGAATAATCAAGTAAAAAAATATTACAAATAGCAAGTTAAAAACAAAAAAAGGATTACTAAAAGAAAACCAATTAAAAAATATGCTTATTGGCAACCAAAATACTAGTATTATCATTAAGATTATTTCTATAATAGATAAAGTGACAAAATTTTTATTATTAATCAAATTTCTCATTATAAACCACCACCAGATGCAGTATTCATTAAAGAGTCCCATGAAGTTGTTTCATATGGATGGTTAATGCAAAAAGCTATTGCATCTGGCAAATAAAATAAGG
>JALOTP010000027.1 GCA_025457865.1 Thermoplasmatota archaeon | reverse complement strand
AGGCTCGGGACCTACCTGTTGCCGAGAGAGAGCGCCTTCACGGTCATGAGGTCAGCCTCCTTCCGTCCCGAGAGGGGTTTCGTCAAGGCAGATGCCGTTGCGGCAAAGGCGGTCATCGAAGGCAAGAGCCTCCTCTGCCCGGGGATACTTGAGGCCCATCCCGGGATCAAGATAGGGGATGAGGTCCTTGTCCTGGACGAAGAGATGGGGACCATCGGGTCCGGGATAGCGAAGAAGGATGGCAGGGACCTTGTGGGAACTAGAGGGATGGGGATAAAGGTCAGATGGGTCATGGACCCTGAAAGGATCATATCCGTACATCCTTCCACTTTCAGAGACCTATCACATAGGGAGATCTGGGACCGAGTGGTCCAGGTCAATGCACCATTCATCAAAGCAAAGGTGGACCGTTCGATAGAGTTCATAAACGGGATAACGGCCTCATCAGGTCTCCCGCAGGCCGTTTCCTTCTCGGGGGGAAAGGATTCCCTCGCAACCCTGCTTTTGGTCCTTGCATCCGGTCTCAAACCCAGGGTCCTCTTCGTTGACACGGGGATAGAGTTCCCGGAGACCGCAACTTATGTCCGTTCTCTGATGACCGAGCTCGGATTGGAGCTCCTTCTGGGAAGGCCCAGGTCCGATTTCTTCGAGGACATGAAGAGGTTCGGGCCGCCGGGCAGGGACTTCAGGTGGTGCTGCAAGACCCTCAAGCTCGGACCCACCAATGCAGTTATTGAGGAACACTTCCCGGATGGTGTCCTTTCGTTCATAGGCCAGAGGAGGTTCGAATCGGATATCAGGGAACAGAAGGGGAGCACCTGGCGGAACCCCTGGGTACCAAAACAGCTATCGGCATCGCCCGTCCAGGACTGGACCGCTCTGGATGTCTGGCTCTATATCTTCAGGGAGGGTGCAAGGTACAACCCCCTTTACGAGAACGGGTTCGGGCGGATAGGATGCTGGCTCTGTCCATCCTCCGACCTATCGGAACAGGAGCTCATAGAGCGTACCTCCGCGGACAAGGACAGGTTCGGGGCCGCTCTGGAGGCTGAGCGGGTCAGGAGGGGCCTGCCCGTGGAATGGGTCAGGTACGGTTTCCACAGGTTCAAGAGGATGCCCCCCCACATGATGAGGCTCAGGGAAGAATTGGGACTGCCTCCCGAGGTCCTCATGGACAAGGCCCAGTCCAGGGTCGATGAGGACAGACCCCCGCTTGAGCTCGTGATAGGGACGGGAACCTGCGTGGACGGCCTTTCCAGGGAGGGCGTCATCAATATGAGGATGGACCAAGGTAGGTTGTCCATGCTCCTCAATATCATAGGAGATGTCAGACCCATGGAGGGGGTGGTCGGCTCCGATGTCATACCTCCCAACTGGACCATGAGGAGATCGGCCATAGAGCTCTACGAGGATGGTACCATCCTTCTGAGGGGGAAGGACGAAAGGGTCATGAAGGAACTGGAAAGAAAGCTCGTATCGGTCCTCAAGAGGCACTCTGGCTGCGTCGGGTGCGGGATATGTCTTGGCATGTGCCCATCATCCGCTCTGTCGCTCGCTGAGGACGGAAAGGTCGCTTTGGACAGTACAAGATGCGTCCACTGCGGCACATGTCTCGGACCTTGCCCCGCCGAGGCTTTCGACAGCGATCCCTACTGATGGGAGCTGACATGGGAGGCTATGGCCGCCGCACCGGCCTCCAGGTCCTCCCTGGATGCCGCGTACGACATCCTCAGATAGCCCTCACCGGCCTTGCCGAAGGCAGACCCAGGTGTCAGGGCGACATGGGCATGCTTCAGCAGGAGCTCGGCGTTCTCGAGCGAGCTCTTGCCGTTGTCCATCCGGAAGAACGCATAGAAGGCGCCCTTGGGGACCTCGCAGGAGATGGTGTCTATCTCATTGAGCAAGGGGATGATCATGTCCCTCCTTGCCCTGAACTCACGCTTCATCTCCTCTATGGAGGAATCCCCACCCTTGAGACCTGCAAGGGCCCCCTTCTGGACGAATCCCGGAAGGCAGGTCAGTGTGTGCTGTTGGAGCTTGTTCACCATCTTGATGGTGTCAGGGTCGGCTATCATCCAACCCACCCTCCAACCGGTCATGGCATAGCTCTTGGAGAAGCCAGAGACCGTTATGGTCCTGTCCTCGGCCGCTGGAAGCGACCCTATGGAATGGTGGGTCTCGCCATAGATGAGGTTCTCGTAGATCTCATCGCTGATGATCCTGATATCATGGTCCCTAGCGAGCCTAGCAAGCCCTTCCTGCTCTTTCCTATCAACTATGGAACCAGTCGGGTTGGATGGCGTGTTCATGATGAGGACCTTTGTCCTCTTGGTGATGGCGGCCTCGATATCCGAGAGCTCCCATTTCCATCCGTCCATGTTGACCATTGGAACGGGAACAGGCCTGCCGCCCGAGAGCTGGACCATGGGGCCGTAGGAGACCCAGCCTGGATCGGGGAATATCACCTCATCGCCATCGTCAACAAGGGCTTGCACAGCCATGTAGATGGCGAGCTTGGTGGGAAGTATGATGACGTTCTCCGGTTGCGCCTTAAGGGAATTTCGGGACCTGACCCTCTCTGCCACGGCCTGTCTCAGGTCCATATTGCCCTCAGAGGGAGTGTAATGGGTATCCCCCTTGTCCAAGGCTGCCTTCGTGGCTTCTATGATATGGGTTGGTGTAGTGAAATCGGGTTCGCCCAGCGTGAAGGAGAGTATCTTGGTGCCCTCCCTCTCCAGCTTCTTCACAAGGTTTCCTAGAGCTATAGTTGCCGATGGTTCCAATTCGGTGATCCTTTTAGAGAACAATATCTCACCGGCGGGGTGTAGAATGAATTCGTATAAAAAACCTGGGTGGACCCTTGGGGACATGCCCAGGGGTCGGGGCACCCGGACCTGGGAGGTCCGCGGGGTGCACCGGGGACCGGTGCAGAGCGATAATGCATCTGGACCATCAGAGGTCGTCGGTCCCATAGGATGTCCGGCAGGGCCGGTCATCCAGCGGGTCGTTGTCCGCCGGAGCGGACGCATCCTTTGGGCGGGGTCTGCCTCCAGAGGGGCGATCTCCCTTCCCTCCGGAGAGGGATGGGGTCTTTCCCCTTTTTCGGGGTGTCCAGAACCCTTCCGAAGAAGGGGACCGGGCCCCTAGGGGGTCTTACGAAGTGGTGCATCCGGGGACGCACCTCTTCTCCGTCCCTTTTTCACCGGTCAGTTAAGGGACCTTTCCCAGAAAGGTCCTTTCCTCACCGGACCTCCAAGGGTCTCGACCTCTCCTCCTGAGAGGAGAGGGAGTCCGCATGGAGTAGGGGGGAACCCTCACCCTTGGGAACCTCTGTCCTTCGCGCCAAGGCGCGGGGATCCGCTGTCCCTTTCCGACCCCGGAGGGTCTTCCCATGGGGCCCCTTTCCCGTCGGCCCGAAGGCAGACGTTCATGGGGTGCCATGGATCGGGCCAGCAGAATGGTCCGATACCGTCCATGTTGAAAAAGCAGGACCGAGGCCCCGCATCCCCAACCGAACATATCGCTTCACAGGAGGACAGCCCCGAAGGGCCATCTTCCCTTTCCCCTTTGACGCCGGGACTACGCATTCCGATCCGGACACATGGACCGTTGGAACGCGTGTTCCACTGGGCAAAGAAGGTAGAATACCATGCATTATTTAATGTTTTTTATGGATTTCCATGAGAATTCTGGAGATAAAGATGGAAAAAAGCACATATCCGAAAGAAAGCCATTTTCTATAGAAATGTAATGACTGCTATGTAATGAATGTTAGATATTAAAAAAAAAACAACAAATCTGATGGAATTGATATCTCTGCAGTGGAAAGTCAGGTCATAAGGTATTAAAAATTATTCCTCGCCCCCTCCTAACATGTCCTGACGGGAGGATACCTCGGTCTTCATCTTCAAGGGGTCGCTTCGTATGATGCTCTGATGATGGAGACCGATGAGATACCTGCGTCCATTTTGCTGTCGGACCTTATAGGGGTCCTTGTACCCAGGACCTCTATCCCTATGATATCCCCGGGGTAGAGCGTCATTGCCGCCGAGGCGGTCCTTAATGCGGTCTGGACATCCATGAGCAGGTCCCCAGTTGTGAGGGATGCCTTCTGCTCTCCGTCCATCTCCAAATAGACCTCCAAGGCCGAAGGGTCCGTCACTTCCGATGAGGGAACGAAATCCGATATGATACTGGACCCGTCGAAAAGGCATGGTCCTGTCCAGGGCACCCCCATCTTCCTGACCGGTCCCAGACCTCCGATGTCCATGATGTCCAGTATCACCCCGTAGCCCATTATTACACCTTCGGGCGGTTCTGTCCCTGCTAGGACCTTCTCCCCTATCGCCACCCCCAGGAGCATCCTGCATTCGTAGGTTCCCCCGGAAGGGAGCGGTGACATACCTTCAGAGCCCTGAAGGATCGACGACTGTGGTTTGACAAGGACCACGGTCTCGGCCCCTTTTCTCCCCTTGGGGAAGGATAGGAGCATCACCAGTTTGCCGACATCGACCCTGTAGCTGCCGAGGTTGAAATGGGGCATGTTCGTTCAACCCCTTGTAAGCCAATAGGGTGACATGAGCGATTCGAATGCGGAGGTCGCCGCAACGGCACCCTCGCCCGCTGCGACCACTATCTGTTTGAGCCCGCCCGTTATGTCCCCAGCGGCAAATACCCCCGGAACGTTCGTGCGCATGTCCCGTTCCACATTGACATATCCTTCATGGTCCAGCTCTACGCCCAGCATCTTGGCGACACCGTTATTGGGCTCCTCACCTACGGCAATGAAGGCCCCTGCGACAGGCAATTCCTTGGACAGACCGGTCCTCAGGTCCTTGATGACGGCCTTGTCGAGCGAATCCTCACCGAGGAACCTCTCCACGACGGAGCTGAGGACTGTCTCTATACCGAACTTTGCCACCTGGTCCTGCAATGCCTTCTCCGCTCTGAAGGCATCCCTCCTGTGGACAAGCTTCACATGGCAGCCTATGTTGTTGAGATAGATGGCATAGAGCAGGGCCGTGTTCCCGCCCCCCACCACGATCACATCTCTGCCCTTGAAGAAGAAGCCGTCGCATGTCGCGCAGAAGCTGACCCCTTTTCCCGAGAGCTCCTCTTCTCCAGGGACCCCAAGCTTCCTGTGGGTTGCACCTGTGGCTATAATGATGGCCTTTGACCTGATATCACCCTCGGAGGTCCTCAGGTGAAAGAGCCCCCCATCCCTTTCTATACCTTCGACCTCGGTGAACTCCTTCAAGGGGGCATAGAGCTCGGCATGCTGCTTCATCCTTGCCGAGAGGGCCTCGCCAGATATCCCTTTGTCACCTGGCCAGTTCTCTATGAGCGGCGATACCATCATCTGGCCGCCGGAGATCTGTTTCTCAAGGACCACTGTTCTAAGACCGGCCCTGCCCGCATAGACCGCTGCGGAGGAACCGGCAGGTCCGCCCCCTATTATGGCAAGGTCGTAGGACCCATCATCCATCTTACATACCACCCTGTTCCAGTATCCGATACCCTGACTAATTAGTTTTTCACCTTGAAAGGTAGGTGTATCGAAGGATAGATGGGTCCCTTGGACCATACAGTTCAGGATAAAAGGATAATATACGGGTCATCCATTGTGCAGAACTGGCTATAACGTGGTGGGCCCTATGAGAAGTGCAGTTATCATCCTCCTGGTCGTGGCAATGATGGTCAATACCGCAGGCATCATTGCCCTCCTGATGAACGGCTCCGAGGATGGTAAGGGTCCTGATAAGACCGGACCGGACGAGCTTGTTCCGTCGACCATAACCAAGCTCCAGGTGCCTGAGCCCAGGATAGGCGACCTGATCAGGTACGATTATACGGTCTTCGCCCAGCTCTATTCAGAGAACTACACCTCAGGGGAATGGGAGCGTTACACGTTGACGGGAAAGGGAGAGCTGCTCCAGGACGTGAGGCCCCTGACATCGGTGGAGGACGGCTTCACGGTAACAAGGAGGTCGTTGGAGAACTCATACGATACAAGGGCGACCTTCAATGTGAAGATAGAGGGGTCGGAAAGGGACGAGCTGAACGTTCCGGGCAGTCTAGAACTTAAGCGGTCCGAGTTCAGGAACCTCTTTGACAAGCATATCCTCAATGCCTACAACTCCGGTCATATCCAGGTCGATAACCTTGGAACAGCCTTCGGCAGCCTTCCTGCAAGCGTCGAGTACGATGCGACCCTTCGGACCTATCCAGACCCAATGGACGAACCGATCCCTACGATAGATGAGACCATCTACGGGGGGTCCCGACCCCTTGACCTGCAGAGCAGGGGAGCATACCTAGGCGACCCTGTCTATGGGGAGGCGGATAGGGTCTATAACTGGTCGGTCGAGGGAGCCTACGCGTTCATGGACCATGATACGTTCATGGTCAATGTCACGTCCGACATCTGGGGATTCCTCTTCTACCACAGGACGTTCCTGATCTCTGCGGATTCTCCGTTCCCATTGAAGGGAAGGACCAGGACGAACACCAGCGCTTACTGGGATGATGGGGAGTTCTACCTTGAGTTCGTGACGGAGACGAAGCTCAAGGATGTGTTCGGATCGCTCAAGAATGGGGATGCTGCCATACCGTGGGGTGATGCTACCGGCCATAAGGAATACATTTTGACGCATCCGGGTGGCCAGTTCGAAGATTGGGACTATGCCCCTTCGGACGGGTCCGACCTATCAACCTCCTCATTTTCCGGCCTTACCCTGAACGGGGCCATAGACCATGTCGTTGCCAGGTCGGGTGGATTGAAGGACTTCCTGTCGGAGTACGAGAAGAAGGGGCGGGTCATCATAGAGGAATCCGTCTGGAACAGGTCCACGGAGGGTATAATCAATAAGAACACGACGACCTGGTGGAACCTCACATTCGCATACATCTACGATATGAAGGAGATGGAGGACTACTACACGGCCAATGATGATTGGCCGGAGTGGCGTTACAGGGTCCTCGTTGCGACCTCTGTGGAGGAAGGTCCCCGCGGGGAGAAGGAGATAAGTACGTTCATATCGAAGGACGACGGGGACCCGTACCACGGACGGAGGAAGGTCTATTGGGGGGACGGGGTCCATAAGGAGAACCTGCAGCTGGCTTCGAACCTCCTCACCCTGACGCATGCCGAGAAGATACTAAGGAGCGACAGCGAGGTCAGGTCGGAGTGCTATCAGGGGAACTACCTTACCGATGATACGGTGTTCTTCTATGGCGTCGTGGGGGTCAACGAGGGCAACAATCCAGCCCTGACCCTTATCAGCCAGATAACGGGAATAACCACTCCCACAGCGGACAATGCATTCGGACTGCAGAAGGAGAACGTCTGGGAGACCGGTGGGACCTTCAGTGCCGCCACCGATGCCAATGCGGGAAGGCTTTTATATGTGACGAAGGTAGAAGGGAGCCAGCTGGCCGCTATCTTCGGAGGATAGGGCGGTTCCGCCCCAAAGATTGATTACCCCTTAGTCATTTTGGGTAAGGAGGCGATAGCTGTTGTTCGAGCCCAAGCATGCCGCCATAGCCCTTGTAGCCATGGCGATATGCATCAACGTGGGCTATGCCATATTCGAGGGAGGGTTCAAAGGTCAGTTCCTAGAGAACGTGACCGAAAACAGGCCAGGACCCGACCTGCCCTACGTTCTGACCATAGAACCCCCCAGAGAGGGCGATATCGGGACGCTTTCAAGGAACCTGTCCCTGATTGTCAGGTCCACTTCGGATGAGATGACTGGCATCATTGAGCTCTGGGGGACGACCGGTATATCGCTCCGGGAGGGCTCGGTCCTTCGCAATGAGGAAAGTTCCTTCCAGCTTATGGAAGAGATCAACGGAACGGTCGACATTTCGCTGCTCGGGTCCCTCACAAGGACGATCACCTTGCCCCTGGATTCCGGTGACGGGACCTCCAAGGCGATCATATCGACATCGGTCAATGCCCAACCCAGCTATGGGCCATCCTTACGGTCCGTAACCGATACCATAACCAGGCCTTCAGAGGCACTTTCGTCGGTCATGCCGTGGTCGTTCCTGATAGCAGATACCCAGGAGCTAAGGGACGGGACCGAATGGACAGCGGAGCAGGATGCGGTCCTTGAGGGGCTCTCGCTCCCAATGGACCGTTCGAAGATCTCCTACCGGGCCATGGTCACAGGGATCGAGGATGGCTTGCGAAAGGCCGTCCTCACGGCGGAGTGCAGTCCGTTCCCCGGCCTCAATATCGTCTATACCCTGATAATGGACGATGCACATCCTTGGCCCCTTGACCTTGACGTAAGGGCGGAGGGCATGTACTTGTCCGATGACGGTCCTGTCGCCATAGACCTTCGTTACAGGGAATCCATGATATCATGGTCGAAGGGTACCGGGCAAAGGCTTTCTTGGCCTGGCCCTTACAAGGACCAAGTTCCTCTAGGCATAGAGATATCTGATGTCGGAGCGGTTCCGACCGGTGGCTCGGGCATATCATCCTTCACCGCTCTGCCCTCCCAATGCTTTGAACATGCAAAGGGGGCAAGTCCGGCCCTGGCGGATTTCGTCGGTTCGCAAGGCCCTGTCTCACCGATGAAGCTCTCTTACTACAGGAACGATTCGAGACCGACGGACAGGAGCTGGGTTTGGAACGTGACGCTTACCTCGTCCCCTGCGGTTTCCGACCCCTCCGCAATGGGTTTCAGGGTATCATGCCTGTCCGGGGACCGGTTCGGCAGGGACCAGCTGGAACTGTTGGAGGTCCGCCCCTCAAGAACGGTCGTTGTGCCGCCCCCCGGACGGAAGATGCTCACGCTCTCGTCCCATGAGACCGTCATAAGGTCCTCCCCACTTTCGGATTCGTTCTTCACGGTAGAAGGATACTCCCAATCCTACAGGCTCGACATCGTCCACCGCGGGAGACTGGGCCCTGACCCCATGAACGCACTGCTCCAGAACATGCTCGGGATGCACCGCTCCAGCGCAGGTGACCTCTACATATCCACATCCAACGATAGAATGGACCCGAAGACATTGTGCATCTCCGTGGTGGACGGTTCGACCGGTTCGCTGATATCCACCACAAAGGCGGGGGGCAGCTTCACCGTACTTCTCAGCTCGTACGGTTTCGAGCTTGCCTGACCGCATCGGTGAGCGCTCTGATGTTCCCTTCGATGTCACCGTCATTGGTAGAGAAGATGGACGAACCGGCGACAAGGATATCGGCTCCTGCCTCGACCACCGACATTGCGTTCTGGGGCCCTATGCCGCCATCGACCTCTATCGGTACTTTGAGACCATTCTCCGATAGCCGTAGTGAGAGTTCCCTGATCCTCTTCAGGGACGATGGTATGAAGCTCTGACCACCGAACCCTGCCTGGACGCTCATGACCAGGACCTGCTCCACCTGTTCCAGGTAAGGGAACAACGAATCAAGGGGGGTGTTAGGATTGATGGTTATACCGGGCTTCGCCCCCTCATACCGGATAGACCTCAATGTCTCCCGGGTTTCTATCTGGGATTCCGCGTGGATGGTAACTATATCAGCCCCTGCCTTTACGAAAAGGGGGGCGTATTTTGCAGGGTCGGATATCATCAGATGGACATCGAGCTCCATATCGGTATGCTTCCTCAATGAGCTGACCAGCGGCAGCCCGAAGGTGATGTTGGGGACGAAATGCCCGTCCATGACATCGACATGGAGCATGTCCACGCCGCATGAGCGGACCCGATCGATGCCGTCCCTGAGACAGTAAAGGTCCGCTGAAAGGATGGAAGGTGAAAGTCTGATCATCTTGACCTGCCTCCCTTTTTCCCTTCCTTCAAGGTCCTGGCCCTTGGCTGGAACGGTCCTGTGGGACG
Organism: Thermoplasmatota archaeon; assembly: GCA_025457865.1. GTDB lineage: Archaea > Thermoplasmatota > Penumbrarchaeia > Penumbrarchaeales > Penumbrarchaeaceae > JALOTP01. The sequence goes on along the minus strand of JALOTP010000027.1, from coordinate 22,114 downwards.
ACGTTCGGTCCTACTTGGCCGTCCCTCCGGGTGAGGGGGCTGCGGTCTGTTAATCCTGTGCGGAAGCAGGTCCGCATCTTCAGGCTGCGGTTCCCTCCAATGGGCATTGTATCTCAATACGGTAATTCCGAGAACGAAAACCGCCACGATCACAATGAATATCAGTATGGACCATGGAAAATCCCCCTCATCATCCCGTTCTTCTACCTCGACGGACAGTGGTTCACTGTCCACGTAACCCGTGTCGAAGTCCATGGACCGCATGTCCACCGGGGTCATTATCCCCCCCCACGCATGGAACTCTGCTTCCATCGTTGCAGAGCCGGATGGCACTGGGACGTATTCTACATAGCAGCCGTGGACCTGTTCCGGGTCCAGACCGCTCTCTGTCACCAGATCGTTCAATGCTTCGGTCATCTCGGGACCCAGGACCCTTTTCGGGACGAAATGCAGGTTCCCGCTGTAGTAGGTCCGACCGTCCTTGAGCACCTCGACTTCGAAGGTAACACTGTTATCATACGTTTCGACCGGGGCCAATCCATTGGCATTCTGGACTATGAGCGCAGGGCCCAGGGCAAGCACGTCACCTATCAGCGACATGGTAGCTCCTACGATCCGCACGTCCCTTTCGATGTAATGGTCCCTACTGTCGGTCATGGTACCGTCGGCTCTGCAAACGACGAAGGTGAGGTCACCGCCCAGACCGCTCACGTTCATATCGATGAAGCCGCTGTTTGCCGTGGAGTACGTATGGAGGTACGGTCCCATCACCCACAGCGTTGCCCCATCATACCTCTCCCTTACTATCCCATATGTAAATATGACCGGTTCGTAAGTGCCCTCGACCCCTACCAACAACCTCATTGTGTTCGGGTCATTGACATCGGTTGTAAGGGTCAGGATGTAGATGCTGGGTTCGGTCATGACCATACCTACGGCGGACACCTCCCCCCTGTCCGTAAGGAGGGTCATGTCCAACCTGGTTGGTCCCGAGGCTATCGGAAGCTCGTAAGGATACCATGATGAGCCTATGATGACATCCCCGCCTTCGATATCGGTCAACGACCATGTCCCTCCGCATGATGCGTTAATGGTCAGCCCGGTCATGGTCGCACCCATCGGGTCTATGGTCAGCTCGATGAATGCCAATGAACCGACCTCAGGGCGTTCGGGCTGGACCTCTCCCACGGCGACCGTCGGCAGGGTCGGTACAGGTTCGGACCCTCCTTCGAGTACGAAGTTCAATGAAAGCTCCCTTGGGGACCCGGCCACCCCGCGGGAGTGGGATAGGAGGGAGACTGGGGCTAGTGCGGGATCAGCGTCAGGATGTGTCATGGGCCAAGATGGGTCCGGGACGGTCGATATGTTCAAGATGACAGCGCCGTGGTCGGGTCTGTCCCATTGACCGCTGTAATATCTCTCCGGGAGGAACTCATGCGTTCCTACCATGCTGATATCCGAACGAGGGGAGGATAGAACAGGTCCCGTTGAGGCGGTCCCGGTCATGACCAGGTCTATGGAGCAGCCGTCATCAACTTCGGTCTGGGTCCCCCTCATGGAGGGTGATGCCATCATGCATGCCGCCATGGAGATCCTTACCCCCATAGGGAGCGTACCGTCTTCGGGACCACCAGGGTCCATAACGCCTTCTTGGGTTCCCAACATGTCAGGGTCCTGACCCTTTCTGTTCAGCAGTTCGACCGTTGCAGTGAAAGAGGACCAGGGAAGGGCAAGGTCAGGATCGAACAGTCTGTCGCTCAGGAACATGGAGCCATAGAGATGGTCCTCCATGGCACCCTTGAGATTGCCCAGGTATCCGAAATCGTTGGCAGGTCCGTATGGCAGGGACCTGCCTGACGCCCTCTTAAGTACGTAGGCCATGTCCATGAAGCAGTTGCCATCCGGTGTGACGTTGCCGACACTTGGTGCCCCCCAGGGAGTGTAGATACCTTCGGAGCCCGTATGGAACGAAAGTGCTATGCTGATAGGATATCTCGAAGCCAATTCATGCACGGTCATGGCTCCTGCGGTGGTGAGCGGGGTCCCGTCCGAATGGGGTCCGGCATCATCAGGAGCGAACGGGTAGTCCCTGTTGGGGTCCTCTCCGTTCTCGTCGTAGCGGGAGCCGGTATCGAGCCCGTAAGGGTTCACAACGGGGAGAACGGCTATGTTGACGTTGTCAAGTATTTCTCTAGCCCTGTGGTCCCCGTCACCATAGGCCTTGACCATGAACTGGGCGAAACCAAGGACGGCCTCGGCGGAGTCCGGTTCGTCCCCGTGATGGGCGCCCACAAGCAGGACCCAAGGCCTGTTCTCCTTAGGGTCCCCAAGGAAAAGGATGGGAATGTCCCTTCCTCCGGGGATGTCCCTGATATCAAGGAGCTCCTGAGCGGTGGTATACTCGGCCAGGTCCGGATCGGCGTTAGAGAGGTCCGAAAGCAGGGTAGAGATGTCAAAAGAGGAATGGTAGGTCGGACCTATGACCGGTGCAGCGGTGTCCAGGTCTGAGAACAGTATGGATGAAGGGACCAGGAAGATAGATAGGATGCACAAAGCCATTAAGGTACCCTGCCTTCGCATGGTCTCGCCTATGAACATCCGGCCTAATCAATATTACCGGAGCAAGCAGGTCGGGAACGGCCTTACCGCCACAGAAGAATAATAATAAGCAACCTTTACTAGTGCATACTGCCCTGGACGGTCCGGGAGGGAATCGAATGATAGATGCCTCAGTTATCAGGACGCTTTTCAATGGACAGCTCGATGCCATCAAGGAAGCTACGATCAGGGACAAGGTCATAGAAGCATGGCTACTTGGGTGCGAAAGGGGGGGCTGGAATACCGTCGAGGAGCTCAGGGGCATGCCGTTCACACTGCTGACCAACTCCCACGGGATAACCTTCATAGAGCACACTATAGCGGTGACAGAGGGAGCTATCGGGCTTGCCAAGGCCCAGCTTTCCATCTATTCTAAGATGCCCTATGTCATCGACATGGACCGGCTCATAGCCGGAGGTCTGCTCCATGATGTCGGCAAGCTCTTAGAGATAGGTCCTGATGGAAAAGGTGGTTACTGCAAGACCCATTCCGGCAGGTGTGCCAGACACCCGATTTCGGGAGCGATACTCACAGCGGAGGTGGGTCTGCCCGATGAGTATGTCAACACCGTCGCCTGCCATGCGAAGGAGGGGGAGGGGAAGCCCCAGGTCATTGAGACCATACTCATACACCAGGCCGATTTCGCCACTTTCGACCCGCTCACGTTCAAGAACAGGGGCGATCTGATAGAGTAGGGGGGATGGAATGGGCCGGACCATCATAGAGAAGATAATAGGAGCCAGATCGGGCCGGGAAGTGACACCTGGCGACATAGTGGATGTCTTCATAGATGCCAGGGTGGCAAGGGACTTCGGCGGGGCAAATGTCGTCAAGAACCTTAAGGAGAACGGATTGAAGGTAGAGGACCCGAAAAGGACCTTCTTCACCTTCGACTGCAATCCCGGCGGCTCCGACCAGAAGTATGCGGAGAACCAGCATAGATGCAGGATGTTCGCCAGGGAGCAAGGCATAAAGGTGTTCGATGTGGACCAGGGCATAGGCACCCACATAGCCATAGATGAAGGTCTGGTCGGTCCCGGAGAGGTCCTGGTCTCCACTGACTCACATGCGAACATCCTTGGGGCCATAGGCGCGTTCGGTCAGGGCATGGGAGACCTTGACGTAGCTAAAGCGTTCTCCGACGGGAGGGTCTGGTTCAAGGTTCCCCCGTCCCTCAAGATCACATTGAAGGGAATGCCGGGGCCCGAAGCGACGCCCAAGGACGTTGCCTTGAGGCTTCTTAAAGAATTCGGGGCCAATGGTCTGCTCGGTTACTCTGCCGAGATCTACGGCGAATATGCGGAAGGGCTCGACCTCTCAGGCAGGATGACCATATCCTCACTCTGCACCGAGATGGGAGGTTTGATAATTCTCTTCACACCTGACGAGCGTATCATCAAGGGGCTGGGAAAGAGGGCCAAGAACGCAGCAAGGATGAATGCAGACCCTGATGCAGTTTACGACAGGGAACGGACAGTTGACATAGAAGGTCTCGGCCCGATGGTGTCCAGACCGGGACATCCGGAGGACGCTGTACCCCTGGGAGATGTCGAGGGGACCGTGATAGATTCCGCTTTCATAGGCTCTTGCACGAACGGGCGTTATGTGGATATGAAGGCTGCATCGGAGGTCCTGAAGGGGAGGAAGGTGGCCCAGGGTGTCGTGCTGAAGATAGTTCCATCGACCCGAAAGGTCTGGGAGAGGTGCTTGAAGGAGGGCATCATCAGAACCTTCATGGATTCCGGGGCGCTGGTAGGTAACTCCGGCTGCGCCGGATGTGCAGAAGGACAGCTGGGACAGAACGGGCCCGGGGAGGTTACGGTGTCAACAGGGAACCGGAACTTCAAGGGGAAGCAGGGAAAGGGTGCGGTCTATCTCGCATCCCCTGCGACCGTTGCAGCCTCTGCTGTTGTAGGCTGCATCGTTCCAGCAGAAAAGGTGCTTGAGGGTGGCCAGATATCAAGAAGGACGGTGAAGGTGGAACCTGTCCCGACCCGACCCATAGCATCCTGTGTGATGCCTGCTAGTTCTGTGGATACAGTGGTAAGGGGTAGGGTGTGGTACATACCCCGGGACAACATAGATACGGACATGATCTACCACAACAGGCACCTTGCGATCACCGACTCGAAGCTGATGGGGCAGTATGCCTTCGGGAACCTGGAGGGGTACGAGGATTTCTCGAAGAAGGTCCTTGAAGGCGATATCATCGTTGTTGGAAAGAACTTCGGGGCTGGCAGTTCAAGACAGCAGGCGGTGGACTGCTTCAAGGCGCTTGGGATGGGCCTCATCCTTGCAGAGTCGTTCGGTTCGATATATGAGCGGAACGCCATCAATTCGGGACTTCCAATAATGACCTACGGACAGAAAGATGACATGTTCCACGATGGCGACATCATAGATGTGGACCTTTCTATGGGAACGATAGTGAACATGACGACGGATAGGAAGCTGAAGGCCACACCCTTCTCGGATGTCCAGATGGACATCTACAGGAGAGGTGGGCTTCTGAGGAAGGTATGCTAGAGGGGTGTTCGCAATGGGAATGACTTTCGTGGAAAAGGTACTTGCCAGGAAGGCAGGGCTCGATAAGGTGGTCCCGGGACAGATAGTGACGGTCAGACCTGACCATCTGCTGATGCATGATAATGCCTCGGCGATAGTTGGAAAGATCGAGAAGGACCTGGAGAGATGGGGGCTCATAGACAAGGAGCTCCCGATAATCGTGCTGGACCATGTCATACCGGCCTCCGATGAGAAGACCGCTGCAGGGCACAAGAAGGTACGGGAGTTCGTTCGGAAGTACGGGGTCAGACATTTCTACGATATTGGTTACGGTGTCTGCCATCAGGTCGTTGTGGAGAAGGGGCTTGCCAGGCCCGGGGACCTTGTCCTTGGGTCGGATTCCCATACCTGCTCCTACGGTGCCGTGAACGCCTTCGCAACAGGGATAGACCGAACGGAAGCCTCTGCCCTGCTCCTTACCGGAGAGACCTGGCTCAGGGTCCCTGCCACCATGAAGATGGACCTCAAGGGCAAGCTTCCGGTGGGTGTGTTCTCCAAGGACCTGATACTTTCCATAATAGGGGATGTGACGGCTGACGGCGCATCCTACCGCTGCGTTGAGTTCCATGGCGATATCGAGGGGCTTACTGTTGGGGACCGCTTCACCATCGCCAACATGGGGGTCGAGATGGACTCCAAGGGGGCCGTGTTCCCGTTCGATGAAGTTACAATGGAATATCTGGATGGAGCGGGTGTCAAGGACACCAACCCGATATGGGCCGATGACGATGCCTCCTATTGGTCTGAAAAGGAGTATGTCATGGACGATATGGTCCCGGTCGTCTCGACCCCGCACAAGGTGGATAACGTCAGACCCGTGGAAGAGCTCAAGGGACTGAAGTTCGACCAGTGCTTCCTGGGGACCTGTACAAACGGAAGGTACGAGGACCTCCGTATCGCTGCCGAAATCCTTGAAGGCGAGAAGGTATCCCCTTCGACAAGGCTGATAATAGCACCTACCTCCGTGTCGGAGCTTTCGAAGGCGTTGGCCGATGGTACCATTGTGGCATTGGTCGAGGCAGGCGGTGTCCTGCTTCCCCCCGGCTGCGGTCCGTGCCTGGGAGCACATCAAGGGGTCATGGCGCCGGGCGAGAGGACGATATCGTCCTCAAATCGGAACTTCAAGGGAAGGATGGGCTGCAAGGACTCCGAGATATACCTTGCGAGCCCCGCAACGGTCGCCGTAACGGCATTGTTCGGAGAGCTCGCGGACCCGAGGGAGGTGCTTTGAATGAAGGTCTGGAAGTACGGGGACAACGTGAACACGGACATGCTCTTCCCCGGCAAGTACACCTATACCTGCGCAAAACCAGATGAGATCAGGCCTCATCTGCTCGAGGACCTTGACCCCAACTTCGCAAGCGGTGTGCATTCCGGGGACCTGCTCGTGGTGGGGAGCAACTTCGGGTGCGGCTCGTCAAGGGAGCAGCCGGTCGTAGGATTGAAGGCCGTAGGGATAGAGGCGATTGTGGGGAAGAGCTTCGCAAGGATATTCTTCAGAGCGGCCATAAATCAGGGGTTATTGCTCGTTGAGTGCCCAGAGGCTGTGGATGCTTACAAGGAAGGGGACGATCTGGAACTTGATGCAAAGGCCGGGACCATCAAGGTGGGTGGGAGCACCTTCACCTTCCCCGGGCTCCCTCTAGAGATACTGGGGATACGGGATGCCGGGGGATTGCTGGAATACACAAGGAAGAAGCTCGAAAAGAGATAGTCACCTTGGAGTAGTACGTCTACATTAAAGAAAAAATATTAATCAGTGTAGACATATACTGTGACCATGGTCTATACGGAGGTCCAGGTCAAAGGTAGAAAAAGGGCATACTATAGAACCATCTCCGTAAGGAACGGAGACAAGGTAGGAAAGAAAAGGGTCTTCCTCGGTTCTGATCTGGATGAGGAGGAGCTCCATATGGCAGAGAAGAGAGCGGATTCCGAATTGGACCCATTGAACGGTCTGTTGACCGGTGAGGACCATAGGAGATTGGAACGGATCAGGAAGGTCTACAGGACCCTGCCTGCGTCCACTTACGGTAACAGATATGAATCGTTCATCTCTTCCTTCACCCATGATTCCACGGCCATAGAGGGGAACACACTTACCCTCAAAGAGACAGGCTCCCTCCTCTTCGACTCCTTATCCCCATCTTCTAGGCCAATGAAGGACATAATGGAGGTCCTCAACCACAGGGAGGCATTGGACCATATACTTCGGTCGGAGTGCGATAACTCCAAGGAACTGGTCCTTGAACTGCATGGAATGATGATGAAGGGAACACTGGATGCTGGTCTGAACGACCAGATAGGCAAGTACAGGACATACCAGGTCTACATCCGGGGAACCGACTGGATGCCTCCATCGCCAAAGGACGTTCCCAGGGATATGGCAACACTGCTAAGATGGTATTCAAGGAATAGGAAAAGGCTGCATCCGGTGGTCGTTGCAGCCTACTTCCATGTAGGTTTCGAGATCATCCATCCCTTTGTGGATGGTAACGGAAGGGTCGGGCGGCTCCTAATGGACCTCATCCTGCACAGAGAGGGATACCCGATGGTGAACATCCCGAACACAAGGAAGAACGAGTACTATGACCATCTTGAGAGGGGACAGCTCGATGGCGTTCTACGACCTTTCGTATCGTTCCTGATAGAACTCATGGAAAAGAATAAGGTAATGATCTGAAAGCGAGGAACGTTCCTTCCTCTTGTAAATGAACGGTCAAGAGAGGGAAAACCATATCTAATCCTAATAATCATCATTGGTCGGATGTCATTGCGTGCGGCCATCATAACAATGATGCTATCTTTCCTGTTCGCAGCTCCTTCGGCTGTCCTATCGTATCAAAAGAACAGCGATATCGCCATATTCGATGACCTTGAGAGCAAGGAACTGCCGCCACCAGTATATCCGTCATATGAACCGTTCAATGGTTCCATTTCCATAGAGAGCGATTCTGAGTTCGTTCCGGAGAACGGGGTGAGCTCTGGTTCGGGAACACAGAACGACCCGTACATCATAAAGAACCTATCATTCGAGGTGGGAACGGTCCCGGCCCTAAAGGTCGCGAACACAATGAAACATCTTGTCATCAGGAATGTGAACATAACAGGTGGACGGAGCAATGACCTAAGCTCCATATCGTTGTACGACTGCAAGAACATCATCACCTCTGGGGTAGAGGTATCAGATGGTGGAACAGGCATAGACATCAGAAGATCCTCCAATATTATGGTCGAGGAATGCAGATTCCTCACATGCAACATGGGAGTGTTCGCTGACGATGTGACCGAACTTGGTTTTTTCAATTCCACGATGGTAGGCTGTAAAACTACCGGATGCAGGATCCTCGGACCGTCCTTTGATGTTAATATCTCAGGGAACCAAGCGGTCTCCAACGATAAGGACGGAATGGTCTTCGAGGGGGTGTTCATAGGCCTTAATGTGACTGGCAACAATGCATCCATCAACGGGAACTATGGCATCAGATGCATCGATGTGGACGGAAAGGTGATCACAGTGTCAGAGAACACCTTTTCGGAAAACCTTGGTTTCGGCGCTTATCTTGAGTATTGCCAGACCATGAAACTTCATAAAAACACCATCATTGACAATCCTAGTGGAGGCATCCTTGGTGAAGGGCTTAGTGGATTTGACGTGATCATCTCCCAAAACACTATCGTAAACAATGGGATCTATGGTATGGAATTGCAGGGTGTCAACTCAATAAAATTAACCAATAATTCGGTCTCAAAGAATGAGAACATAGGGATATTCCTTGGCTCAGGGAGCATTCAGAACGTAATTGATGGTAATATTATTATTGAAAATCAATATGGGATTTTATTAGATTATTTATCGAACCAAAATATTGTCAGAGGGAATCGCTTGACCGAAAATGAAGAGGGAATTATCATTGCTCATTCACATGATAATACGATAGAGGATAATGTGTTCGTTAATAATAGAAATCTCAATATCGATCTTTGGTCCAGTTCAGGTAATATCATCAATGACAATGAACTTAATTATAAAATGGGTCCTACCATGTCATTTTACGACTGCTATGAAATGACGTTTTCTTCAAACTCACTATTGGGATCGGGGGCCAAGGTTTGGTTTACACAGATCAGAGACCTGAGGTTCATATCGAACAATCTATCGGGTCTTGGGACGGTCATCAAATTCTATGACTGTAGTGGAACGATGATCGCTGATAATAGGTTCGATAATTCAACGATCGAGATCGATAAGGACCATCCAAGTGATCTGAGATGGGCATTACCAGTCAAGGTCCCAGGAACGAATATTGTTGGAGGCCCGTTCAAATATGGCAACTTCTGGTCGGATTACACTGGGAAAGACATAGATGGAGATGGAATTGGTGACACAAAGGTTCCTCATGGCCCAGGTGACCCAGGACCGCTAGTCATTGACTATCCAAAACCCGATGCCGAACCTCCTTCGATCATCATGACCAACTTTGATGTCCCGGTGACCGGTGAGAAGTGGACCGGCAGGTTCAAGGTCCATGACAACAGGAGCATGTTCGGCGTCACTGTTCCCAGCGCTTCATGCATCCAGTACGACCTTAACGGGAAGGTCATAGAGGAATGGACCGGTAAGGATGTCGGTTTCGATGACGATGGTCGGTTCTCAATAACGATCGATGTCCGACCTTCAGCTGTCGGCCTTTCAGTGAACATATCTGCCATCGATTTCTCTGGGAACCGGATGGACACCAAGTTCCATCTGGATGTCGAGGACCCTATACCGCCGGAGGTACTGGGAATGGACTATCCATCCGAGGTGGATGCGGGAGAGGAGCTCCTCATAATATTGGACCTCACCGACAACGTCGGGATAGGTTCCGTAGAGGCTATATTCGATCTAGGCAAGACGATCGCTCCTTTGAATGCACAAGGTATTCCATTGAATGATCGAGCCACCAAGTGGTCCGTTTCCATCGATGTTCCCGAGGAGGCTCTGGAGACCGAGATCGAGATCACTATCTCGGACATCTCTGGGAACAAGAAGGTCATCCAGATCGTCGACATATCTGTCATGGATTCACTACCTCCGTTCCTTGAGGACAGGACCGTCGGGAGACCAAGGACCGGAGAACCGTTCGATATGACGTTCATTGTCAGGGACAATCATGCCGTCAGCTCTTTGGTCCTTCTAACATCCCAGGATGGTATCGATGGGGCTCCGAAATGGGGTGAGTTCCCTTTGAACGGTTCAGTCTGGAGAGTTCAGGTACCCATGAAGACCACGGCAAAGGAGCTGACGTTCACGCTGAAGGTAGAGGACCGCTCAGGCAATGAGCAGGAGCTCAGAGGTGGGTATTCCGTCATTGACACGATCGATCCGGTGATAAAGAGGATAGATACCAATGAGCCCATGACCGGAGAAGCGTTCGAGATGCGTCTCATCATCAGCGACAATTGGGGGACGTTCGATGGTGAACTGGAATGGTGGTTCGACAATGGACAGGCATATGTGATGGAACTACCAAGGGAGAGGACCGTCATTCCGCAGGTACCTCAAACAGCAATGGAACTCCATTACATAGTCCGTGTTGAGGATGGGTCCGCGAACGCTGCAGAACTTGGTCAGCTCTTGCAGGTCAAAGACAGCATTCCCCCATCCCTGGGCATTGATTTCTTAGGTCCCAAGACATCCTCTCAATGGCAGGTGCACCTGAGCCCCTCGGACAATAGGGGGATAGGGCGGATCAAGATCGATCGTTCGTTCGATGACGGTCCTATCGTGTCAAACGAATACACAGATGGGCCGAACAATGTTACCCTCAGGATCGATGTTCCGGAGGATGCATGGAGAGTGAGGATAGATTGTCTTATCGAAGATGTCACCGGTCTCATCACTACCTATGCAAGGACCGTTGATATCGCCGACGGCACACCTCCGGTCATTACGAACCATACCATGAGAAGGATTACGGGCGGAGACCATGAGATCTCGGTGACTGCCAGGGACAACCGCGAGGTATCCATGGCCTGGCTCGTCCTGATGGATGGTGAGGGGAAGGAAAAGAGGGTCCTCATGAAAGAAATGGGGAGCGATAGATATGCCATCAGGATGCCAACCGAGAGGCTCGAAGGCTACAGCAATTACACCATCCTCGTCGAGGATGGCTCCGGACTGACAGCTCGAACGGGGTACATGGACCTGGATGTTCAAGGTAAGGGAGGGAACCTTAAATGGACGATAGCGGCCATCATCGTCCTTCTGGCGGCCATCATCATGATATTGCTCCTATTGACACTTGTAAGGGGCTGGCTCCACGGGGCCGGTCGAACCTACGGTCAGGGGCCGGTCTGGCTCAGCAAGGGGACCGGCGATATGACAGGACCAAGGGAGGTCATCCTCCCTCAGGGAGCCATGGAAGAATGATAGGTAGCATCATTCCATGAATATCGCGGGCTTGAGCGGCAGCGCACCCTTCGATCTGCCCATGGGGTCATAGCGGCCTTCCTCATCATCACCGAACACCTTGACCTCACATCCCATTTCCGATGAGAGGAACGGGGACAGCTCCTTCAGTAGCCTCTGCTCGTCCCTGAGCAGTGGGAACCTTGACCTCTCCCTCTCCCCCATCTTGACGACATCCTTCACGAGCTTTCCCACCAGCTGTGGGATGTTCTTCTTCTGCTCCGAGAGCTCCGGTTTCGACATCAGGGACTTGATCACAACCCCCTGGTCGAGCCTCCCGTCCCCGCTCCCGGACAGTCCAAGCATCTCCATGAGCACCGTCCACTTCCATCCGGACGCTGTGTAAAGGCACATCGTCCTTGGCTCGATGCCTGTCATCTTCTTTATGCTCGAAAGGTCCGCAAGCAGCAGTTCGATGTACTGCTCCCTTTGCAGGGCCCGCTCATCAGAACGCATTGCCTCCATGGAGGGCCAAGGTGCCTTTGAAACGAAGCCTTCCCCACCCATTGACTCCCACAGCTCTTCGGCAAGATGGGGTGTGACAGGCTGGAGCATCCTAGCCCAGACGGACAGGACCTCATCCATCACAGCCTTTGACACGCCCCCGCGTTTCCATGCCCACCTTATCTCCGATGGGAAGGTGAAATAGACCAGGTTCGAGGCCTCTCTGAGCCGTCCTGCTTCGAAATGCTGCGAAGCCTCCGCAAGGTCCCTTTTCATGACCGAGAGCAGCCAGCTGTCCATGGGGCCTTCTTCGGCCGTTCCGGCGTTACTGAGCTCCAGGAACACCTCGTAGACCCTCCTGGTCCTGGACCTGTAATGGAAAACGGACTCCTCTTTCCACTCCACGTCCATATCTGCGGACCCAACATGGCAGTAGTAGAGCCTCATGGCGTCCACGCCGTACTTCATAATGGCCTCCGGGATGGGCTCCGCACCGCCCTTGGTCTTTGAGATCTTGTCCCCCCCGGCCATCGTCACCCACCAGTGGACGTAGATGCCCCTGGGCCAGTGCTCCTTATCGAGGAGCGCTACGTGGTTCATGAGGAAAACGGGGAAGTGAACGGTCTTGTGCTCCTTCCCCCCAAGGTTGATGTCCAGGGGATACCAGTAGAGGAAGTCCTCCCTGCACCTCTTGACGACCTCCCTCCTTTCCTCGGGGAGGGTGGACAGGTCGCCCTTTCCGTTGAAAACATGCTCGAAGAACGGATCGTCCATCCAGGCTACCTTGAGGGTTCCGTCGTTGACATATTTCGAAACGATGTAATAGGCCGGGTAGAGCGTCGAATCCGATATGGGCTCTATTATCCAATCCTTCTTGAAGGGGAACTCGGTACCGAGCCAGGAACCCTGCCTGATGCATGCCCTGTCCCCGAACCAGCCCAGGACGGAGGGCATGTCCCGTTTATACTCGTCAGGGACGATGTTCATCGTCGAAGCTTGGATTTTGGACCTCTCCGTCCAATCAGGATCGGAATAACGTATGAACCACTGGTCGGGGATCCTCCTTATTATGACAGGCGTCCCGCACCGGCATATCACAGGTTCGGAGAACTCCATGAAGGAATCGGCAAGGCCCAAGGCGATGAAGTCGTTCCTCAATGCCTCCTTGGCCGCAGAGACCTTCATCCCGGCATAGTCCCCGCAGATGGGGAGCAATGTCCCGGAATGGAACTCGTCCTTGTATATCGTAGCGGTCGCCTCATCGAGCTTGGCGGTCTCACCCTGTTCCTTGATGCCCATCCTGGTGCACAGGACCCCGGCAGGGTCATCGACGAATGTCTTACCGGTCTGGATGAGGGTGATGGGTCTAAGCCCCATGACCATTTCCCTGTCGAGATTGAGGACGTTGTCATCCCCTGCAAGCTCGCCTTTGATATCGTTGAGGGCGACCCAGTCAAATGGAGCGTGGGCCGGAACCGACATCACGACGCCTGTTGCGACATTGGGGTCAACGAAGGTCCCGGGCAGTATGGGTATGGGCTTCCCAAGTGGGGTCCTGCACATGGAACCTATGAGGGAGCTCCCTTTGATGCCGCCAGCTATGGATACCTCGGCCCTGCCCTCCAGTTGGTGCCTGAGCTTCTCCGCACCCTCCTTGGAGAGCAGCCAGGTCTCGCCGGAAAAGGACGCTTTGACATATTCCACGTCCGGGTTGAGCCACATATTGGTGACGCCGTAAACTGTCTCGGGGCGGAGGGTGGCCGCTGGCAGGACAGTTCCATCGTCCAGGCGGTACTTCAGGACGGTGAAGTCCAGGTTCTCGGCGTTCCCTCCCTGTGAGATATCGGTCATGGAAGAATCGACAGCCACAGGACCGCAGTTGGGGCAGAAGGGGGCGAAATGGGGTTTGGTGGTCAGAAGGCCCAGCTCGTTGAGCTTCCTGAACTGCCAGGTTATGAAGCGATTGTACCCCGGTGAAACCGTGGTCATGGCCCTTGAGAAGTCCATGCCGAAGCCGAACCTCCTCCAGTAATCCTCTATGTAAACATGTCTGAAGAACTCTATCAGTGCGTCCACATCCGAGAGCTTCCCAAGGACATCTGGAGGGCACCCGTTCCTCAGCATGTACTCCAGGGTCTTGGGGTCCTTACGCTCTATCCTCTTGGCCAGGGAGACAGCAGGTATCCCGGTCGCATGGAAGCCGACTGGGAAGAGGACATCATATCCCGCCGCTCTCCTGAAGCGGGTCATCACATCGGTATAGGTGAACCCCCTCATGTGGCCCACATGGAGGTAGCCCGAGATGCCAGGGTAGGCGAATATCATGAAGAACTTCCTTCCGGTACCCTTACCTGGACCATCAGGCCTGAAGGTATCGGCCTCCTTCCACCTGAGCTGCCATTTGGACTCTATGCTTTGGGCTTCGAACATCTCCATCTATGGCACCCCGTTGTTGCGGCGAACGCTTCTTGAGGCCCCTGAACGATAAAAACCTTATTTGCCTGCCGGTCGGAGCGGACCTCTGCCCGGGGCGAACCTCCTATGTCCGGTCCTGAGGCTTTGAGCGGTCTCTGGGCCATGGGAACCTGTTGAAAAAGAACGTTCCGAGGGATATGGAGACTGCCGCAAGGACGGCTCCGGCGATGACATCGACCACCCAGTGGTAGCGAAGATAGACCGTTGATATGCAGATGGATATCACGATGGGCAGGAGGATCCAGAACAGGAGCCGCTTCTTACCCAGCAGACCCTTGTACCTGTAAGCGAAAAAGAGCGGGATGAGGGCCTGGGCCGTGTGCAGGCTAGGGAAACAATCCCGGTTTATGGATTCCATGTCCATGAACATGGCCCTCACATGGTCCCATAGGAATATCCCTCTCAGGTCCGATTGGAACCTGTCCGGTATCGTGTACCTCGGCCCTACTGCCGGCAAGAAGATGTAACCAATGTACCCAAGGTAGAAGGAGACGACCATGGCGAGCATGAAGAGCCTGAAATCATCCCTGCGGTCCGTGAAATGGAGCAGGAGGGCGATACCGCCAGGAAGCACGAAATAGAGGGAATAACAGAAGGCGAACCAATCCGTCAGCAGGGGAGAGCTCAGTCCCTCTATGAGCAGGACCGGGTCATTTCCCAGGAACAAAAAACGGTCCATATCCATCAAGGTCATGTCGATGGTCCCGTCATGCAATCCCATCACTGCGGGCTGGATGAGCTGATAGGAAATACCGACCATGAGGTAGGGGAACCATACCCTAACGGTGTATGCCGCACCTTCTAGACCAGCTTGCGAGCCTCCACCCTTGACAAATAATGACTGTCTGAGGGCCGTCATCGCCATTATCGAAAGCATTATGATGAGTCCAAGAAGGAGCCTGTTCAATGTGAGGGGGTCGGGGTCGAAAGGGACCTTCCAGATGAGATGGACCGCCGCAAGGACCATCAGGAATCCAAAGAGGATCAGGTCCTCAGGGAGAGGACCGGTAAGGTCCCTGGGAACCAAACGGAAGGTCCCCCTCGGTCCGGCCATTGCCCTTTCGGTCATTCTCTTTCACCCATGCTGTCATTTGTGGGGTAAACTGAGCTCCATCTCCATCTTGAAGGAGATGGGATGGGCACCGTAGGTCAGGGACCCCATGGATATCACATCCACATGAGGGGCAATGAGGGGGATGTCCTTCAAAGCGATCCCTCCGGATGCCTCTATGGATGCTCTCTTGTGTGACCTGGACATCGCATCCCTCAGGGCCGATGAGGTCTTACGGACCCCATCCACGCCCATGTTATCTAGCATGATGATGTCGGCACCGGCCTCAAGTGCCGCAATCGCCTCTTCCACCGTCCCGCATTCGACCTCTATGGGAAGGTAGGGCCCGTAGAGATATTTCAGCTTCGAAACGGCCCTGCCAATTGCAGCAGGTCCACCTCCGAGCGCGGCTATGTGGTTGTCCTTGACCATGGCAAGGGAGGAGAGGTCCGTTCTGTGAGGGAGCGCTCCCCCGTCCATCAAGGCCCGTTTCTCGAAGAGATGGGACCCGGGCGTCGTCTTTCTGGTCCCTGCGACCCGCGCACCGGGAGAGCTCCCTGAGGCCAGCTCGGATGCCTTCTTCGCCATGGTAGCTATCCCTGACATCCTTGAGAGGAGGTTCAGTGCGGTCCTCTCGCCCGCAAGGAGCGAGGGGACAGGACCCTCCACCTCTGCCACAGACGCACCCTTATCGAGCATGGCCCCGGTAGTGAGGCCTTCGGTGACCTTCAGCGTGGCGCCCAGGACGGAGAATATGAACTGGGCCGGTTCGAGCCCGGAGAGGATGCCCCCCTCCTCGCATATTATGACCGCCCTCCCCCTATCCTTCGCCCCGAAGAGGGCGGATGTGGGGTCTCCCCTCCCATGGTCGTCCTCTAGGTAGCCTATGAGGGCATCCCTTTCCTGAGACGTCAGCGCTCTCATGAAGGGGGTAACTGACAATGGGGGAGATAACCGTTTTCCACAACACAGGTCCATACGATAGTCATAAATCATCATTCGACCCTCTGTCCCTGATGAGGGAGTTCAAGATAATCAACGACCCGGTCCATGGCACCATAAAGCTCTCGGGGGCCCTTCTGGAGCTCGCCTCGACCCCCGAGATGAACAGGCTGAGCCAGATAAGGCAGCTCGGACTAGCATACCTGGTGTTCCCGGGAGCGCATCATACGAGGTTCGAGCATTCTCTGGGAACGTCCCATATAGCAGGTATGCTCGCTAAAGCGCTGGAGCTCCCACTGGAAGAGGTCTCTTTGGTCTCTACTGCTGGGGCACTGCACGACCTGGGGCACGGTCCGTTCTCCCACACGATGGAGAAACTGTTCCATGACAGATTGGGCAAGGAGCATATGGAACTTACAAAGGACCTTATAACTGGCAGGATAGGTCCATACGACGCCTGGTGGTGGGACAAGGACTGGAAGGACCTGGAGAGGGGGAGGAGCGTCCCGGAGATCCTGGAGGCGGAGGGCCTTGACCCTGGAAGGGTGGCCGGGCTCGTCTGCAGGGAAGGCTCATCTTCCCCTACCGTTGCAGAACGGCTCCCGGTGGAGGACGGACAGGCATTCTTCTCAGACAAGGACTATCTTTACCAGATAATCCACGGTGCGGTCGATGCGGACCAGCTGGATTTCCTGCTGAGGGACTCACATTACACCGGGGTCGCCTACGGAATAATCGACCTGGACAGGATCGTCCAGACCTCTATCGTCCATCACGGTGAGCTAATGGTCCACAGGAGGGGGCTTTCAGCCCTTGAGGGCATGCTCGTTGCCAGGTCGCTGATGTACTCCTCCGTTTATTTCCACAGGACCGCAAGGATCGCGGAGGGAATGCTCTGCAGAGCAGGGGAATACCTTTCCGACGGAGCCCTTGAGCAGGTCTGGGGCATGGCGGATGGGGAGGTACTGAGGTTCATGAGGGAGCAGGGAGGGGTGCCTTCGAGGATGGCCGCAAGGCTCAGGTTCAGGAAGCTCCTGAAATCGGCCCATACGGTGAACTCGGAGGATGCTGTCGGGGACTCCGAGGCCGCTCAGAGGACAAGGGAGCTGGTCAGTGGCCTGACCGACGACAGGGAGCGTT
Organism: Thermoplasmatota archaeon; assembly: GCA_025457865.1. Classification (GTDB taxonomy): domain Archaea; phylum Thermoplasmatota; class Penumbrarchaeia; order Penumbrarchaeales; family Penumbrarchaeaceae; genus JALOTP01. The sequence goes on along the minus strand of JALOTP010000027.1, from coordinate 4,445 downwards.
CCAGGCTCGAAGCGGAAATATGCCGTAAGGCCGATGTACCGGAAGGGGAGGTTATCATAGATGTCCCGGACCCCAGCCTTGCCCTCTCGGAGCCCAGGCTCAGGAGGACGGACATCAAGGTAATGGGCGATAGACCGGTCCCGCTCCATACCATCTCGACGCTGGCAAGGGCCCTCCAGAGAAGACCTGGGATACACTACTGCCTCATGGTATCATGTCCTGAACGGAACAGGACGGACGTGGAGGGGATATCAAGGTCCCTTCTTGGACCCCTTTGAACAGGTCCCCTTCACTTGCCCTGGAGGAGCTGACCGCAATCGACGCAGACCACATCCTCGGAATCGACGACGGCCCCGCAGCTCGGGCAGGCGATCCTCGGTGTTATGAGCCCCTTCTCCTCCAGGAGCTTGACAACCCTCTTGAAGAGGGCATCAACATCCTCCAGCGTTCTGACGTTGGTGCACACTATTCTCCCGTCCTCCATCAGGACGACGACGCCGTAGGTGGACCTGGGCCTCCAGATGACCCCCGGGAAGTTCTCAGGATTGTACTCGCAATCGGGGAGCTTCTCCGATATCTCCTTCAGCCTCAACTTCGAGTTCAGATTGCTGGACGCGATGATGTTCTCGATATTGTACCCGGTCAACTTTCATTCTCCGTCGAAGTGAGTGGGGAAAAGATTATTTGAACTTTCCCCTACTATCCCCTCCGACCGAGAAGAACGGTCCCCATAGATGTGGTGCTATGGACCTCATACCAAGGCTGGACCCTGATGCGCGGAGGATCATCTCTGACTTCATAATCGATAGGATGGTCGCTTCCGGGAACGGCCCGGCGATCGTAGGGCTCTCCGGAGGCCTGGACTCTACCCTGGTCCTTAGGCTGTTGACGGATGCATTGGGACCTGACCGTGTGAGACCCCTGTTCCTGCCATATGGTGCGATGAACCCATCGGACCTTGGATACGCCGAGATGGCCTCCCGTTCCTGCGGAACGGACCTTGAGGTCATGGACATAGAAGGCATCGTCAAAGCCATCCCGCTTGAACTGGACGGTATGGTGAGGGGCAATGCGATGGCAAGGGCCAGGATGCTCGTGCTCTATGCTGTGGCTAACGCCGAGGGCGGTCTGGTGATAGGCACCTCCAATAAATCGGAGCTGCTGACGGGTTATTTCACCAAGTACGGTGACGGGGCATCGGACATCTGTCCCATAGGGGACCTTTTCAAGACCCAGGTCAGGGAACTGTCCAGGAACGTGAACGTCCCTGCCCCCATCATCGATAGACCCCCTACCGCTGGTCTGGTGGCCGGGCAGACGGACGAGGGAGAGCTCCATTTACCCTACCCTCTCTTGGACCAGGTGCTCAACGGGTCAATAAGGGGCTATTCTGTGAGCTCCATAGCGGACAGCATCGATCACTCGACGACGACCGTCGAGGAGTTCGACAGGTCGGGGTTCGAACCGCCCGTCAGCGAAGAGGATGTCATGAGGGTACGGTCATTGATGAGGGCCTCCAGGCACAAGAGGCTCTCCCTCCAGGTCCCCAAGCTGGGACCATATACCATCGGTGTCGATCACAGGGAGAGGCTCTGAGTAGGGTCATCACAGTTCCAGATCGAGCCATGTCTCCGTGAAGGAGTCCACGAGCTTGTCCATGAAGGACCTCCTGTAGAGTATCAGCGTCCTTGAGACGGATTCCGGGTCGACCACATAGAACCTCTTCGTCCCGTCAACGTCCTCCTCCCTCAGGACCTCGTCCGTCATCATCCGCTGGAGATGGAAGGAGAGGGTCGACCCGGATATGCCAAGTTCGCCCTTGATGTCCCTGTGCCTGGCCCCGGGATGGAGCATAACGTGCATAAGGATGCCCCGGGGAATGTCCTTCCGGAGGTAGGATAGGACCCTCTTCTCCCTGGAACCTATCTTCCCCTCGGCATAGTAGCGCCTGTACCTGCCCTCCTTCCTGTCGACTATCATATCCCTCTTTAAAAGGAAGTTGAGGTGGTACTCGACGACTCCCATGGGTAGGACGAGCCTGCGGGATATCTCCCTGAAGTGGACACCTGGCGAGGCCTGGACGAGTTCGTATATCCTCTTCCTGGTCTCCAGCTGGAGGGGGTCTTCTTCCATCGGGTCCCAACCCCTCAACTGACCCTCTGCTTCCTGAAGAGGGCGAGGTAGAGAGTCATCAGCACCGCAACATCGACCAGGAGCATGATATCGAATGCAAGGGCGAAGCCCCTGGGAACGCTGACCCAGTCCGTTGCGTAGAGCCCAACGGCGAGGTAGAGCCCCTTCATCAGGAACAGAAGGAAGGCAAGGCTCACCATCAGCAGTCTGGGGCTCCCTTTCCTCCTGTAGGACAGGAACCCTATCCCGGAAAGTACCAGCGATAGGACCAGAAGGAGACCGACCAGCAGGTCCTTTAAGGCTGACCAGAATTCGACCGAGACCGTTCAATCACCCCCTCTTCGCTCCGTGTAATGGGGCGCCCGCTGCTCTCTCCTCTCCGACCACGACCTGAAGAACACCGTGCCCGCAACTATCACGATCCCGACGGCGGACCCTATGAGCATGGCAAGGGGCTTGTTGGACAGGAACCCGGACGTGTCCTGGCCTTTGGGCATGTTGGCGGGGTCCATCCCTATGACCGGGTCGTGGTGGATGGAGAGCGTTCCACCGGCCAAGGGGTAGGAGAATATTATGGAGGCCACATGACCCTCGACCGAGAAGTTGGTATTCGCTCGCGACTGGGTCTGTGGTGTTTCATTACCGACCAAAATGGCATCGGACCAGGAATAGATCCCGGTGGTCAGGCCTTTCGCGGATACGAGCCTGAGCACGTTCGGGTCCTCCGTATGTATGGAGCCCCCCTTGCCCTCTGCAATCGTCTGTCTGCCCGACAGGTCACGGAGCTCATGCACGACCGCTATATGGTCCGCATCGAGGGGCTGCCACAGTTCCATATCGATGTCGAACTTCTGGCCCCATCCCTCCAATAGAAGTGACCTTGAACGGTAGGTGAAGGTCATCTTTGCCCATGCGACGGCCGTTGCGCTCCCGGAGAGCCTCAGCGGGACCACGCCATGGAGGGAGATCTCGTACCCCTGGGAGAAATCGGTCCTTAGGTTCCAATCGACCGTGTTGAGGGGGGCATCGTACTTCCTAAGGTCAGTACCCTGATCGTAGACCGCGTTCCCGTTCATATCCTGGTAGGCCAGTACCTCCATGTATCTGAGGGTGGACCTGGTGGAATCCCCCGAACCGCTCGAATAGGTGAAGGTCAGCTGGGGCAATGTCGTGTTTATGGACAACCGAAGGACCCTGCTCTGTATGAGGACCTCCGTGCCCTGTATCCTTACCTCAACCCCTGTACCGGACGATGGTGCCTCGAACTGCTCTGGAAGGTAATCCCCGGTCGTGGTATAGGTCCCCTTGGCGGGGTCTGACGATGGGTCCCTGGGGAACACCTCTATTTCGAAGATGATGGGCCCACCGGTAAGGGACCTGGTCAGGGCAGAACCGGAGAACCTCAGTTCCACCCTGCTTTTGCCCATTGGAAGGTCCATAGGTCCGGCGTTGGCAGTGACGGTTCCGTCGAGAGCTGTTCCGTGGAGGCCGTAGGCACCGGGTTCGAAGACCTCTATGTCCACATCCAGGACGAGGAACTCCGCCAGGCCGTCCCCGTCCCTGTCCTCGAGCCTTTCGGTCGTCGATGTGCCCAGCCTGACGACCATAGGCGCTCCAACAGCGGTCATGAGGAGCAATGGGAGGATCAACAACGGGAGCACCAGAGCTATGATATGATAGGGACCTGTCGAGGGACCGTCCAGATACCTGGGGAAATGGCTGGGCATCTTATCACACCTATCCGATTCGGCCTAGGTGTGGATGACCGGTCTGGTGTATTAAAGGTTTTTAGGACGCTCAACGAACGTCTCGATGCCGGACCTTGGCACTGTTACGCCTTTGCTGGGATAGTGAGGGTACCCATGGACATTTCTTCCGCCAGCTGCCTCATTTAATCATTAGGGCTGTTGTCCAGATAAAGGAGTACGAGGCCCTTGCCTGTCTTTCAAGACAGGCCGTTTATTCCAGATGCTCTGACACACTGGGTCCATACCTCATAGGGAGTCGGCCGGCTCCGGTCGTTCAGCGGGATGACCACTATGTTCCGGAGCGGAAAGATGGTCCAGCTGGAAAAAATGTACAGATAAAAACTTATATGCTGGAAAAGAGTGGTATGCCTGCAGCATGAGGCCTTTTGGACGGTGATACGGACGGCTTACCTATCAAGGAAGGTCCCCCCGGAATTTACTTGGGGCAGGCGATACGGTCCCCTACTCATTCTGGCATTCCTCTCCTTCGTTCTTATGAGCCCCATATCCGGCCTGGCCCAGGACCTATCTTCCACAACGTTGAAGAAAGGCAGCCAGGAGGCC
>JALOTP010000026.1 GCA_025457865.1 Thermoplasmatota archaeon | reverse complement strand
TCTGCCATCGAACAGGCCCATCAGCTCTCTTTCCATCCGAGAGATGCGTAAAAGACCCGGAATCCTTTCATCATCGAACTCAACCAGGATATCCACATCTGATGAAGGTTCGAACCTGTCCGTGATTATGGAACCGAACAAGGACAAGGTGCGGATACCGTTACGCCTGCAGAAGGATGCTATCTCCTTCATCTGGATCGGAACACCGTTTATCTTGTCCATATTTCACCATTTAAGGAAAATGACGGCAAGCACTTATAAGCATTCCTCATGCGACGCAGAGGAAGCGGCAGGCTCAAAACAGATTAAAGAGCGATAATATAGAATGAGCAGGTCCGTCCGACCATCACTGCGAGCACGCACCGGAACATATCCTCCTGCGCACCGCTCTGTTGAGAGCGGACCCGAATGACGCATCATGGCGTCAAGACCGTATCACTAGCTCTCCAAAGTTCCTTTTCTCACCGGAAACTGCTGCTGGACAGTAGATCTACTATAACACCAGCCCCCACCGCACAACACTTCAGTTAATCCTATTCCCCTTTCTTTAACCTTTCCAAATCTTGGACCGCTCCCCTCCAGGCCGCCCCTCACTTCAAGGACCATAGGACCCTATCTGTGATATTCACTTCATCCCCTCACATCGGTCCAATCCCTTCATGAATGCCGCTATCTCCTCCATCCCCCCCTCTATCGCCCTCTCAAGGAGGACCTTCCTCCTTATGTCCCTCTCGTACTTGGGGGGGAGCGGGCTTGCTATGCTCTCTGACCTCTCGAAGTGATATCTGAACATTGTTACATCCTTCTCCGCTATCGCCTTCAGGGCCCTGTTGAACTCCAGACCTGACATCCCCTCCAGGTCATTTACGATATTGAAAAGGCCTTCTGCCCTGCTTAGCAGCTTATCGGCCAATTTGAGGTCCCCGCTCTTTATCCCCACATCGGCTAGATTGATGAGCAATCGTGCTTCGACGTACCGGCTCCTTGCCTTGCGTGCGGCCATCATCGCCTTGGACCAGTCCTTTTCGGCAAGACCCACACGGTCGTTCATGAAGAACGTCACCCCTCTATTGTTGAGGGCTATCGCAAGGAGCAGGGGGTGGTTGAAGTACCTGTAGGAGCGGATGGCCGCAGACAGGCATTTTATGGAATTCCCATAGTCCCCCATCATCCCGTAGCAGGTCCCCTTGGCCTGGAGGAGACAGGTCCGGTAGAGCCTGTCCTCCGTCATCCCCTCGACCATGTCGAGATGCTTGATGGCCTCTTCGGGGCCGCACTTGCGTCTGATGACCTGGGCAAGCCCCAGGTTCGCCTGGAACCATTGGTTCCCTGTTATGTCAGGTTGGTCCGCCAGGAGATGGTCGTAGAGCCGCTTGGATCGGTCCAGCTTGCCCTGTTTGTAAAGGGTCTCGGCATGGATGAGAACGGTGTCGATCTGGTTCCTGGACATGTTCTCCGATAGCGCTGCCTCGAGAGCGGTATGGTCCCCGTAGAGGGTCATCCTGAAGACGTCCAGACCGTAGGCGGAGGAGGCCTCCTCCTCTGACCTGTCAAGTCTCCTGAGGAAGTTCACTATGTTCAGCTCGTTCCTTGCCGTGCTGAGGTTCATCATGTACTGGTTTAAGTCGAACTTCTTCTTCCTCACATACATATGGAGGAGGAATATCCTTTCCAGAGGGTTGATGGTCCTTGCAAGGACGTCATTGAACTTCAGGTATGTGGATATCCCGTGGTTCTCCGGAGATAGTACCAGACCATCCATTATCTCATGGACCTCCTTGAGCCTTGCCTCGCCCATCTCGGTCAGTTCGGTGTTCTTGAGGACCGACCTCCTGTAATGCTTCCGCTTCCGTATGGCATACCCTTCCCTGACCATCTCGGTGATGTTGACGTTAAGGGTCCTGGTCGTTATGTTCAATGTCTCTGCCATCTGCTGATCGGTATACGTACTCCCTGACCGGTCCGCCCTCAGCTGACCGATGGCGTAGATAAGAACATCCACCTTGTCTATGTCCATCGAATGGACGGAACTACAACTGGCCCATATTATCGTTATCATGCGCAAACAGTTAAGTTTATAAATGAATGGCAAGTACATTAAATTTTCAAAATACTGTTATATAGCCCCAGACCAATGACTTAAAAGCCATTAAAATGGCCCTGCAAGGGGTTTAGTGAGATGGTCGAATGCGACTCGACCAGTACAGGACCAGCCCTGAAAGCAATGGGTTTCCAATTATTAAAAAAAATAGCCGCTCCCTATAAAGGAGCGGCCGGAAAATCAACTGAGCGCTTCTCAGCTCCTTCCCTTGCTCATATAATAGCCATCGTAGTGGTCCTCTTCCTCCTTCTTCTTCCCGGGTCCCATCTTGTCGCTCCTTGCGGCGACAATGAGCCCCGATATCCCAAGTACTATAACGAGAGCGACCCCTGCAAAGACCAGGACGCCTATGACGATGACCCTCTGCCACTTTACCCCATTTTCATCATCATCGGACCGGACCTCGAACGATGACACCTCGTAGGTAGGGTCGTGGAATATCCTCTTTCCATCGGGGTAGGAGAAACCACCGACGATACCGATACCTGCGTAGATCGCCCCGTTCGCGTTGACCCCGGCAAATGCCCTGGCGAAGTAGACCTGGAAGTACATCGTATCCTCCACATCGTCCACCGTCACGTTCGATGCCCACTTCAGGTTCCCTACCTTCTGCCAGTTATCGGCTATCCCGAGCCTGTTCTTCCTGACCAGCTGGGGTTTGACGGAGGACTGTGCGACGATTGGGTCGTCGCCGGACAGCTTGATGGCATTCCTGGCCCGTACCATCTGCTGCCCGGCAGGTGTCTCGTAATCGACGGTCCCGTTCCCCTCGAAGTTCTCCTCCCTCATGTTCCTGAGGAACTCGGAGACCCTCGGGCTCAGACCGTTGAGGAAAAGCAGCTCGGTCGACATCATGAGGTTCGGGTTCGAATTCCTGGGGAAGAAGTCCCATCCCGCTATAAGATGGTCGTACTTTACACTGGCAGATACCGAACTTCCATTGAAGGTCCTGGCCCCTACCTTCTCCGTATCCGTAACCCTGTATCCCAGCACCTTCCCTCCCGCCACATCCACCCTATAGGCCGGGACATCGTCACGGGTCACGTTCCTCTTCTCAACGAAGAGATGGAACGTTAGCTCGACCTTCTCCAATACCCCCCGCCTCTGCTGGACCCCGAAGATCGGCCCCCTGTACGGCAGGTCCTTGGCCGTGAGCTTGACGCTCCATTCGACGGACCCGTTCCCATTGTTCTCTTTTTGGACCCTTGAGGCTGTCCAGCCGGTCCTGAGCGAGGCCTTGGAGAACACAGGTTCCATGGTCAGGTTCTCCTCCGAACGCTCAGAGGAGGTCTGTTCCTGCCTCTGGCCGTTCCCGCTCCCCTCATCCGCGAGCCTCCTTGAGTCCCAGATACCGTCATCATCGGTATCGGAGAACTCGTAGATGGCATCGAACTTCTGGGCATAGAGGGTCCTTACCGGTATCGGCCTGTCCTTGGCCAGCTCGGCCCCATTCTCGCCGTATATGTCCGCAACACCAAGATACCTGGTGAAGACCGATATCACATATACGTAATTGGGGTTCTCCGGTGTACCGTAAAGGATGCCTATCATGGCATCTTGGTCCTTATTGTGGATGCCTATGAAGTTGCCTCCACCCAGTACGTTCGTCATCCTTTCCTCGGTCACGTTGAGCTCGGGGAAATCGAGTTCGTTCCCCTCATCCGCCGCCTCCTGTGCCAAGGCGGTGTCTACCACCAACCCTGTCCCACCGAGTAGGAGCAGGAGAGAGAGCAGACCCGTCCAAACGACCGTGCTTCCCATTTTTTTCACCTCGAAGCCCTTCATAGGGCACGAAACATACATCCCCTTCTTATCCCTATATAAATGGCGGGTAACTGTTCCTACTTGTATCATGATAACTGCGAGAAAAAGAATATCTCCCAATGGACATTTGACGTAGCACATGCAAGGCCTTCCAAGGCTAACGATCGAGGAGAAGGTCCTTCTTGTCCTGGTCGAGCACCTTCGGTACATGGACGAGTTCCAGGTCCCGCCGGCCCTAACCCAGGACGGTCTGTCGGAGCTCATAGGCGTCAATAGACCGAACATAGCACGCTCCCTCAAGGCCCTGAGGAAGAAGGGCCTGATAGAGGAGCGGCTCTCCCATGTCCAGGGCCAGAGGAGGCGGAAGAAGGTCTATATGATATCCCCCTCAAGGACAGAGACCGCGCTCAAGCTCAGGTCGGAGCTGGGCAATGCCAAGGTCACCTACAAGGGCAAGGAAAGGAGCCTTGATGAACTAGCATCGGAACTGGAGATGTCCATCCTGCGGACCTACCTTATGGCACAAGGAATGGGGACAGAGGACAAAAGCGGTCATGTCCAATTGGCCGGGAAGGTCAGTGAGAGGCACTTCTTCGGCAGGGAGAGCGAGCTCGTTAAACTACAAGGATGGCTCAAGGACCCGAGGTCCCGGTTCGCCGTCCTATGCGGCATGGGCGGGATAGGGAAGACCGCCCTCCTCGAGCGGTTCTGTTCGACCGTGAATGTCAGAAGGTGCATTTGGTACAGGTTCGTACAGGGAAGCTCCCTCAAGGGCGTATTGCATTCGCTCGAGGTCCTGCTCGAAGCCCCTGGCCTGGGACTTGAGCTCGAACCAAGGGACGCTGCCTACGAGCTGGGAAGGGCCATCTCCGGGAATGTCATCCTGGTCCTGGACGATCTGCATCTGGCCGGCCCGGACTTCCTTCAGGTCCTTTCGTCCCTTCTGACCATGGAGCTCACCTCTTTCAAGGTACTTGCGGCGTCCAGGAAGAAACGGACGTTCTATTCTGCCAGGGAATCTGCGGTGGAGGGCAGGGTCCTTGAGGTCCAACTGGAGGGTTTGGACGAGAACGGTTCCATGGAACTCCTCGGACATAGAGGGTTCGAGAGGGAGCAGGGCAGCATTCTCTTCAAACGCAGCAGAGGGTATCCTATGGCCCTTATGCTGGCCCCGGTCGGCGACCTTTCGTACGGTGAGGAGTTCGGGCCTGATGCGGGTTCGTTCCTTCTATCGGAGGTCATAGGCAAACTCCCGCCCGAAGAGCTATCGGTATTGAGGCTCCTATCCATCTTGAGGGTGCCCACGAGCAGAGCGCATTCCCTTGTCAATGGGGCATCCCTGAACCCGGTATCTCTGGACGAGCTCATATCAAGGTCCCTCGTAAGCAGGGGCCAGGGTGGGTACGAGGTCCATCCCGTGATATCCGACCTGGTGAGGTCCAGGACCCCGGGTGATATCCGATCCTCGCTCCACTCTGCGGCAGCGGACCACTACTTGACCCTTGACAGCTCCGCGACAGGGCTCATAGAGGCATCCCACCACCTTGTGAAGGCAGGAAGGACAGGGGACCTCTTCTCCCTGCTGGAACACAGAGGCCTACTGGCCCTCGAGGAGGGCTTCATGGAGCTTCTCCTGGTCCTTGAGGACCTGGGCCCAGCGCCCCTCGAGTGGAAAGACAAGGCATGGTACTACCTGCTCCTTGGAACTGGTGAGTCCTGCATGGATGAGCATGCCCGGGCGGTCATGGATCTTATGAAAGCGCTCGACGCTGCGAAAAAGGGCAATGTGGTCGAACCATCGTTCATGGTGGGTCTTGGAACCTCATTGGGCAGGGCGCACCTTGAACTGGGAAGGCCCAAAGAGGCCATGGAATGGTTCTTGAAGGCATCCGATGCCTTCATGTCAATACCGGCCCCAGATGACCAGGACATGATGAACGGGGTCTGGGCGAAGAACGGCCTGGGCCTGGCCCGAAAAAGTACTGGGGACCTTGATGGTGCATTGTCCGCCTTCGAGGGGGCATTGTCCCTCTCGATGGACTACGACCCCGGGAACATGGCTCCGTCCATCTACGGGAACATGGCATCCGTTCATATGGAGAACGGTCATCTGGAAATGTCACTTTCGTCATTGGACAAAGGTCTGGTCATATCCGATGGGCTCGATGATAGAGCGACCTCCGCCAGGCTGCATGAGGTCAAGGGGGAGGTATTCGTCCGGGCTGGTGAGAGCGGAAAGGCCGTTGAGCAGTTCGAGCGTGCACTGGAGCTCTCCTCATCAAGGGAGGACCTTCGCAAGGCCTCCGAGGGCTACCTTGACCTGGCCAGGACAGATAAAGGGCCCCGCAATTCCCTTGGCCACCGCCTTGTCTCCTTCATTGGAGGGAGGTCCGAGGGACACAACGAACTCACCAGGACCTACAACAGGATATGCGGGATGGAGCGGGCCAAGGGACAGATGCCCTCTGCAGAGGTCCACCGCAAGGCCGCCCTACTATTCAGGGAAGCGGGAATGGACCGGATGGCCGGCAAGGCCCTCAACAACCAGGGTTATGCCCTTGCGTTAAAGGGTGACAAAGATGGCGCCATCAGGGCATACCGGCAGGCCCTGGAGCTCCTGAAGAAGGCAAAGGATGGCCGGGGGGAGGCAATAACGACGTTCAATCTGGGTAACCTCTTGGCAGAAAAAGGGGACGGGGGTCCTGCTCTAGAGCTCATGACAAGGGCCTTATCCCTGATGAGGGAGAACAGGATGGAAAAGGAAGCTCATGATGCCTCCCTTGCATTGAGGTCGCTTTCAGCCCGATCTAGGAAAGGACCATGATATCGAACCCCGGGGTTGGACCCATCGATCCATCATTGTGTTTATGATGTTTATATAATAGTTATATGATTAACCAGAGGGGCCTTTGCATGGACATCTTCCCTGACCAGGACTCAAAGACGGTGGGACTTCCACCGGGCACTCTGGTCTATACGGGGGATTCCACCAAAGCGGGGACCAAGATCACCATCATAGATTACAATCCCGAGTGCCTTGATGAATCGCCCATAGACGATATCTCCAAATGCAAGTTCTTCAAGGACCGCAACACAGTGACATGGCTCAATGTCGATGGTTTGACAGATACCGAAAAGCTCGGTTTCATCGGTGAGATATTCGGCATCCACCCCCTGACCATGGAGGACATACTGCATACGGACCAGAGGCCAAAGGTCGAGTTCTTCGATGATTACATCTTCGTTGTCATGAAGATGATATATCGCGCCAAGAAGAGGAGCGATATCATATCCGAGCAGGTCAGCTTCATCATAGGTACGAACTTCGTCATCTCGTTCCAGGAGAACCCTGATGAGGATGTCTTCGAAGGGATACGTGAGAGGATACGGAACAATAAGGGTCGGATACGGAAGTTGGGCTCGGACTATCTCGCCTATGCGCTGATGGATGCCATATTGGACAATTACTTCATCGTACTGGAGAGGGAGGGGGATAAGATAGAGGAGATCGAAGAGGAGCTCATAAGTGATCCCATGCCCAGAACAGTGAAGAGGGTCTATAACGTAAAGAGAGAGCTCCTCTACCTGCGGAAGGTCACATGGCCCCTAAGGGAGCTCATATCAATGCTCCAGAAGGAAGAATCCAAGCTCATCCGCAAGGATACTAGGATCTATCTCAGGGACCTCTACGATCACATAATCCAGCTATTGGACACAATAGAGACATATCGTGAGATGACGACCAGTATGCTAGAGCTGTACATCTCCAACATGAGCCACAAGATGAACGAGATCATGAAGGTGCTTACCATCATAGCCACTATATTCATGCCATTGACGTTCGTCGCAGGCATCTACGGTATGAACTTCAAGCATATGCCTGAGCTTGAATGGTACTTCGGGTATCCGCTTTCGCTTCTGTTGATGGGAGGCGTCTCTTTGGGGATGCTAATATATTTCCGGAGGAAGAAGTGGATATGAATGAGGGTTTTTTGGAAATACTATAAAATAGCACCCCAGCTCTCTTTGGGCCGATACCAATGAAAGCAGCGGCAATAATCGGGCTCGTGGTGTTCGCCATCGTGAGCGTGGTCGTCCTTATATGCGCTTCTTGGACGATATCCTCATACAATGACCTGGTGCAGAAGGACGAGGACATAGATGGCAAATGGGCGCAGGTGGAGAACCAGTACCAGAGGAAGTTCGACCTGATAGTCCAGTTGGTCAACCTTACGGACGTTTACCTCGATTACGAGAGCGGTACGCTGACGGCGATCACGGACCTGCGCACGAGATGGATGGATGCAGAGCCTACGGGTGAATATGAGAACGCCTCGGAGCAGTTCAATGCCCTGGCCTCAAGCATCATCGTCCAGGTGGAGAACTACCCGGACCTCAAAGGGAATCAGGTGGTCCAGGGTCTGATGGTGGAGATAGCAGGGACCGAGAACAGGATAACGACCGAAAGGATGAGGTATAATGATGCGGTCAGGTCCTACAACACCAAGATCAAGCAGTTCCCGACGGTCATAATTGCCGGCATGTTCGGTTTCGATGAGAGGGAATACTTCGGTTCGACCGCATCACCGAACCAGCCCTGAACAGGGAGTGTGCAATATGAGATGGGCACTCCCGATGGCTGCGGTCCTCCTGTTGCTCATGGACCCGGCCGGTGCAGCATATCCGAAGCTCGAATATTACGTTACGGACCAGATGGACGTTCTCCTCCTTGAGGAGATATACGATATCGAATCCATCTGTCTTGAGGTGGAGGAGGGGACCGGGGCACAGATGGCGGTCCTCATAGTGAACAGTACCTATCCGGACGATATCTTCACCTACACGCTCAAGACCTTCGAGGAGACAGAGCTCGGGCAGAAGGGAAAGGACGACGGTCTGCTCCTGGTCATTTCCGTATCGACAAAAGAGTGGAGGATGGAGGTGGGGTACGGACTGGAAGGGGTCCTCCCCGACATCCTTGTCAACAGCATAGCCCAGGAGAACCTGGTCCCATTCCTGAACGAGAGCGATTACTATTCGGGTATCTACTACACCATGGAAGCGCTTGGAGCGGTGATACTGGAGAAGTACGAAGGAAAGCCCCCTAAGAAAGATGAGCCCTGGCACCCTATCCCGTGCCTCCCCCTCCTATGGTGGCAGCTGCTGATAGTGATAGCAATATTTGTGGCTGTGAGCGTCCTTACGAAAGGGAGGATATTCCTGTTCCCGTTCTGGCTCTTCAGCGGGAAGGGCGGGGGGGGGTTCGGCGGGGGGAGGTCGGGCGGAGGTGGTGCCGGTGGGAGGTTCTAGATCGAAATGAAAGTGATCTCAATATGTTCACTTTGCGACCATCGCCCTGATCCTCTCAGCTGCGTTCTCGGCCTGGTTCGCTATGAGCCCTATGATGTAGATCGCCTTCATGAGATGATAGATGGCAAGAGTGTCCATCTGTCCTTCCATCATGAAGAGCCTTCTGGTCAGGTTCCTGTTCTTCACATCGCACCTGTTCTCAAGTACATGTATGTTAATGACCAGCTCGTCAAGGGTCTTCATGTCCTTTTTCGCAAAACCGGATTCCGTCATCTCATGGAGCAGTTTCACCACTTCGGAATAGACCTTGAGAGTCTGGTCTATCAGTTCGAAATATGCTATTAGGTCCTCCCTCAGCTCCTCCGGGATGGTCGTGTTCCTCAAGCTCAACCATATCACGCTGTCCTCTGCCTTGTCCAGTATCCCGTCCTCATCATGGAGGGTCATGAGAAAGAAAGATTTGTCCACAGGCATGAGGAGGGCCCATGGCATATGGGTCCGGATGGCGCTCTTGATCTCATCGGCCTCTGACTCGATCTTCTTTACTAGTTCGGTGCTCTTCTTGAAATCGTCAATATCTCCGTTCACGTAGGCGTGAAGGGCCTTCTTCAGGGGTTTCATCGCTTCATAGACCTTCTCGGAGTGCTTTCTCAACCCCGACATGGGGGACTCGTTCCAGGTCGCCATCAGTGGTGACCTGGTATGGTGCTGCTCTTCTTCCATGCTTGTGCCTCATTTTTTTTTCTATATATTCTATATAGACTATATAACTTTTCAGATATGGACCGCGTATGTGATGATGAGATAGATCACTATGGTCGTAACAGCCGCTATTGGAAGCGTTAGGAACCAGGAGGTGAATATGTTCCTGACTATCTTGAAGTTCACAGTGGACAGACCCCTCGCGAGCCCTACGCCTATGACCGCTCCAACGACCGTGTGGGTCGTTGATATCGGCATGCCGAGCTTCGATGCTATCAGCACCACCGTTGCGGTGCTGAAATCGATCGAAAAACCCCTGGTGTTGGTCAGGTCCGTTATCTTGTGGCCTATCGTTCTGATGACCCTGTAACCCCAGGTGATCATCCCAATGAAAAGGAAGAAGCCTCCGAAGACCAGGATCCATATTGGGACCTTGACCTCGGCTGGCATAGAACCGCTCTCCTCGACCTCGAGGATCCCGACGAACGGTCCTATAGCGTTCGCGACATCGTTGGCGCCTATGGAAAGCGCTACGTACAGGGCCGTCATAACCTGGAGCTTCCTGAATATCCCCTCGATGATGGGCGTCTCATCGACCACCTTGACCTTGGAGAATCGCCAGATGATGAGGCCCCATCCGATGAGGCCAGCAATGATGGCCAATCCCAGACACACCCCCACACCTATAACGATCTTGTCACCCAATCCGATGAGAGATCCCAGATTGGTCTTGAAAACCAGGGACATCAGGACGACGAAGAACGTCAATGCGACGAAGAACGGGGCCACCCGCATGGCCGCTCTGACCGAATTGGTCCTGTTGAATATGGTGCGGACGATGACCTTGAAGACAGTGAAGGCTAGCAATGCACCGGCCAACGGGGAAAGTACCCAGCTTAGCGCAATGAAGCCTATGGTGTCCCAGTGGATGTCCCCTATCCCTCCGGCCACAAGACCGAACCCGAATACCGCCCCGATGATGGAATGGGTAGTTGAAATGGGCATTTCTTTCCAAGTGGCGACCGTTATCCATAGCCCTGCAGAGAGGAGGGCGGCCATGAACCCGACGAGGAGCTCCTCCTTGGTGAACGAGGATACATCAAGGACCTTCGTGCTGATCGTACCCGCGACATGTGCACCAATGAAAATTGCGCCTATGGCCGTCATGGTCCCGGCAAGGAATACGGCCTTTCTGGCCGACATCACCTTTGACCCCACAGTAGTGGCCATGGAATTTGCCACATCGTTGGCGCCTATGTTCCAGGCCATATATGCGCACAGAAGGAGGCTTATGATGAGTATTATGACTGAGCTCATACGAAACCTCTTGACCCCCGGGGAAAGAACAGTTGATAGTAATCACGGCATTGATAAAAACCTTATCGCTTTGGGCTTATTAAGGCCAGTATGGTAATGACCGTCAGAACAATGGTCATGAGTACCTTGCCCATACCTCAGGTCAAGAACTCGCTCCTTATCCACGCCTCTATCTCGTCCCTTACCTTACGGAACTTGTTAAGCCGGACCTGTCCATCCCCAACCTTTCCGGAGGGGTCGGTGAATGACCTGTGAACATACCTCTTAGCCCCGGGGAAGAAGGGGCAGGCATCCTTTGCATTGTCGCAGACGGTGACAACGATGTCTATCTCCCTGTCAAGGAACTCCTCCGCCATCTTGGAACGGAGCCCTTCGGTCCCGTACCCCTTCTCCCGTAGGACCTGCAGTGATAGTGAATGGACCTGCGTGGGATCGGTACCCGCGCTGAGCGCCTCGTAACATTCACCCCCGAGCTTCCTGAGGATGGATTCTGCAATCTGTGACCTGGCCGAATTGTGGGTGCAGATGAACAGCACTGTCTGTTTTTCCAAATGTATCCCCTCAGTTGAGCTCTATGCGCTCGCCCGTTACCATGTAGTGGACCTTCTCTCCTATCTTGCACGCATGGTCCCCGCACCTCTCAAGGTACCTAGCGACCATGATGTAATCGGTGCAGCGGGTTATGGTCTTTGGGTCCTCCATCATATATGTGAGGCATTCCCTGAAGATGGCGTACCTCATCTGATCGACCTCGCTGTCCCTCTTAGCTAGGTCCTTTATGCTTGTGAGGTCACGTGTCCTGAAGGCCGTTATTACCTCCTCGATCATGCAATCTACCTTCTCGGCCATCAATGGGATGTGGATGAGCCTCTTTACATGGGGCTGCCCTATGAGGTGGGTGGTGATCTTTGCGATGTCATAACCGTATCTGCCTATCCTGTTCAGGTAGGTGATCATCTTGAAAACGGTGGCTATCTTACGCAGGTCGGAGGCCATTGGGCTGTAGAGAGTAAGCATCTTGAGGGCCAGGTCCTCGATTATGTCATCAAGGTCGTATAGGGCCTTCTTCCTTGACATCACATCGTTGGCGAGCCCAGCATCCAGCTCCTTCAATGCTTTGACGGAATCCACAAGCATGCCCCTGGCCAGCCTGGCCATTGCATCCACATCCGTCATCAGCTTTTCCAGGTCCACATCCAATCTCTCGGGCATCTTGACACCTATCCGAACCTTCCGGTTATGTAGTTCTCAGTCAATTTATTTTTGGGGTTCTCGAATATCTGTTTGGTCGGCCCGAACTCGATCAGTTCACCAAGGTACATAAAGCCGGCATAATCGCTGACCCTAGCGGCCTGTTGCATATTGTGAGTGACTATTATCACAGTGTAGTTCTTTTTCAGCTCGAATATCAGGTCCTCAATCTTGGATGTGGCTATGGGATCGAGAGCGGAGCACGGTTCGTCCATGAGAATGATCTCCGGTTCAACAGCTAGTGCACGTGCGATGCAGAGCCTCTGTTGCTGCCCTCCCGAGAGCCCCATGGCGGACTCATGGAGCCTGTCCTTCACCTCGTCCCATAACGCTGCCCGCTTCAGGCTGAGCTCCACCCTCTCGTCAAGTGACCGCCTCTTTCTCATGCCATGGATCTTGGGTCCGTATGCCACATTGTCGTAGATGGACTTGGGGAACGGGTTGGGCTTCTGGAAGACCATGCCCACCTTTGTCCTTAAAGCGACAGGGTCGATCCTCTTTCCAAGGACATTGGTCCCTCTGAGGATTATCTCCCCTTCGGTCCTGCACCCATCTATCTCATCGTTCATGCGGTTCAAAGCCCTGAGAAGTGTGGACTTCCCGCAGCCGGACGGTCCAATAAATGCTGTTACCTTCTTGTTCTGAATGTCCATGCTTACGTCCTTGACGGCATGATTGGATCCGTAATGGATGTTCACGTTCCTTAACCGTATCGCTCCATCCTCTGCCTGTCCTCCGGAAGCTACGGATTTATCGTCCAAGCCCTTCGGCGATCTTTTTGTAGACCCAAGGATACCGAACATCACCATTGCCTCCTAGATTGGGCTCGCTGCCTTATAACAATCGCCAGAGCGTTCATGCTCAAGAGGATGACGAGAAGAACGAGTATGGTCGTAGCTGCAAGGTCCTGGAATTCATGGCTGGGGTTCTTGGTCCAGTAGAAGATGTTTATCGGTAGGGCAACGAACCCGTCAAATATGGAACTTGGGGCCACCTTCGAGTAGAAGCTGGCAATGAAAAGTATCGGAGCCGTCTCACCTATAGCCCTTGAGAGTCCCAGGATCGACCCGGTGAGGATCCCGGGGACCGCGTTGGGGAGGACATGATGCCAGACCGTCTGCCACTTGGTGGCTCCAAGGCCCCTTGCCGCCTCCCGGAAGGTCTGAGGAACGGATCTCAAGGCCTCCTCGGATGTGACGATGATGACAGGTAGGACCATGATAGAGAGGGTTAGGCTCCCGGAGAGCAAGCTCAATCCGAAGTGAAGGGTCCTCACAAAGAGCATCAACCCTACCAGTCCGAATACTATGGATGGTACACCTGCAAGGTTCTGGATGACCCTTCTTAAGAAAACATTGAACCGGGTTTCTCGGGCGAACTCGTTTAAGTATATGGCAGCCCCAACTCCCACAGGGAGCGTGAATACCATGGTCAGGAGGACCAGATATACAGAACCCTGTATAACGACCTTTATCCCAGCCTTCTCCGGTTTCCAGCTGAGGGGATTGGTGAGGAACTCCCAGGAGAGCCCTCTGTACCCTTGAACGAAGACGGTATAGAGAAGGAACCCAAGGAAGGCCACTGCGATGATCAAGGAGATGGAAAGGACCGCCCTCCCAACTCGTTCTTTGATATGCCGTCCAAGCACACTTGTCCTCTTACTGTCCCTTTTCAACCTGTCTGTAAGGTCTATCCACGTCTCCGATATTATGAAACGGACCCTGGCGACGGGTCTTATCTCCCTCAGGACCTTATTGATAGGACCTTTCCCAGATGGACCTTTGCCTCTCTTTATCCGCAATACTATCCTTGCCGCTAAAGAGTTCACGATATAGGTCATTCCGAAAAGGACCAAACCAACGGCAAAAGCGGCCTGCATACCCACCCCTGGCGGTATGTCCCCTGTAGCGACCTGGGCTATGTAGGAGGTCATGGTCATATGCTCCCCGAAGATGTTCCAACCGCCTTTGGCGACAGAACCGGCGGCCAGGGCCACGACCATCGTCTCCCCTATCGCCCTTGCGAGCCCCAAGAGGACCGAGGCCATTATGCCTGATGATGCGGCCGGCATGACCACTCTTGTTGCGGTCTCCCATTTAGTGGCGCCCATGGCAAGGCTCGCCTCCCTCATGTGCTTGGGGACGGCCTTCATGGAATCATCTGAAACGCTGACGATTATCGGAAGCACCATAACCGCCATCACTATGATCGCAGCGGCTGCGTTGAAGTAATCCGCATCGAAGTATTCTCTCAGGAACGGACTGATCACAAGGAGGGCGAAGAACCCATAGACTATGGAGGGGATACCGGCAAGGATCTCAAGGACGGGCTTTGCCACCATCCTTACGCGCCTGTGGGCGAATTCAGAGAGGTACACCGCTGCGGCGATACCCAGAGGTCCACCTATCAGGAGGGCACCGCCGGCTATCAGTATCGTTCCCTGGACAAGTGGCAATATTCCGAACTTGGGGTCCATGCCGTTGGGCATCCAATCTGACCCTGTGAAAAAATCGAAGATATTCACCCGCGAGTCCGTGAAGAAATCATAGGAGCCGTCCACAAGGGTATAGATGATGGTGGCGCTGACCACTATGGCAAGGCTTGCCATGGCCAGCAGGAACCAGACTACAAGGTCCTCTCCGGGCCTGAACCTCTTCTGGAAAGGATCATGCCCGGGACCACCCTTTGAACGGCTCCAGTTCAATCAGCTCTCCTCCGTACTTCATCCGGAATGGAGCTTGGAGAGCTGGTCCGAGGCCAGTGAGGGGTTCACAAGGGCCAACTTGACATAGCCGACCTCGGGCACTATGGCCTGTCCCTCATCGCTGAGGATGTACTCGATGTATTCGTAGATGGCCTTACCCTTTTCGGTGTCCTTCTCAGGCAGGCCGTTCGTGTAGATATGAAGCGGCCTGGCCATAGGATAGGTCGCAACGTTGGCGAAAGAGGGTTCGACATAGGAAGAGCCGGACTTGGCAAGGTGTACTGCCTTTACCTGATCTGGGTTCTCTATCAGGTAGGCGAAACCGAAGTATCCTATGGCGTACTTATTGGCCTTTATGGCATTCAGTATGACATTGTCATCGGCACTGGGGTGATAGACCCCATCGTTCGATTCAAGCCTGGTCTTGGCGACCTGGGTGGCCTTGCCCCAGTCCTTTATTATGGACTCGAAGAAGTAATCGTAGGTGCCGGATGCCTCATCGGGGGCGTATATCTCTATCTTCTCGCGCGGTGCACCGCTAAGTCCAGGGACCTCGTCCCAGTAGACCGCGGGGTCGTCATCCGAGAATATCTTGTAGAGCTGTGAGTAGTTCAGGTTCGCTGCCCAGGTGTTCTGGTTGTTGACAACTGTGGCTAGAACGTCGTATGCAACGACCCACTTGTAGGGCCATACCCCACCGGGTGCTGCACCGGTAGCGGTCCCGTCGGACTTGACAAGGGTCTTGTCGCCGCTGACCGCTTCGTAGTCGCTGCCCTTCATCAACCTGGAGGCGTCCCCAAGGTCCGCCTCGCCCTTGAGGAGGGAGTTGATCCCGTGGCTTGAACCGCCCCCCGAAACCTGGATGTTGGCCCCATCGAACTCCTCGGCCCATGCGGCCGCAAGGGGTAGGACAGTGCTCGACCCGGTCTGGATGAGTGTCGATTTCTCTTCACTGCTGTCTATGCAACCTGCCACTATGCCCCCTACAGCGAGGACAAGGAACAGGGACACACCCATGAACACTTTCTTAATTCTGCCTTCCATTATGTCACCCGATAGCGAGTATGGTGATATTGAATATATTATTTCTGAACATAGTATATTGAGCCCCCCATAGAGAATATATAAATATATTTTCTATATAGTGATATATATTTTAAATCGCATAGTTTGAAAGAAGCAAAGGTATTAATTATATATTATTTTATTTTATTTAATTAATCATTTAAACTAATTCTATTGAAGGATAAGATCTATTTGACCTCCTTTGGATAAAGATTATATGCTCCTTTTTGGAATATAAGTTGGGGGAGCAATATGGTAGAAAGAAATGGTTGGTCAATAAGAACAGTAATATCTCTGGTGCTCGCTCTTTGTTTTTTGACCACTCTCGTACCCGCCTACGGTGAGAGGGCTGATGATATCGGTCTCATCTATGGCAGGGTCTCGGACAATGTCACCAAGGCCCCTATAGACGGCGCTGCTGTCTTCCTCAAGGGCAACAAGACCTTCGTGACGACGGACAAATCGGGGGACTATGCTCTGCCCGGCGTCGAGTACGGCACCTACGAGGTATGGGCCTACAAAGATGGGTACGACCCAACGCATGTGGTCATAGTGCTTGACCAACAGTCCCTGCTGCAGGACATCTATCTTGAACCTATTGCAGAACCGAATGAAGGCGTTGTCAGAGGGACCGTTGTACTGGAGGATGCGGCATCAGCCTTGGAAGTGGACGGCGCGGTCGTCGTCGTAAAACCTCTGGACATTGCAGGCGGCGGCGAGGTCATCGTCAACGTCAAACAGACCAGTACTACCGGCGTAGGTTACTATGTCCTGTCCCTTGCTCCTGGCAACTATTCCATGGAATGCTTCGCTCCTAATTATAAACCCCACCGAAGGGACGAGGTGAAGGTGGATGCGGCCAAGGTCCACTACGTGGATTTCTTCCTTGAACCTTCTGACCAAAAGACCGGCACCATCACAGGCTTGGTAGTGGAGAAGGGAACGGACCTTCCATTGGGGAATGCAACCGTCATCGCGTACGGAATGAAGAACGGGATGACCGCCGAGATGGTGACCGACCAGACCGGTTATTTCATCTTCTCGGACCTGATCCCCGAAGACTATACCGTTTTTGCTTTCAGGAACGGGTACGAACCCGGGTCCAACACAACCAGTGTGGAAGCGGGAAAAAAGGCTGGTTCGATCGTGAGATTGAACCCAGGGGTTGCTGGAGGGGGCAGCTCTCTCCTCTGGGGGTTCGTGTTCGGTGATGGCGTACGGTTGGACTACGGTTGGGTGTTCACCGAGGATATGCTTTGGGCCAAGTCCAAGCTTTTCGGGGTCCCTGGTCTCTATGCCCTCTACCCCTTCCCGGGCGGCATCGCTACGAAGGTCACGGCCTGGGCCCCGAAACACTACCCAGATTCAAAGAACGTCCTTGTTCCGGCAGGAGGCATCAAGAGGCAGGACTTCCATCTCAAGTACGGACAGGACGAGGGGAGCTCTTTCGTGTTCGCCAGGGTATTGAAGGAACCGGAGATGGTACCTCTAGGAGGGGCATCATTATCGCTCTCCCGCGAGGACCCGCTCACGGGGACCGTTGACTTCTACCGGACCATTGACCTGGCCGCGTCCGAGAACACCTGGACGGTGTTCCCCGTCCCCAAGGGGACCGATTACACGGTCAGATCCGTCCATTCGAGTCTCATC
The DNA here is from genome assembly GCA_025457865.1 of Thermoplasmatota archaeon. Classification (GTDB taxonomy): domain Archaea; phylum Thermoplasmatota; class Penumbrarchaeia; order Penumbrarchaeales; family Penumbrarchaeaceae; genus JALOTP01. The sequence goes on along the minus strand of JALOTP010000026.1, from coordinate 34,994 downwards.
TTCACCGGCTACAAGGTCCTTCCAGCGAACATCCAAAAAGATGATATGGACAGCTTCGAGGTCACCTCCGATGCTCCGGTGCTCCTTGATATCTACATGAACGGGTCCGTTCTGCCCCCGGGCGGCAACTGCACCATCTGGGGATACGTCATGCTGGACATGCTTGGCGGATTTCCGGTCATAGGGGCGGATGTTGCCATATCGCCCTACGACGACGAGTTCTTCCACGTAGGGACATCCGGCATATACGAGTACCATGTCCATCCTGGTACGTATTCGCTCCTTGCCCTGTTCCCCGGGGGGTACAATGTATGCCCCTACGACGTTGACTTCGGTTGGTGGGGGATAGGGGAGTACACGCTCACAATATATCCTGGACAGACCCGCCATATAGATTGGGTCATGTTCGTCAGGAGCAATGCGCATTCGACCATAGCAGGGCATATCCTGGACAATACTACCCATGCCCCGGTTAGGGACTTCGAGATCATGGCATCAAGCGCATCCGCCTCCATGTCCTATACAAGGACCGGGCCATCGGGATATTTCCTGTTCTCTCCCATAACTTACACGGACATCATCTGGACGTTGATAGGCGGTCATTCGCTCAGCGATGTGGTGCGTGTCGAGTACCGGTACATGCCCATAGGACCGTGGACCACCTCCCATTCTTTGCCGGTATCTTTCGATGTGCCTCCATCGAGCTTGGTCTATGTGAACATCTACGTCGACCCCATAGGGCCCAATGACCTCAACAGCTCGGTCATCTGGGGGTATGTCCACAAGGAGACACCGTCGGGAGCTCTGCTGCCGGGGACCCTTGTCACGATCTGGCCGTACTCGGACGACTTCATCTATTCATCCAGCGACGGGTTCTACTCCTACGAGGTCCCACATGGGGACTACCTCATGCAGGCGGTCTATCCCGGGATGAAGAACATGCTCAGCCTGGACCTTGCGACCGGGACTTGGGGGATCTGGCTTTGGGTCGGGACCTTGGCTCCCGGGGAATCACGGCATGTGGACATCATCATAACATTCGAAGCAAGGAACGGTTCTACGATCGCAGGCAGGGTCCTGAACGCTGCGGACGGCTCTGCGATACACGGGTACAGGATCAAGGCCTATACCGACACATTCGCCATGCCTGTCCAGTCCACGGTCCACGGCTTCTTCACCTTCACACCCATAACAGACCTTGGCGGCCCCTGGTCGCTCATAGGGGAGAGCGCGGATTACTACTTCGTGAAGGCCGAGAGCAGGGTCCTGCCCTCGGTAGCGGTGACGACGACGACAACGACCCCCGTTACCAACATGCTCTCCGTCGGGACCACCGTTTGGGTGGACATCTACGTCAACAGGACGCTGACCCCATCCAAGGGGACCTTAAAGGGGAGGGTTCTCGAGAGCTTTACATACAGACCGTTGAAGGGCGTGACGGTGCTGGCCTATCCCACAATAGAATGGGGGGAAAAAGCCAGTGAGACAACGACGGACGATGACGGTGAGTTCGAGTTCGAACTGTATCCCGGCGAGTACACGATACAGACCAAACCTCCAAGGGTCGAGGCGGTGAGACCGGGACTGACCGCTATGGTCGTTGGGGGCAAGACACTTGATGTGACCCTCTACATCCCCCCGGCCAACCTTGTTCCCGGACTTTCCACAAAGATGACCTTCGTTATGGGGAAGGGAGTGGTGAGGGATGTGAAGGTCCAGATTGCGGGCGTGGGTGAGTTCAGGTCGGATGCGACAGGCAAGGTCTCATTCCTGCTGGGATACAGGGGTAACTATACCGTGACCTTCTCCCAGAAGGTGGACAAGATAGAGAAGAAGGACGGGACCGCTGTAAGCTTCAATGCGGACGGGACCCTTCCGCTCATACCGGGAGAGGAATACAAGGTAACGTTGACATCGACGACAAAGATAACCAAGGCACGCTCCGCGGAGCTCAGCGACCCTCTGACGGTCGGGTTGCTGATAGGGGTCCTGCTTGCACTAATAGTGGGTTTCGTAGCGGGATATGCAATGACCCGAGGCCCCAGGGACCAAGATATCGAAGAGTGAGAGCCAAAGCTGTTGTAAAATTTAAAAAAAAAAGGGCGGGGGAATGACCCCCGCCCCCTAACATCATTGTTTTTGAATTATGGTTCAATCTGCTATGATTACTTTGTAATCAAAATACATAGCCCAATTGCCCTTGTTATTATATCTGGTTCCCTTTCCCCATGCGGTCTCCTCTCCATAGCATGGCACATCGACCATTACCAGGACTACCTGATTTGTGACCTTACCATCAGAATCGACAGGAGCGAATATCACACCTATCTTCTCGCAGCAACCTGGCTCAAAGCCATCCTCATCCTCTGCCAGGTCCACAAGCTCACTGACTCGCTCTGCACTATAGGTACCTATGCTTGCGGTAGACTGGGAAATGTCTATCAATGTCCATATTGCCCTCTGGACATCACCGTAGGTATAAGTCCCATATCCGCCGGGCGACGTCTTTCCTACGAAGTCCTGGTTCAGAAGCCAGTTGACCATATCGAGGTTCTCGGGGTAATCTACCAATCCCGAGGGGAGCGTCTCATAGCTGTTATAGACCTTTGCATTATATTGAGTATTTTGGTTTATCGTTCGTCCGATATCCACGCACCATCCCTCGTGATCCCCATCCAGACCATCACCGTCGGTTACGGTTATTTTAGGGAAATATGAGGGGGCGCCGCTATAGGGATATACTAACTTGATCGTAGCGGTGTCAGGTAAGGACACTTCGAAGGCTTCGAGGTTCACAACACAGCCGTCGCAGTCATCATCACCGCAATCATAGAGGTGCCCTACGACCGCATGGGCAGCAACATAGAGCGTTTTACCATTACCCCAGGAACCAAGGGGGATCTTGTAAGTATATTCGGTTAAATAGTCATGTTCTCCCTTATAATCGAACTGACCGGGGACAAGGTTCTTGGTCTTCCCGGCGCTCGGGAGCTTGCTAACGTCATCGGCAACATGGACATGGGTCTCAGTGATATACCAATCCTCGCCAGCGGTGAATTTCACATAGATGTTAGATCCATCATTGGTGACGATCACTTCCCCGGCATCCATGGTCTTTCCTGCTATCAGGTCAACGGTCTTGCTGTTGTATGTCGCTGCCATTGACATGGATATCGCAACGATGGTCAGGACACCTACAACTCCAAGAGCTAAAAGCGGTAATGTTTTGCGCATCTTCCTAAGCCTCCTTATTAGGGAACGGGACACTTGCTATGAGGGTACACCGTCTCAAAGACAAGCTCTGGTTCTTAAAAAACGATGTTCATTGTTGAATATAAGATTTGCTCCATAATAAAAAGATATTAGTACCAACATGTACAGGTTGTTTATCTACAATAATGCACATGAATGTGAAGGTATCAATATGTCACTTCGAGAGCTTCCTGTTCCATCTCTTTCTTGGTCTGACATAGAGGGAACTGTGCTGTTCATCTTCTTCCAGATGGTAGAGGGAACAGTTCGGAACGATGGAACAATCGTGGATGACGAGCGAGAAAATCTCTCATAGAATACCCTAAACTAACGCCAGCAGCACCCCGGCTGCCACCGCCGAGCCTATGACCCCGGCTACGTTCGGACCCATGGCATGCATAAGAAGATAGTTGCCGGGGTTCTCCCTCTGGCCGACCTTCTGCACCACTCTGGCTGCCATTGGGACTGCCGACACGCCTGCGGCGCCTATGAGCGGGTTCACCTTTCCCCCCGAGGTGATGTACATGAGCTTTCCCATCAGGACCCCTCCTGCGGTCCCAAGAGCGAAGGCCGCAAGGCCCAGGGCGATTATCCCCAGGGTCTTGGCCTGTAAGAAAGTGTCCGCGTTCATGGTAGCACCCACGCATATGGATAGCAGGATGACTATGGTGTTCATGAGTGCGTTCTTTGCTGTTTCGGAGAGCCTATCGACAACACCGCATACCTTCAGTATGTTCCCGAACATCAGCATGCCCACCAGCGGGATGGCGGCAGGTATGAGCAGCGCCGTAAGTATGATGCAAGCGAACGGGAAGATGAGCTTCTCGGTCTGAGAAACCGGTCTCAGCTGTTCCATCTTGACGCTCCTCTCCTTCTTCGTGGTGAGCGCCATCATGATAGGGGGCTGGATTATCGGTACAAGGGCCATGTAGGAGTACGCGGCTATCGCGACCGGCCCCACGAGGTGGGGAGCTAGCTGGGTGGCGGTATAGATCGTGGTGGGACCGTCAGCGCTGCCGATTATGGCGATCGATGCGGCCTCCTGTATCGTATAATGTATAATATCACCTATGAAGGGAACGTAGCCGATGCCAACGGCCACAAAGAGGGCCCCGAATATGCCGAACTGGGCTGCGCCGCCCAATAGAGCGGTCTTCGGGTTAGCTATGAGCGGGCCGAAATCGGTCATGGCCCCTATGCCCAAAAAGACGAGCAGCGGGAACAGTTCGGTAGCTACGCCCAGGGTGTACACTATGTTCAGCGCCCCTCCGTCCGGCGACATGATATTGACCGTGCTTCCGGAGATGAAATAGGGCACGTTCACGATGAATATCCCGAAGGCTATGGGGACCAGGAGCAGGGGTTCGAAGTTCTTCTTTATGGCAAGGAAGAACAGCACGAGAGAGATGCCTATCATCAGGAAGTTCTTCCAGCTCATGGTTATGAATCCCAGGGTCCCCGCGAACCTTTCCACGAAGTCTATGATGCTCCTACCTGATTCCCGCGCCCCTTTCTCTATCACCAGTTCCATGTCGTCGATACGGAGCTCCGAGATGCCCCCCGAGGAGTTCATGCCTATGGCCACGAAGATCCTTCGTTCATCAGGGGTCTCGAACTTGAAGGATTCCTCTATCCCCTGGTACTGGTCCGAGCCCACGGTCGGGACGGTTATGAAATCCTCTGCCCGTTCGGGTCGGTCCACACCGGCATATACCACGAGTCCAGTGGTGTTCTCGATCCGCACCTGGAACCTGAGCGTCACCTTGATGGCGGCGGTCATGCCTATATCTTCCGAGCGCTGTATGTAGACAATACCCGTGCCAGCCCCGCCCGCCGATATCAACAGGGCATATGGCTTGCTCCGCGGGATCGAACTGTCGAGTGATACGTTCCATGAACCGTCGTCGACCCCCACAGAAGCTCCGGCCCAGCCGTCAAAGGAATCGAAGGTGGTGAAAACATCCTTCTCCACGGCCCCCCCGGAGCTTTTGGCACTTCCGGAGATAACAATGAGGAGCGATATGGCGAGGATGCCGTAGAACATCACGACAAGCGACCTTTTTCGAGCAATGGTCATATGGTCACCTTCCCTAGGTCGTTCGTAGAGTCTCCAACTGGACCGGGTCCTCCCTGGTCCCGGTTCTGCAGCATCATGTAAGCGCTAACCGCGGCGGCAACGATCTCTTTTTCATCCCCGTCTTCCCCCACTACCCGCCCCTCTTTTTCGGACCCCGAGGTCGTACTCTCCTCTATGGCATCATTTTGCACCTCGACCGGTAGAGGTGGTTTGAAGCCGGGGAGCCTTTCGAAGAACCTGAGGCCCCTCATCACCCACACCAGGATGTAGAGGAAAGCGTAAACCACCCCCATCCCTATGACCATCAAGATCAATGCGAACAACAAGTCCATGCAACGATCCCCCTTTCACGGTATGCGACAGTCCTCCTTAGCATTGGTGATATGTTCATGATATTATCGCAAGGACGCTCCCGCTCCCCACTTCCTGTCCGACGCCCACCAAGATACGCTCTACGGTCCCATCCCTGGTTGAATTGATCTCGTTCTCCATCTTCATAGCCTCAAGGACCAGGAGCGGTTGGCCCTTCCTGACCCTGTCGCCCTCCTTCACGAGCACCTTGTAGATAGTGCCCTGCATCGGGCACATGACCTTCTCACCCTTCGCTGATGACGTGGTTTCCGCTTTCCGAACCGTTCCGCTTCCCTGGGGAGGCCTCTTTACCGCCTGTTCGGGGGACCGTACTATATCCATGCCCCCTTCGGTCCCTGGAGGATAGACGGTAACATCATAGGTATTACCCTTTATCTCTACCTTGAGCTTCTGGGGACCGTCGAAACATGCCGACCGCTGCGTCGGCATCGCAGCAATGGCATCATTGACCATCTGGGCAGGGTCCTTCTCCGAGAGGTAGATGTCCTGGACCTCAGGGAAGAACGATCTGACGAAAGCCCTTGTCGCCTTGTGCTCTATCGGGAGGGGCAGGCTCTCGGAAGTGAACTCGGGGATCACCTCTCCCTTGAGGAACTTCAGACCTATCTGGGGGTAGATGGCATATGTCAAAACGTCCTCTTCCTTCCTGAGGAGCCCCATCTCAAGGAGCTCCCTCCGCCTCATCTCCCATTCGGGCTTCAATGAATCAGCGGGACGGCCGGTCACCATCTGTGACCTCCAATCCGGGCCGAGTATCAGCTCCTTTATCTCATCGCTTATCGGTGCGGGGGACAGCCCATACATACCGCGGACATAATCCTTGGTCTCGGTGGGGATGTTCTTGTATCTGCCGAAGAGGACGTTCATGACGGCCTGGACACCGACCACCTGAGAGGTGGGTGTCACAAGGGGGGGATAACCGAGCTCCTGCCTCACCTTGGGGACCTCCTTCAGAACGGCATCCAGTCTGTCCTTGGCCTTCTGCATCTCGAGCTGTGACACCAGGTTGGACATCATCCCGCCCGGGATCTGGTGCATCACTATGGAGGGGTCTGTCCGTAGGGCTTCGATCCTCATCAGGTGCCTGTACTTATCGAATACGGTCCTGAAGTAATCACGAAGTTCCATCAATAGCTCCATATCCAGACCTGTGTCCCATTCCGTACCCTTGAAAGCATACACAACGGATTCGGTCGCGGGATGGCCCGTTCCTTCGGAAAAGGGCGATATATCGCAATCGACAACGCTCACTCCCGCCTCGGCCGCCCTCTGATACGCCATACCGGTCATACCGGATATCGAGTGAGCATGCAGTTCCACAGGGCATTTACCGCCAACCTCCTTGTACCCTTTGATGATATCGTAGGCCCTCTTGGGCGATATCATTCCAGCCATGTCCTTGATGCAGATGGAATCAGTCCCCATCTCCTGCAGCTTGAGCATCTTGTCTATGAAATACTGCTCGGTATGGACGGGTGATATCGTATAGGAGATGGATGCCTGGCAATGGGCCCCCGTCTTCTTCACGGACCTCATTGGGACCTCCATGTTCCTGAAGTCGTTCAAGGCATCGAATATCCTGAAGACATCTATCCCGTTCTTGTGGGCATAGTACACGAACTTCTCCACAAGGTCATCGGGGAAGTTCCTGTAGGCGACTATGTTCTGGGCCCTGAGGAGCATCATGAGCTTCGTCCTGGGCATCGCCTTCTTGATCGACCTGAGCCTGTCCCACGGGTCCTGGTTGAGGTACCTTATAGGCACATCGAAAGTGGCGCCCCCCCACATCTCGACGGCCCAGTAACCGACCCTGTCCATCTTGTCAAGGATGGGCAGCATGTCCTCGGTCCTCATCCTGGTCGCGAACAGTGATTGGTGCGCATCCCTCAAAATAAGTTCTGTTATCCCTATCTTGGCCATCGGACCCACCATCTCGGAGTTTCCTTCGGGACTTAGGGTCCTAACATACCAATGTTAATAAAACTTTACATCATGGCCCCAGTAAGTGAAAAAAAATGGTTAGGAACCATTCCTTCGATTGCCACTTTTCCAGATAGGCCCTATCCAACAAACCCCATATTATTCCTCTTGACCTTTCTCATCCTTGGGGGTCTCCGATAGCCTTTCAGCTTTGAGACCATCGGGTATTGCTTCGGGCGATGTCTCGATGGAAGCTTCCATCGTTGGTGGAACCTCCATCGGAGCCGATGTCGGTGGTGGAGGGGTACGGGCGATCCTTCCCTTGATGAGCAGGAAGACGGTGGTCCCTACCAATGCTACGACCAGCAAGGCCATTACCGCTATGAACCATATCTCCAGAGTGGAGCCGTTCTTCACAACGGCCTGGTAGAAACCGGAGACCGCTGTCATGAAGAACATGACGACCCCCGCCCATCCGGCATACCTATGTATGGCCCTTGAGGGCCTTTTATGTTTGACGTTCTTCGTATATTTGAAATAGATACCGGTCCCAAGCGAGAAGAACGTGACCAGCAGAGTGAGAAGACCGAACCAGGAATGCAGCACCCTCAGATGCGACCCTGTGGTATTATTCACCATGATGAACCCGGTGATGAGGCCCACTGCCCCTGCCAGGGTAGCCCCGGTCATGACCCACATGTGGAACTTGAAGAAATACCTCCACTTCCTCCGGTAGAGTACGATGGTCGCCGCTATCATCCCTCCCGCTCCAAGGGTCATGAATATCGCGTGGATGGGCCAGAGGACCACAGTATCCTCGCTTGTCGTCTCCCCGGAGACTATGTTGATCGTCCCATAACCCCTCTTAGTGTTCGTATGGGGATCGTCGAACGAATCGGTGGACCCGATGGCCCAGATGATCTTGACAGTGCCGTTCGCAGGGATGGGCCTGTCCTTCGGGTCCCCTGTGATGAGCTTCCTGACGAATTCCACGGTTGTTATACCGTTGATCTCCTTCCCTCCAAAGGATGTTATATCGTTGGACCCTCCCTGGTCGACATCGGGTGGATGTGGTCCGGTAGGTCCTGTGGAAAAGGCATCAACGACATGGACCGCCCCGTCAGAGGTGACCCAACCGATAATCATATCGGAGTCCGCCATTGCTGTGGAATAATCGATCCCTATGGATATCCATCCAGTCGTCCTTCCAACGAGGGCGATCCTGATCGAATCATCAACGACCCTCCAGTGTATGGTCAACAGGCCTTCGCCGAAGGTCCCATTGAAATCGTACTCGTTCTTCGAGATGATCCCGTCGAGGTCCGGCTTGTCACCGTTCCCGTTGCCATCCGAGGCGATCGTGAGCACGCCGTAACCCCTTTTGGAGTGCGTCTCGGTGAAATCGTCGGTCGGACCATATGCCCAAATGATGTTCAGGTTCCCCGAACTCGGGATGATCTTGTCATATGCATCACCGGTCGAGACCATTCTGACGAACTCTATGGTGGTCACACCGTCGATCTCGGTGCCATTGAACGTATGGATATCTGTGGTTCCTCCAAGGTACGTATCGGGGGGGTGGGGTCCCAATGCACCGGTCGAGAAAGCATCGACGATGTGGGATTTTCCCAGCTCCACCCATCCGAGGAGAACGTCTGCATTGAGCATCTTGTCCTCAGGAGCCAATCCAATTGAGACCCATCCTGTCGTCTTCGCGGAGATCGCCATCGTGATGTTCCCATTCGCTACCGTCCAATAGACCCTGAAATTGTCGAAGTCGTAGGTCGCTGACTCCTTGTATTCTCCTTGAGAGACCTTCCCGTCGATCCCAGACGTGGAATGGGGAACGTCCGTGTAAAGGAACAGCGTGCCCGCCCCTCGCTCAGTGTGGGTGCTCTCCGGATCGTCTTTGTCGCTTATCGCCCAGAGAATGTTGACGGAACCCTCAGCTGGAATGGGCTTGTCGTAACTGTCACCGGTGTCCAGCTTCCTCACGAACTCTATGGTCGTGATACCGTTGACCTGCGTTCCATTGAACATCAGTATGTCATAAGAACCGCCCAGATCCGTATCGATCGGATGGGGGCCGAAATCCCCGGTGCAGTAAGCATCCGTCACCATGACGCCGTTCGCATCGACCCAGCCGAAGATCATATCGGCATCCTTCATGTACCTCGTCGGTTCGAACCCGATGGAGACGTAGCCCTCGGCGCGTCCTACCATCGCCATCGTGATATTGGTCCCGTTCACTGTCCAATAGACCACGAACGATCCTTCACCGAAAGAGACGTCGTCATCATACTCGCCTACTGTGACGATCCCATCTATCGTAGAGTTCTTCGGCGGTGGGGGCGGCGGAGGAGGGGGAGGCGTCACGCTGGTGTTGAGGTTCCATGTCGCTACACCTGTCCTGGTATGTTTGGCGATCGGATCGTCGGAATCGGAATAGGCCCATATGATGGTCATCAGTTCCTTGGTCTTTATGGGCTTGTCGTATGCGTCCGATGCAGATAGGTTCCTTTTAAGCTCGAGGGTGGTCCATCCACCGGTCTCGGTCGCGTTGTAGTCCATGATATCGTCCTTCCCGCCGAGGTCGGTGTCCTTCGCATGGGATGTCGGGGAGTACCCGTAATGGTCCTCCGCATAGGCATCCTTGGCCCCCTTTCCGCCGATGATGAAGTCAGCCCCTTGCATCTGGGAGGACGGATCGATCCCCAAAGAGACCCATCCTGTTACCTGTGCCTTCAGGGCGAGTTGAACAGTCGTCGTGCTCAGGTTCCAGTGAAGTTCGACCTTCCCCGAGTCGAATGAGGTGTAATTCGTGTATTCACCAGCTGAGATGATACCGTCAAAGGCCGATTTGTGCGGCGGGGGAGGCGGCGGAGGAGGAGGGGAGGTTGCGTTCGATAGGTTCCATGTGAAGGATCCCCTTTCCACACTTGTGTGCGCTGCCGCAGTATCGTCCGAACTGCTTACCGCCCAGATGATGGTCATGGCTTTATCCGTCTTTATCGGTTTGTCGTATGTGTCGGATGTGGTCAGGTTCCTTCGGAACTCGAACGTCGTCCAAATGCCGGTCTCGGTCCCGTTGTAGCTGATGATATCGTAGGAGCCTCCGAGGTCCATGTCGTTCGCATGCGTGGTTAGCCCGTTCGCAAAGTGGTCCTCGGCGTGCGCAATCCCTCCCGATACCCACCCGAATATCATGTCGGCGTCCTTCATCTGCTGGAGGGGGGTGGGATCGATCCCTATGGAGACATAACCAGTAACCTGTGCCCGGATAGCTATGTCTATCGATGTGACGTTCAGGGTCCAGTGGAGCTCGAACTTGTCATTGTTGGCCTTGGTCACGTTCGAGTATTCTCCCGAGGAGACTGTCCCATCGAAGTCCGATCTCGGGGGCGGTGGAGGCGGTGGCGGGGGTGCAGACCCGTTCTCCACCCTCCAGGTCCCGGATCCTCGCGCTGTATGTACAGCACTCATATCGTCCGAACTGCTGACGCCCCAGAGTATGGTCATGGCCGGAAGCCCGATATGGATGGGTTTGTCCTTCGTATCGGTGGTCGTCAAAGCCCTCTTCACTTCGAGGGTGGTCCATCCTCCAGACTCCGTGGCGTTGTACGATCTCAGATCGTCGGTCCCACCGATATCTACGTCCGCTGAGTGCGAGGGTGCTGTAACCGCCAATGATGAAGTCGGCTCCCTGCATCATAGAGACGGGAGAGATCCCAAGGGATATCCATCCCGTCACTTGGGCCTTCAATGCGATAGTTATATTCGGTCCGGAAACGTTCCAGTAAAGTTGGAAAGCTCCGGAATTGTACGTTGTGCTGTTCTTGTATTCCCCAGCTGTAATGACACCGTCAAGGTCCTTCGATGCGGGAGGTGGCGGTGGCGGGGTCCCGTCCATTTTGATGGTCGTGTAATCGGCATCGTCATGCTTTGCGTTCGACCAGTCGTCGTCATCATTGTGAGTGGCCCACATGATCTTGATAGAAGTGCCGTTGACGAACTTCTTATCATATGGATCGCCTGTTGACATCGCTCGTTTGAACTCGACCGTCGTCGTTCCTACGCCCTCGGTCGCATCGTACGAATCGATATCGTACGATCCCCCGCTGAAGGTCGTATCCTCAGGATGGTTCCCTTCATCATCAGTGCACCATGCATCGATGATGTAAGGTGTCCCCCCGCTCACTCCGCCGAAGATCATATCCGAATTCGTCATTATGTTCACAGGATCCAGCCCAAGCGATATCCACCCTGTCACTTTGGCCCTCATTCCGATGTAGATATCTGCTCCGGTTGTTGTCCAGAACAGCTCGAACTTCCCCTCGTCGACGTTGATCGAGTCCTCGTATTCGGTTCCCCCTATCGACCCATCCACCAAGGGGGTCGCCCGCGACTGGGGCTCCTCTACAACAGAGACCATACCTTGTCCAAACAATAGGGTCATGACCGACCCAGTGAACAATATCATTACGACCCAGGGTGTGGAACGCCTGAACAAATATGGACCTCCTTTGGACAAGATACGATGACCCAAATCCATCATATTTATGGTTTTCCCCTTATGGACCTACTAACTTAGGAGGTAAACGGTGTCCAGATATTATTAAATAAGACAGAGACCAATATTTGGTACAGATGGGATATTGGGGGATACATATGAGGGCGCCGACTATCATCATAATGTCCATGACAGCACTTCTCCTGGTCCAGATGCTCGGACCATTGGGAACTGGCCATCCGACCGGGGTTCCCACAACGGAAGACCCTATCGATATGGCCCGGATGCAGACCTTTGAACAAGGGTTTTTCGTGGAGAACAAAGGGCAGTGGAACGATGGACTGCTCTTCATAGCAAAGACCGGTTTCGGACGTGTAGGCGTTGGTCCGGACTGTATCTACTACAATGTCCTTGACAGGTCAGCTGTTGATATTCCCGATCCGAAATCGAAGGGCCTGAAGGACCTCTTGATGGAAGGTTCGGGCCAGGAGATGGTGGATGGGGCTGTGGTCAAGGTAACGTTCGATGGTGGAAGCAAGGTCGCCCCGGAAGGTACCTCTATCATAGCGGACAACTTCAACTTCTTCCTTGGGAACGACCCCTCCGGATGGGCGACTGGTGTCAGGTCCTACCAGCGGATCGAATACAATGACCTATGGAATGGGATAGATCTCGTTCTGACCCTGAAGGATGGGGGGCTCAAGTACGATCTGGTCCTTCATCCCGGCTCCGAACCATCGGATATCTCCTTCTTGGTCGAAGGGCACAGCGGACTGATGGCAGAGGGGACCGAGTTGACCATACGCACACCCATCGGGATGGACATCACTGATTCCGGATTGTGTGCGAATTACATTGATGGACAGAAAGAGGGCATAGGGGCCTCCTTTATCCTGCAGGGACAAGATAGATACGGCATATCCCTCGATAGCTTCGACAGTTCAAGGCCGGTCATAGTGGACCCTCTCGTATTTTCCACATATTATGGAGGCACCGATGAGGATGATGCTTACGACATCGACAGGGACCCATCAGGGAACCTCTACGTTGCGGGATACACATACTCCTGGGATTTCCCCATCACAAAGAGCGCATACCAGACGTCGAACAACGGTTACTCAGATATCTTCGTCTTCAAGATGTCCTCTGACGGAACGACCATTTCCTATTCGACCTACATCGGTGGTTCGGATTATGATTTCAGTCAAGCTATCAAGGTCGATGGGGCCGGTAACGCCTATGTAACCGGAGGAAGCTATTCACTGGATTTCCCCACAACGAGCGGGGCGTTCAATGAGACGCATTGGAACACGATCGATTATATGGATGCAATAGTGTTCAAGCTCGATCCGAAAGGCAGCTCGCTCATCTTCTCGACGTATGTGGCCGGTGAGGACATGGATGCAGGTCTGGACATCGGAATAGATTCCGTGGGAAGCTCCTTTGTTGTCGGTATCTCCGCTTCCACGGAGTTCCCCACGACCAGCGGAGCATATGATGAGGACCATAACGGTGATATCGATATCATCCTGTTCATGCTCTCCTATACCGGTTCCTATCTCAAGTACTCGACATACATTGGTGGGGACGATACCGATATCGGTTATTCCTTGGACTATGTCTCGCAGGATGCCATCTATCTCACCGGTTCCACCTACTCATATGATTTCCCCGTAACGGGGAACGTCAGATTGAACGGGATGACCGATGTGGTGGCCCTTAGGATGGACCTGGGGAACTCGACACTTATCTACAGCACGCTCATCGGTGGGGATGATGAGGAAGAGGGATACGGGATCGATGTCGACGATCTGGGAAATGCATATATCACCGGCTATACCTGGGGCGGTTCCAGGTCTATGTTCCCCACAACGACCGGGGCCTTTGACACGACGTTCAATGGCTTCATAGATACCTTCGTTCTCAAACTGGACCGCAAAGGCTCGTCCTTGCTCTATTCGACATATATCGGTGGTACGGAAGAAGAGGAGGGCCGGTCGATAATCCTGGATGAGGATAGCAATTCCTATGTTTGCGGTTTCACGGCCTCTTCGGACCATCCTATCTCCCCCGGAGCTGATTATCCTTCCTTCCAGGGCGGTTACCTGGATGCAGTGGTCTGTAAACTGGACAATACCGGTTCTTCACTGCTCTATTCGACCTACCTTGGAGGTTCCAGCGATGAGACGGCATACAGCATCATACTCGATCCGGCCAAAAAGGCGATAGTCACCGGGAGCACCGATTCCAAGAACTACCCGACGACGACCGGGGTGGTCCAAACGACCTTGATGGGGGCCTACGACTGCTTCGTCACAAAGCTCAACTTCGTTTCAAGGCCGACAGAACCGCGTTCGCCCAAAGCCATCGGGGGTGCCGGGTATGTCCTGTTGAACTGGACCGTTCCCGCTTCCGACGGAGGAGCGCCTATACTTCACTACACCATCTATAAAGGGCTCACAGATTCCTCTCTCACTTCCTACCTGAAGACCACTAACATCGTCCTCAATGACACAAAAGTAAATTCAGGCACAATTTACTATTATTCGGTCTCTGCCAACAACTCCATTGGGGAGAGCCCCCAAACGACAGTGGTCAGCGCAATGCCTATTGGAAGGCCTAGCGTCCCAAGGAGCTTCACGATCATTGCTGGTCAGACCTACATTGACCTTGATTGGGACACCCCGCTACAGACAGGAGGTTCTCCACTGGCAGGGTACTGGGTCTACAGGGGCACTTCTCCTGGTTCGCTGGTGAAGCTCATGGAGGTCTCACCGGCCAATACATATTACAGGGACGAGAGCGTAGAGCAGGGCATTACCTACTTCTACAGGCTTACCGCTTTGAACATCGTTGGCGAATCCATACCGACCGAGACACTGAACGCATCGATGCCGGACGTCCCGTCGCCACCCGTGGACCTTTCGGTCACCTGGGGTGACAGTTATGTACACCTGTCCTGGGTGGAACCTCTAGACAACGGTGGGTTGCTGCTTAACGGGTTCAAGGTGTACCGGTCCAACTCATCGACCCCCTTCAAATTATTGATGTCCCTCACCAGCAGCGCCCTTACCTACAACGATACTACCGTGACCAATGGTGTGACCTACACATACAACGTCACAGCGTTCAACAGCCTGGGAGAGTCTGTTCCGGCCGTTGTGAGCTCCACCCCCTTAGGGACCCCGGGCAAACCCAAGGTCCTTCCCCCCGGGTGGGGGGATGGGTATGTCCACCTTTATTGGGAGGCACCTGAGGTGGACGGGGGCACTCCGGTCCTGGGTTACCACATATATCAGATCGATGATACCAGCCAGCTCCAGCTCGTCGGTGAGGTAGGTCCCGATGTCCGTGATCACAACATGACAGGTCTGGTCAACGGCAGGATATACTACTGCTACGTGACCGCTTTCAACATCATGGGGGACTCCAAGAAGAGCGAGATGATGACCGGCATTCCAATAGGGCTCCCAGACCCGCCCGTCGATCTGAAGGCTGTCCCAGGCGACGGATACGTCCAGCTCTCCTGGTCAAAACCTGTTAAGGATGGGGGTTCTGCAATAATGCGGTACTTTGTGCTCAGGGGAACGGACCAGACGTCCTGGGAGGAGTTCAATGAGGTCGTCAATATCAGCTCAACGAGCTATAACGATACCAAAGTGGAGAACGGTATCACCTACAAGTACGTCGTACGTGCCATGACATCTATCGGGTTCTCTGGACCTTCCTCTGTGGTAAATGCAATTCCATTGGGAGTGCCTTCTGCCCCAAGGAACTTCACCCTTAAAGGTGGGAACAAGCTCGTCGAGGTCTCATGGCTCCCCCCAGAGAAGAACGGCGGCACACCCATTACCGGATACAAGGTCCTAAGAGGAGAGGTCGAATCCAGCCTGGACGTGATACAGGCCATAGGACCTGGCTCTTTGTCCTTTGAGGACACAAATGTGACCAACGGCAAGGTCTATTATTACAGGCTGATAGCCAAGAACATCATGGGTGATTCGCTCCCGACCCAGACCATTTCTATCAGGCCTCTTGGGACCCCTTCAGCACCCCGCAATGTGAGGACCGAGGCTTCTGGATCCTATATCAAGGTCCTCTGGGAACCACCGGAGGATACTGGTGGGGCCTCCATAACGGGTTACGAGATCTACAGGTCCGACGACGGCGGCGAGATGAAGCTGGTTGGCTCCGTCGGTCCCGGGATCAATACCTACCTTGACAAGGATGTCAAGCCGGGTGTGAAATACGTGTACACTGTGAAGGCTACGAACTCAGTTGGCAACAGCGTTGCATCATCTACTGCTTCGATGGAGCTGGAGAAGGAGGGCGGCGGGGGAGGCGGACTTGGCTGGCTCCTGTGGTTGGTCCTTGCCCTTTTAGCGATGGCAGCGATCACAGGTCTGGTATTGTTCCTTGTCCTGAGGAAGAGGAAAGCCCCTGAACAGGCACCGCCGCCAATCGTGGACCAGGGAATGGATATGTACCAGTTCCCGCCCGGAACCCAGCAGTTACCGGTCCCACCCGCACCGCCGCAGCAGCAGCTCTACGGCGCTTACAACGAGCAGCCTCTGATGCAGGTCACACCCCCGGCCCCGGTCCCGGAACTGGGACCGGCGCAGATGGGAGACCAACCTGCATCAGGACCCTTGGACACATATAGCGGGGAACAACCCCCTACTGAGGTCCAGACCTCCATGGAGGCTCCCGCGCCTATTGCCCCACAGCCAGAGGTCCAACCTCCCGTCGAAGCACCACCACAACACACTCAGTAGCAGTTCTCAACCACCCTCAGGACGCATGATATATCAAGGCCTTTGTCTTGGTCCTACCCGAAGGTAGCTGGTAAATCCTTATCTATCCCCCAAGTCATTGGCGGTATGGGGCAGTTCATTATGGATGGAAGAGGAAAGAAGGGGCCGCTGATCGTACTGATATTGTGTATCATCCTATCTATGCCAGTGTTCACATCTGGTCACGAGATGCCTCTCCGCGCCCCGACCGATCCGGACCTTACGGTCATTGATATATGGACCACGAAGGGGACCGAGATCAACTGCCGGGTAAAGAACATAGGAGGAACTTTCAGCGGTTTCTTCGGTGTCAACCTGACCATCGACGGGAAATTCATGGAGACCGAGGTCGTCGGCATCACTTGGCCTGATACAATGGTCAACGTCACCTTTACGAACCTTCTGCCGTATGGATGGATCAAGGTCGCTCTCAAGGTCAATATCTACGATCCCCAGCACGGGATCCCCGACCAGAACAGGACCAACGATGAGAGGACGGAGAGATGGGAAAGGGACCTGCCCAATTTGGTCCCAATTTCCATCTTCAACGATCCCGCGACAGGGACGGCCAGGATCATGGTGTGGAACAATGGTGTCAAACCAACATCCTATGGCTTCGACACGGTCCTCTACGTCAACGGGAGCGAAGTAGATACAGTTCACTGGAAGCCTCCGATATCCCCAGACCAAACGGTCACGCTGAACACGACCTGGAAATGGGATCGGGCCGTCTCGCCGGTCACCATAAAGGTGACGGCGGACGAAGGGAACGTCGTCGAGGAATCCGACGAGACGGATAATACGCTAGTGATCACCTGGCAGAACAGGCCTAGACCAACCTTCACCAAGCCACCGACCGTTCAGTATACGGGAAAGAACAATGCGACGATCGTGTGGGAGACCAGTGTCCCCACCGATTCCGTTGTGGATTACGGCAGGTCCTCCGAACTGACCCAGACCACGATGACCAAAGCGCTGTCGAAGAAGGGATCGGCCGAGATATCGAGCCTTTCCTCCTCAACACAGTATCTCTACAAGATCGTTTGCACAGATCAATACGGCAAGAAAGTGGAATCCTCCATCGGGTCCCTGTTGACAAAAACCCCCTCCCCGACGGGATCCCCCACCGGGAGCTTCGTTTCGGAACTTTTAAGGAACGTCTCGGGTAAAGTCGCGATCCCGTTCATTGGTTCGGATCCGACTGGGATCAAGAAGGTCGATTTCTATCTTGACGGGAAATTGATCGGATCGAAGGGGGGATCTGGGAAAGAGGATACGACGGGCATCGTCTTCGATTTCTCATCGGTCAAGAAAGGTGACCATACCATGGTTGCCGTGATGACCAACCTCGCCGGAGAAACGACCAGATTCTCATCCGAATGCTCCGTGGAGCCGCTTATCAGCAGATTGCCGAAGGTGGATTTCACAGTTCGTGACACGCCCTACAGCGGGACGGCCTTCTTCTATGCCCGGTGCACGGACGATTCCGGAATTGCGAACGCGACATGGATTGTCGATGACGTTCAGGTCGAATTCGACGTACCCCTCCATACAGAGGGCACCTTCTACGGGGCCAACCTCTATTTCGACACGACGACCGTTTCCGACGGTGACCATGAGATCGAGCTTCGCGTTTACAACAACGAAGGCTACTCTGTAACGGCGATCCGGTCGTTCTCGACCGACAACATTTTAGATCCCCCGGACCCTGACATCTGGGTCCGTCGGCTCAACATCGAGAGCGATGGGACCGAGATCACCGTACCGCTCGAGGTCTCCAATCATGGTAGGGGGACCGCCCGGAATATCAGGATCGTCGACAACATCAAGGGTTTCATCCCTATCGATGGAGAGGAGGGGACAGTTCCTGCCTCCGATCCGGGACTACGTTGGGAGGTAGTGCTCGAGGTCGACCATCTGGATCCGGGCGATGAGGTCGTTTTAAGATACAGATGCATTCCATTGTTGTACGATTCCGAGGAGTGGACGATTGGATGGGAAAGGCTATCGGGAGAGGACATGTTCACTACCTCATATACATACGAGAGGGATGACGGCCACATCGCTTACAGCGAACGTACGTGGATACCGGCCATGAACTTCGCTGACGGATATATCATGGAGGCCGGGGTCAGACGTGCGATAGGCGGATCAAACTACCTGATGTTGACGAACCCCCAACAGTTGATGGACAATATGGCGTTCGCCGACGGGTACTTCGATCTCTTCAGTTCGGCCGGCGAGCTCCTGGTCGAGAAGAACGGAGTATTCGGATTCATTCAGAACGTGGGTGGTGCTTCGCCAGGTCCGACCGATATCCTGGATAGGATCGATGAATGGGCTGACCTGCTGGATCCGGATTTCAGGGACGACGGCTACCTGGCCATCCTTGGCGAGGACGAGATAATCCCCATTTGGACGTACTCGAATGTCGATGGATCGGATCAGGGATATTCGAACCTCGATGGCGGAAACGCGCCCAAACTGATCGTCGGAAGGTTCCTCGGCAGGACCCCAGAGGACCTACTCGTACCGATAATGTCCTCATTGAACGTGTCGAGGGGGGTAATGGTATCCGAGAACGATGGAAGAGGACTGGTAGTGGCGGGTGCCGGGAACGGGGTCTTTCCCTTCCATGAGAGCGCCCAGGATATCCGCGACACTATCGGTCCTTTGATGGACTCCTGCCTGATGTTCCATAAGAGCACGTACCTTGTTACCGAGTTGAGCTCTGTCCAGTCCGACGGTTTGAGCAGGCACATGACCGCCGGGGACATCGACAGGGATGGGGACAACGAGATCTTGACCATCGATCCCACAGGGGAATCGGTAAGGATACTCCATCCCGAGACCGGGGCATCTTCGCAGTTCACCAAGAGCATCGATGAGTGGGATACGGTATTCCTATACGAGAGGCCCGCCGAGACCTTCATCGGGATCATGACCCTCGGGGACGATAGGAACCTGCTCAACCTCTACGATACCGATGGTAATTTGGAGGACTCGTACGGAACGGACGATTGGCAGGCCTGGGACGGGGTCCTTTCCTTCGAACAGAACGGGGACGGATACAGCGAGGTCTTCTTCTCCAGCGCAGGATGCGACACGATCTTCCGGTTCGATCCTCCAGCAGCTTATGTGGTGGGCGATATCCATACGAACAGCCGGATGGCCGCATCCGACATGGACGACGACGGGGACCTGGACATCGTCCTCGCGGACCATCAATCCGACGCTCTCAGGGTCTTTCTTTGGCCCCCACCCGCCTCCGGCACCTGGGAGGAGTTGGACATTCCCGTGGGCGGCTTCGATTACGAGGACGGTTTCGGCGCGGGTAACTTCCTACCATCCTCACGTAACGATCGGGGCGAGGCGGTCGTCCTGAACCATGACAGCCACGGCTATTTCAAAATCTGCTGGCTCGATGTCGACGACTCCGGCGATCTCGTCCCGAAGTCCGAAGATAGCCTTCTGACGAACGTGGAGGACGATTGCGCACTCTGGGTCTCGCCAACGACGAATCCCGAGAACGACCAGGTCCTTGTCACGACATCCTCCGATCACGCTTTCGTTATGGACTACGGACAATGTGGGCAGAGGTTCAAGGATGCGGTCATCCCTTTTATGACGGACAGGGACCTCATGGTCTACAGGGACCACGGTAACGAAGCGGCCTGGTCCGGATTGGTCGGAAGCAACGACCTTGACACCATCGGGATCACATCGGAAGGCCACCACCCGGTGATGATCGGATTGGTCTGCCTCTCGGGGAGGTTCCATGACCAGACCAACTCGTTTTCCCAATCCGCCATGCGGAACGGGGCAGGCATCTACATCGGGGCGACTATGGTGTCGTCGCGCAATCCGAACAACAGGGCCATCGCCATGATAGAGGATTACGTCAGTGGGACCCCGATCGGGAAGGCCCTCAGGGATTACGAGGTCGAATATTCCGCTGCCGATACCTCGTCCGGTCTGACGTGGTCCAGGATGTACAATCTCTACGGGGACCCAGCCTTCGGGACGGATGGATCGCCTCTGGGGCGTGGGTCCAGGGGACCGCCTTCACGGGCGGGACCGGTAGATGTCGCAATACCGGAGCCGGAGTTCTACAACGTCTCGGACGGGACCGGTGTAGGTATCCAGGGAGGTTACGAGCTGTACGAGATCGGTCATCCCATACTCCCATTCGTAGTTCAAAGGGTCCCGTTGGGGCCAGGGGCCGGAGTGACCTCAGTGGAAGTGTCGATGACAGGGGAATGGACATATTATCAGGCATTGTCAATGCCGCTGTACACAGGCCCGCAATACGATGGTGCTGGGGCCACATCAAGGGTGATGATGGAGGGGGACCCTGACGATGGGTTCTATCCCATCTGGACCTCCAACTGGAGCGTCGTAGCAGGGACTGATGGTAACGACCTGCTGGTGAGGATCTTCCCGTTCGAGTATAATGTGGATTCACTGCAGGGAAGGTTCTGCTCGTCGTGGTCCATCTCATACGAGACCGAGGCTTGCACCGTTCAGATCGGGAACGTCATGTCTGGCGAGCCAGAAGCAGGGATAGTTCCCTTCTCGTTCGAGCTCGTTGGTAGCTCGGGCGAGGAGGTATCGTTCTCGGCTTGGATTTCCATGGACGGCTCGGTCGTCAGGGAGCTGTCCTCCGAGTTGATATACATCAATGGAACGACTTCCTTCGATGACGAATGGGACACCGCTGGGTCCGACCCCGGGACCTACGAGTTCGTGATTGAATTGAGGACAGGTGGCGGGAATTTCGTTGGAGCTTACTCGCTCCCGTTCGAGGTCGGTACCGTCGATGTGGCATCTCCTATGATATCCCTCGATCCGGAAGAGTTCGAGAACGAGACCGTTGTGAACGTCACTGTCCATTTCCCGAACCCGAACGTCCTTGAAACGTTGGAAGGCAGGTTCGAAATAGGTCTCCTCACAAACCTTTCCACACCGATCTCCGAGATGAACGGTACCATTTCGATCGCTTCGGGCGGGAACGTCTCCAGGTTCACCGAGTTCGATATGACTGGTCTGACCTCCGATCGCTATGCGGTCAAGGCCTCTATCATCGGTGATGGATTCCAAACATCGAGCATCGCCTGGTTGGTCCGGAATGGGACAGGGCCGGTGACGCCTATCGAGCATTACCTGATACTTGATTTCGCATTGAACGCGACCGAGATCGCCGAGGGTGGATCTTTCTGGATCAACGGGACGGTACTGAGAGAGGATTCGTTCGCTATCCCCGGGTTGCCAGTGGCGGCTTGGATCGGGGACCGCGAACGGTCGAACTCGACGCTTACGGGGACCGACGGAACCTTCTCGGTCCAATTGGAGAATTTATCCGCTGGGAACTGGACGGGGACCATAGTGTCCGAGGCCGGTCCATCTATGAGGGTCTCGACCCCGTTCTCCATCACAGTGCTCTCCGTTCCGGTGGACAACGGGACTGGTGATGACGATGATGATAACGTGACGGATGATGATGATGATGATGACAACATCACCGATGACGATGATGACAATGTGACCGACGATGATGATACCGATGATGAGGATGATGATAGGCCGGATGATGACGATAGTACGGGCCTGGCATTCGTCCTTATAGCTATTGTGGCCTTGTCTGTCATCATACTGCTGTTCCTGGTCATCATTTTCCTGCTCGTCGTTATGGCTAGGAGCAGGAGGACAGGTACGGGTCCTGAGGAATGATCGCAGTGACTGATGAGCATCTTGATGAAAAGTTCACAGTTCGCAGTTAAGTTATAAAGAGCAACCCTTTAGATCGCAGTCCGGGTTGTTGCAGAAGGGGCATGTCCCCATCATCATCAAAGTTTGCTCTCCGCATTCGGGACAGAAAGAAGGTCCTGAGGCCATATTCTTCACAGGATTTGGAAGATCTTTCTTGGTTTTAAACCCCGGTAGGGGGGGAGGGTGAAAATGAATAAAAAAAAATAACCCTTACGACCTTTACCTCATGTTGATATCCATGGGGGAAGACGATTTCGATTTCTACAAGAATAACCGTGATATAGCTCCATCTGGGCCTGTAAAGGATTCCAATACGATGATCATTGAGGTCCCTTCCACGGGTCCGAAGGTGGAGGAACCGGCGCCTAAACCATCGGTCCTCAAGAAGTACAGTATCTTGATCATCGCCTTCGGTGTCTGTGTCGCTATCCTCTTCGGGGTCCTGTTATTGGCCCTGATCGGACCGATGCTGCAGGGCGACTCTATGGAAATCTCCATCAATAGGGATGGATATCAATCCGGTGATACTTTATACATGGATACTGACGATGTGGGTCTGTCCATATCGAACCAAGGTAAGGACACGGTGGATGGATCCGAGCTCCACATCATGATCTCAGGCAAGAACATCAAGAAGGAAAGGATCAATTATACAGGTGGCGATATCGGACCGAGCAAGACGGTCAATTTCATCATCAGGGTCCAGGTCGTGGATGAGCTTGCTCCATTCGAACTTACTGTTAGATTGTACTACAAGGATAAGTTCATGGACTCCGACTCGATCCCTTGATCATAGCTCAATTGACCAGGGTCTTTTAAATACCAGACCATTCTGTAGAATTGATCTTGTTTATAAAACATAAACAAAAAGTTTATGAATTATAAACTTTATTCCTTTTCGATGAAGCTATATGGTCTATTATCGAGTCCCGAGCGGATCCGTATCCTCGAGGATATGCTAATTAACGGACCATCTTTGAACAAAGATGTCACGTATAGAACGGGGGTCAATAAGGGGCTTGTTTCCATATACCTCAACATGCTGGTCGACCGTGGAATACTAACCAAGAGCGGAAGGACCTACCATGTCAAGGACTCGGCTATCGTCAAAGCGACCAAAAGATTGCTGAACCTCGCAAGGATATCGATAGATGATATTGATGTGACCTGGGCTAGGGGGGTCGGTATTTACGGAAGTTGGGCCGAGGGTACCAATTCTTTCGAGAGCGATGTGGATGTATGGGTAATTGTTGACGAGATAGATAATTCAAGGATAGCCCTTTTTCGAAAGATACTTTCGGATAGGACCCACGCTGAAGTGAATATATTGACCCTCACCGATCATAAGCTCAATGAGATGAAAGAACGGAACTCTCTGTTCTACAGTAACCTCAAATGCGGCTCGGTGGTGTTGGCGGGTGAGAACATCGGATAAGTTCAAGGAATGCCTGGATAGAGGCTTATTAAGGATCGCAGCTCCGTCTTTGGGATCATGTATGGAATCATGTGAGGAACTCTAGACACAACGAACAATATTCTTTCACCCCCCCTCCATCCACCGAGGAATTACGATCTGTCATAATTGATGCGGGTTCATTTCTTGAAAGGATGAGGTCGATGTTGACCTGAGAATAAAAGTAGGTCCGACAGGTCGGACATTGAATGGCATGTATGATATCAAATGATAGAATGATGTCCATGAGTCGTCCAAATAATTATTGGTCTATAGCTATCAAATGACCGCTCCATCAATGTTTCAACCTAAGTTCCTGTCCGATCTCCTTTGCCTTCTCGACAGCGGGCTGATCGAAAGGGTTGACCCTGCGAAGCAGGGCAAAGAAATATGCAAGGTAGTGCCACATTCCAATGTAATACCCTATGTCCGATGGACCCTCGCCTTCCATCTGGATATGTGCAAAAGGCATCTTCTCGTCCCTCATATGCGTCATAACACCTTCGTACTCGCACCTGAGAGCTTCTCCCAGTGTATAGCCACCGATCTCACTAAGAGCCCTCTCCCCAAGCATGATATCGCCCTCGGCACCCTCCCATTGGACGGTAGACCCGTCCTTTCCCTTCTTGGTCACGAAGAGGGTCATGACATCCTCCGGTCCATCAAGGACCCTCTGATTGGTATGATGTTGGACCTCTGGTCCCTCGAAGCATAGCGCCGTCAGCCCCTTCCTCTCCTTGGAGAGTGTCTCGTGAAGGAGCTGGGTCACAAGGGGGTTGAACCCCGAGTAGGCCCTGGAATAGACAGGAACGAAGAGGGCCCTTGACCCGAGCCTCTCCTTGAGATAGAGACCGCCGGAAAGGTCCAGCAGGTCCTTCTCCTTGACAGCGGCCTCGTATGCCTCCCCCATTCCCGATGAGACGGCCTTGATGTCTATGCCCATGACAGCAGCGGGGAGCAGGGCCGAAGCGGTCCTGCCGGAGAACCGCCCACCTATGCCATCGGGAACCTCGACGATCTTCCATCCATTGGCCTTTGCCAGCATCCCCAACGGGCTCCTTGGCCTTGAGGTCACGACCATCGCCGGGAGTCCCCTGAAAGCGGTAAGCGATTCCAGGACGTTCAAGTTCTTACCGGACTTTGAAACGGCCATTACCAGGGTCCGCTTGCCATCTATCCTGGACCTGACCCTGGAGATGTAAGAGGGGTCCAGCGTATCGATGATGTGAAGCCGCCCCTCCCATTTTGGGGCAAGCCAGGAGAGCCCCTTGAGCGTTGTGACGCTGCCCCCGTTCCCTATGACTATGAGGTGCTCCGCATCTTTGTGGAGGGATGCTGCGCTCTCTATCGCATCAATATCTGGCTCGAAGACCGAATATGCCGGCCTCTCAGCTCTTCGTATCCCCTCAAGCATATCAGAGATGGTATCCACCGCAGGCTGGCCTAGGTCCGCAAGGGATACCGAGCACCTCAACCCATCACCCCACCTGGGTCACCAGGGCCTTTGGATGCCCTGTTCTTCTTCGCCCCGGGGGCGCAGCTCCTGCAGGCGAACCCCTTCTCGTCAAGATGCTCCCTGCAGGAGGCCTTGCCGCAGAGGAGGCAGGTCCTGAAAGCAGGCTTTCCGCAGACATAGCACGTTCCAGCTATCATCGTTTTCACCTCTTGCCTTCTTTTAATGGGTCGGGTCCAATGCCATCATCGGCATAGCAGCCCATTATCCTTTCCCTTGCCCCCGGGTAGCCATCCTTTCCGCACAGCATCGCGGTGACCACCGGGAACCTTTTCTTCATCTCTTGAACGATCATGTCGGATATGACACGTATCTCTTCCTGTGCGTGAACGTCCGACCGCAGCCTGACGAAATGGTACATCTCCCTCAAGTTAGCCTTGAAGATGACCCTTCTCTTATGAGCGTTGGTCAGTACGTACTCTGCCACATTCCTGTCCTTTGCCCTCGTTATTGCTCCATAGAGCTCCCTTGAGCGTTTCATGAGGTCCCAGAACCTCTCTGTCAGGTCCTTGCTCGAGAGAAAGACCTCAGGCGTCTCCCAGAGCCCGGGGTCATAGGGCTGAGTGATGATGGTCGCCATCCTGTGCCTTTTCAGCTGGGCGAAGGCAGAGGCGGAAATATGGAAGCTCAAGGTCAGGTCCATCATCTCGAAGGCGCGGGGAAGGGATGCGTGGACCGGATAGTTCCTGAAGACCGGAAGGAACAGGTCCATGAGCTCTTCGTCCCTCATACCCCCTGCTATCTCCCTTGCCCTGCAGAAGGGCAGGGAGCTGTTCTCGAATATCAAGGTCGCAGCTATCTCGGTCTCGGGGTCATCGCATGTGGTGGGCCTTCCGGAGCAGATACCTGGACCTTCGGGAGCGGCCCTGACAGATGTCTCTCGCTCCGGTCCCGAAAAAGCGGTCCCCGATGAGGACATGACGGATGCTATCTCTCTCTTTGCCCTCTCTGCATGGTCGCTCTTCTTCGTGTACTTGATCAGTGAGGGTGCCAGATGACATGTCACCTCAAGGAGCTGTTTGGAGAACTCCCTGACCTCTGACAGAGGGTGGGCGGCCCCCTGTGATATCATGTGCTCGGCCTCCCTGGCATTCACGGTAAGTCCTATGTCCGTGGGGCAGGTCAATCCCAGAACGTAACGAGCCTGTTCCAGAAGACCGTCCCCGAAACGCTCCTTGAGCGCCGGGTCCGCTGCGACCTTATTGTACAGGTCGAACTTGTCCCCTTCTAGCTTCCTGACCTCCTCCTCAAGGGGCGTGCCCTTGAGCTCATCTGGGAGCACGAAGGTCTTGTTCCCGAAGAAGACGTACCTCTGCGACCTCTCGGTGTAGGAGGCGAGCCTGTGATGCTCTATGAACTCCACAAGGAGCCTGGAGCAGTCGGAGACGTCCAGATTGAAGACGGCATGCTCGGCGACGGAAGAGTGCCCCATCCTGTAGATTATCCGTTCGTTGGAGGCCCTTGCCTTGTCCACCTCATTTACGGCCTCATCCCTGAGCACCGAGAGCTCCCTGGGGCTGTGGGAGACCCTGGCATATGCCGCGGAGATGGTCTCGGGGGTCGCCGCCCTGTCCTCTTTCCAGAACCTGCGGTCTATGGTAGCGCCGGCGAGAGCGACTTTCAACTGATGCCTCCTCATGGGCAAATCCTGGGCCGACTATTTATAAAATCGGATACACCGATGGATGATGAGCTCGACACTATTTAACGAACTCAACACCTGATAGGTGTTCGAACTCCCTGTCCCCGGTCAAGAACCTCTTGTTCCTGCTCCTTGATACCTGATAACCGAGGGAGTCCACATAGCTCACGTTGAGGCCTCTTTCCTTCAATGACCTTCTTGTCCTCATAGCTGCCCTTATCTCCTCATCTGTGGGGTCTATGACGGTCGATAGGAACGAGGAATATGTCTCATCGGCAAGGACCTCGTCCGGAAGTATTGAGTAATAGACCTCCATGAGGTTGAGCTTAGTGGTAACACCAATAGGTCTCTCGAAATATGGCAGGTATCTAGGATTCCCCTTAAGGAACTCTATGATCGCATAGCTGTCATAGAATACGTCATCCATCCCAACCAGCCCTCATCTCATCTTTAATGCTCTGTGTCGGTCTATCCGTCCTTAACCTGCCGAACAAAGACCTAAGGTCCGTCACCTTATGGACATTGACCTCTACGATATCGTTCTCGTCGAGTCCGCTCTCCCGGACAAGACCTTTGGGGAGGACTATACCGAAGGAGTTGCCCCATTTTCTGACCACAGTTTGGACCATATTGGATCGATCATGTATAACCTATAATATAATTATACTTTGTGTTATACTTCACAGTCTTATCGATCGTCCGTCCTCTTCTTGAGCTTGTACAACGCCTCCATCGCCTGAAGGGGGGTCATGTTGTTGATATCGAGCTTCTCTATCTCTTCTCTGATAGGGTCGATCCCCTGGGAGCTCAGCATATCCTCGGTCGGGAAGAGTATCATCTGGACAGCCCTGTTCCTTGGTCCAGGACCCCTGACCGGAAGTGGTGGATGGGCTGTCTTACCGTTATTGGATTCGAGCCCGTACCTTCCCTCCATCTCCTTCAGCACCTCTCTGGCCCTCTCGACGACGGATGCGGGTATGCCCGCCAGCGACGCAACCTCTATACCATATGACCTGGAGGCAGGACCCAGTATGACCTTCCTCAGGAAGGTAATGCCCTTCTCATCCTCCTTGACCGCCATGGAGAAGTTCACGACACCTTCAAGGGCCCCCTCGAGCTCCGTCAGGTGGTGGTAGTGTGTGGCAAATATAGTATTGCATCCCGGTCCAGCACTGTCCGATAGATGCTCGACGACGGCCCAGGCCAGGGAAAGACCGTCATATGTCGAAGTACCCCTGCCTATCTCATCCAGGATGACGAGCGATCGCTTCGTGGCCCCGTTCATGATATTGGCGAGCTCCAGCATCTCCACCATGAACGTCGAGCGGCCCCTTACAAGGTCGTCCGAAGCCCCGACCCTGGTGAACACCCTGTCAACAAGGCCTATCCTTGCGGAGCTCGCGGGAACGAAAGAGCCCATCTGCGCCATTATCACACAGAGGGCCACCTGCCTCATGAAGGTCGACTTCCCCGCCATGTTGGGGCCTGTGAGGAGCATGAACCTCTGCCCTTCGCCGTCCAGTAACACATCGTTCGGGACGAAGCCCCAATCCACCTTATCCTCTATGACTGGATGCCTGGACCGGGAGAGGGATATCATTCTGCTGTCATCCACGATGGGCCTGGTGTAGTTCCTTGAGGCGGCGGTCTCTGCTAGCGACAACAGCACATCCAGAACCCCTATGGCCCTGGCAGTCGTCTGGATGGCCTCCCTGTCCCCGAGCACCTTGAGGACCAGCCCCTCCAACAGCTCCTTCTCGAGCTTGGCCGACCTCTCATCTGAGCTCAAGATCATGGATTCCTTCTCCTTGAGCTCGGGCGTTATGAACCTCTCGGCGTTCGCCACGGTCTGCTTCCTGATGTATTCGGGCGGGACCTGCCCCAGATTGCTCTGGGTCACCTCTATGAAATAACCGAAGACACCGGTGTACTTCACCTTCAGGGTCCTTATACCGGTCCTGTTCCTCTCGGAGGACTCGAACTCCTTCAACCATCCCTTAGCGGAGATGGATGCTGTCGATATCTCGTCCAGTTCCAGGGAGTATCCTTTGCGGAACATTCCCCCTTCCGTGGTGGACAATGGAGGTGCGTCCACTATGGCGGAACCTATCAGGGATATGGTCCCGGTCAGGTCCTGGAGCGATGAACCAAGGTCCGAGAGGAGCGTGCTCTTACCCACCGTCGGGGAAGTTCCAAGGAGCGCTTTCAAAGACCTCGACGCCTCTAATGCACCAGCAAGGGAGATGAGGTCCCTGGCGCTCCCTCTATTGGTCGAGAGCCTCATCACCGTCCTCTCTATATCAGTGACCTTTCTCAGTACATCGGCCATATCCGACCTGAGGAAGAGGTCTCCGTGGAGCGCCGATACCGCATCCAGCCTTCTGCCTATCTGCTCTATGTCCATCAGCGGCTGCTGGAGCCAGGACCTCATGAGCCTGGAGCCCATGGCCGTCCTGGTCCTGTCAAGGACCTCAAGGAGCGTACCCTTGACCGAGGAGTCCCTTGCCGACCTTACGACCTCCAGGTTCTTCAGCGTGGTGGAATCCAGGACCATGAAATCGGAGCTCGAATAGACCTTGAGGCCTCTGATATGGCCGAGGGGGCAGAGCTGGTTCTCCCTGGCATAGGATAGCACTGCACCGGACGCCGCCTGGGCAAGGGGTTTGCCTCCTAGTCCGAGCCCATCGAGGGATACCACCCCTAGCTGCTCCTTGAGTACGACCTCGGTCTGGGCCTCCAGGAAGAAATGGTCGGGGAAGGCCGTGAAACATACTCCCTGGCCTAGATGGAGCTTCAGCTCCGAGAACAGGTCCTCCTGTTTGCAGAGCGATTGGGGGAGGATGACCTCGGATGCCTGGAACTTCATAAGTTCCGATACAAGTCGCTGAAATGGCGTATCCCCGGATATCTCGGTGGATAGGAAATCGCCCGTGGATACGTCCAGGTGGGCTATGCCGTAGGTGGCATTGGGGAGCACTACCCTCTCCTCCGTAAGGCCTTTGCTCTCGGACAGGGGCATATCATGGGTCCTGTCCTCAGAGAGCTTCCTGATGATCGCGGCAAGGTAGGTGTTCGTGCTCTCCTGGACCCCATCCGGGAGAAGCAGGGTCCCCGGGGTCACTATCCTGACCACCTCCCTCTTTACGATCCCTTTCGCTTTTTTTGGGTCCTCGACCTGCTCCACTATGACTACCTTATGTCCTTTCTTGATCAGCCTGGGGAGGTAATTGTCGAGAGCGTGGTAAGGGATACCCGCCAGAGGAATGCGCCCTTCCCCGTCCATTGCCTTGTCCCTTGCAGTCAAGGTGATCTCGAGGTCCCTCGAGGCTATCTCAGCATCCTCGAAGAAGAGCTCGTAGAAATCCCCCATCCTGTACATCACCAGCTTGTCAGGGTGCTGTTTCTTTATGGAGAGGTACTGCCTCATGAGCGGTGTGAGTCCGTCCTCGGATGCGGGGGTCATCCGAACCAGTGAAAGGGGTGGCCCGAAATAACCTTTGTCCCGATGAGATGGAAACAAGCCCTTGCGATAGCATGATATGAACGGTCAATAATGGAACAGAATAGCTTTTTAAGGAGCACCTTTATTGATGGCCCAGTTCGATACGGTCCGGTGAGCTTAGATGCATAGGCCTGCCCCATTCCTGTTATCATTCCTGCTTACAGCGGCCCTGGTCCTGACGATGCTTGCGGGTATATCGGACCAAGCCACAGGGGCGAGGGGAAAAGGTACGGTCCCAGATATCGAAGGATCTGGTGTCCGATACAAGCTCATGACGCCCGAGATCACCCTCAAGGAGATGGCACTTTCCGATAGGCTCTGGACCTTACCCGTCATGGATGGGGCCATCTATCCACCCACGGACGGTGGGCCATCCGTCCCTGTCCTTGTTAAAAGGCTGGAGGTCAAATCCGACATCAGGGACATAGCTCTGGTCCGGACCGGACCGGAAAAGGTCCTACTTGACCATCCCATACCACCTTCGTTCGAACCAGCCATGATAGGCAACGAGGACTGGGACCTGGGCACCGATAATATGCTAAGTACTGACGAGAATGCATATACGTCCAATGGTCCGTACCCGGCCCGGTCCGTTACCTGGACCCATCTTGGCTACGGTTGGGAGAACGGGACAAGGCATTCGAGCTACAGCGTCACTTACGCTCCCATGGACTACGATCCCTCATTGAACGAGCTCACTGTCTACTCCAAGGTGGAGATCATGGTCGATGTAGGGACCGCTCCCGCCAACCTGTTGCTCCAACCTACCAGGGTCGACCCTCCGACAAGCTATACCCCGGGTACGGAACTGCTCGTGATAGCACATGACCCGTTCATGGACGACCTGAACGATTATGTCGAATGGAAGAGGGAAACGGGAAAGACCCTTACGGTCGTCGGTTATTCCACGGTCAATTCTGCATACCCTGCGCTTGACGGACCCGCCTCCATCTGGAGCTACGTTCGGGACTCGTTCTTCGGTGATGGACAGACGCTGAGGTGGGTCCTCTTGGCCGGTGAGCCAAGGTTCGTCCCTTCAAGGATGGTGTATGACCTTGACCCTTACTACGGTGAGCCCCAGTACCTCCCCGCCGATACATATTACTCCTGTCTTGACGGCCCATACACCAACTGGGACCAGGACGGGGACGGTAGATGGGGCGAGATCGGGGACATAACTGACATGGAGCCTGAGGTGTACGTGAGCAGGATATCGCTTGATACAGAGGCCGAGGCCCAGAGCTGGGCAAGGAAGGTGGTCTCCTACGAGAAGAACCCTCCCGCCGGCCCCTGGTCGGGAACGGCGGCCTTCTTCGGGTCCACCACACATGTTCCGGATGACGGCCCGACGGAGAGCGAGGACCTATGGGACCTCTACCTGGACAGGGTCCATGGCAGTGTTGATAGGTACTACAGCCAGGGACCCACGCAGCAAACGACAGGTGCAAAGTACCTGACCTACGGCAACATTCAGGATGGTCTGACATCGGGGTTCAGCACCGTCAATTACATGGGGCATGGGCATTATGCTGTCTGGTCGGAAGGTACCCAGGACCAGAATACGATAATCTACACGGTCAACGAGGCTTCATCGCTCTCCAACGGGGCAAGGCTACCCCTGATATTCGCCATGTCCTGCGAGACCAATTGGTTCGATGATGCATCCTTCGACTCCATATCCGAGGAGTTCACCGAGAATCCCAACGGCGGAGCGATCGCCTATCTGGGGGCAGTGAGGACGACGGAGGGAGGTATAGGGTTCACACCCCATCAGTACACCCCTGGTGCCCCGGGCATCCAGGAGGATGTGCTGAGGATGATAGCCGGTGGAAAGAGGTCCATGGCCGAGATCATGCTCGAGGCCAAGGAATACTATTACACTCAATGGTCCGCCTACTTCTACTCCTACGAGTTCGCCTACAACGCCTGGGTGGAGCATTCTGTCCTAGGCCCTCCGGATACGGAACTGTGGACCGCCGAGCCCAAGGCGCTCAATGTGGTTCACTCTCACGAGAACGACAGGTACACCAACTTCAGTGTGAGCGTCACGGACGCTCAGGGCAATGCCGTCCCGGATGCCGTTGTATGCATAAGGTCCGCATCTATGGATATTTCATCAAAGGCCGTCACTGACCAGTACGGGAAGGCGATCGTCCCATTCGAGATAACGACCACAGCCAACGGTAAGCTCACCGTCACCAAGAGCGGCCATAGACCGTTCCAGGCAGCTCTGGTCCTGACCGACAACACACAGCCCAAGGTCACCTTGGTCAAACAGGTGCAGAACCCTGACGGTGCATCCGGATGGTACATCAACGACCCACAGCTCTCCTTTCTACCTTCAGAGCCGTGCGATATCAGGTACAGGTGGAACGGAGGGGGGGAACAGAAGTACACCGGGTCGCTTCAGACATTGAAAGGAGAGAACACGCTCGAGTTCTGGGGCAAGGACAGCTTCGGGAACATAGGTGAGGCAACATCGTCTGTGATAAGGTACGACCCGGACGCACCCGTGGTCACGCTGGTCATTGCCCCCGCCGCCCCCGACGGAAAGGGCGGTTGGTACATCACAACGCCCGTCGTGGAGGTGTCCCTCTTGGGAACCGTCGGCTCAGAGCAGAGAGCGGAGTTCTGGCTCGACAGGTCTGTCAAGCAGACCTACTCAAGCCCCATCCCGGTCCCTGACGGGGAGCATGAGCTCCATGTGCTTGCGACGGACAAGGCCGGGAACAGAGCGGACCAGATGGACGTTCTGTTCAAGGTCGATACCGATAGACCGATGACAACGCTATCGACCGGTGGTGTCGAGAGGAACGAGCAAGGGTTCTTCGTGGAGCAGATGAGCATAACCCTCAGGACCGAGGATAGGAGCGCCAAGACATATTACAGATGGGACACCGATGGTACATGGTCCCAGTACTCATCTCCGTTCTACCCGCTAACGGGAAGCCATGTCCTACACTACCTTTCGGAGGACTCCCACGGGAACAGGGAGGTCGAGAGGAGCGAGGGTATCGCATACGACATAACCCCACCCGTACTTCGATACACGATCTCCCCCCAGCAGCCTTCAGGTTCGAACGACTGGTACATCAAAGCACCGACCATTTCCCTTTCGGGAGATGATGATAATGGCAACTTCACCATCCTCTACCGGCTTGGCGGGGCCGGGGAGCTGAGCTACGAACGCCCCATACTGGTGCCCGATGGCATTACTACATTGAAAGCCTCCATAATCGACGGGGCAGGTAACAAGGGGGAAGGGCTCGAGCTCGTGTTCAAGGTGGACAGCACCGCCGATAGGACGAACCATGCGACGGATGCTAGCCCGAACCAGCAGGGATGGTACATGGACCTGCCCATGATAACCCTCCGCACCGATGGGAAGGCCTCCATCTTCTACCGGTTCCTAGGCCACGGGGATTTCATGAGGTACAGCGGTGCCCTGCTCCCTCCCGGCGACGAGGGGTCCTACCAGCTCGAATACTACAGTGTTGATGAAGCAGGCAACAGGGAGACGACGAGGATGCTCTATCTCTCGGTGGATGCCCGGGCCCCTGAGGTCGTCTTGGAAGGTCCGACCGCAGGGAAGGCCCAGGCGACGGTTCCAAAGGGGAATGGGGGAGCGACCCCAAGGTCTCCCATTCCTACTCCAAGGGAGGGACCTACACGGTCAAGTTCAAGGTTAAGGATGCCGTAGGCCACGAGAGCGAGGTCTCGGGGAAGGTCACCATATCCGAGGACAGCTACCTACCATACATCATCATAGGGGCCGCCGTTATAGGAACTCTCCTGGCAGGCGGTCTGGTGGTACTCCTCATCGCATCAAGGAGGCATCATACGCCTCCGACCCACCAAAATGTGCCCCACTACCACCGACCGCCCCCTGCGGCAGCGGCAGGGGCACCTCTGCTCCCCGGCAGGCCCCCACAGGCCCCTGCTCAGTGGATCGTCGGCACCAGCCAGGGTTTGGCCCCAAAAATGCCGGGAATGCTCCCAGGGATGGGAAAGAAAGGGGTCCAGCTCGGGAGCGGGGCTTTGACACCGACCCAAGGCAGGTTGAACGGTCTTATCGACCGTCCCGTCAGCCAAGGCCGTTCCTTTACGGGCGGTCAGCCTGCCTCTGTCAAGCCCTCGGTGAAGGTACGACCCGAGCCCCCTCCGAAGCCTCTGAGCATACCCGAGCCACCC